>PLFX01000011.1:124519-184057 GCA_003138355.1 Solirubrobacterales bacterium
TTGTTGCGGTTGATGACGCGGCGGTAGAGGTCGTTGAGGTCCGAGGTCGCGAACCGGCCGCCGTCGAGCTGGACCATCGGGCGCAGCTCCGGCGGGATCACCGGGACTGCGTCGAGGACCATCATCTCCGGCTTGTTGCCCGACTGGATGAATGCCGAGACGACCTTCAGGCGCTTGACGGCGCGCGCTTGGCGCTGCCCCTTCGCGGTCTTGATGACCTCCGAGAGCTCGATCCGCTCAGCCTCGAGATCGACCTGCTGGAGCAGGTCGCGGATTGCCTCCGCGCCCATGCCGCCGCGGAAGTACTCGCCGAAGCCGTAGGGGCTGCCGAAGCGCTCCTTGAGCTCGCGGAACAGCGTCTCGTCGTGCTCGATCTGCTTCGGCTCCATCGCCTTGAAGAGCTCCCACACCTGGCGGACGCGCTCAGCGGCGTCGTCGATGTAGGCGGCGGTGTCGGAGATCTCCCCGTCGAAGCTCTTGCGGAGATCCTTGAGGTGCTTCTCGCGGTCCTCGGTGGACAGCTTCGCGACCTTGATGTCGAGCGCGTCGGCCCACAGGTGATCGTCCGGCGAGAAGCCGGTCTGCTTGCCCGTCTGCAGATACTCCTCACGCCGTGCGAGTGACTCCCGCAGCTCGAGCAGGCGCTCCTCGCGCTCGGCGGCATACGAGTCGAGAACCTTGTTGATCTCGCCCTCGAGCTTGTCGAGGTCGCGCGTACGAGCCTCATCGTCGACCCAGGTCACGATCGAGGCGGCAAAGTAGAGCACCTTCTCGAGCTCCTTCGGAGCCATGTCGAGCAGGTATCCGATCCGGCTCGGGACGCCCTTGAAGAACCAGATGTGGCTCACCGGCGCCGCCAGATCGACGTGCCCCATGCGCTCGCGGCGCACCTTGGAGCGCGTCACCTCGACGCCGCAGCGCTCGCAGACGATGCCCTTGTAACGAACTCGCTTGTACTTGCCGCAGTAGCACTCCCAGTCCTTGGTCGGACCGAAGATGCGCTCGCAGAAAAGGCCATCCTTCTCCGGCTTGAGCGTCCTGTAGTTGATCGTCTCCGGCTTTGTCACCTCGCCGGAGCTCCAGCCCCGGATCTGCTTCGAAGACGCGAGACTGATCTCGATGGCGTCGAAGTTGTTGATGTCGATCACGCTGTCTCCTCGTCAAGCGATTCGTCCTGTGCAAGTGATTCGAGGCTGACGTCCATCGGGACCTCGTCGAGCTCGTCGCCGTCGATGCCGAGCACGTCGGCGCCGACGAGCGTGGTCTCGGGCATGTCGTCGAGATCGTCGATCGAGTCGCGAACCTCGCCGCCGCCATCGTCCTCATCAGCGGGGTCGCCGTCGGCGCCCTCCGCGTCCAGCGCAGCCTCGGCGCCCGGCAGTTCCTCGTCCACGCGCACACCCGAGAGGTCGATGCCGAGCTCCTCGGCGGCGCGCAGCAGATCGTCGTCCTCGTCGCGCATCTCGGCGCGCTGGCCCTCCTCGGAGACGACGTTGACGTCGAGCGCCAGCGACTGCATCTCCTTCAGCAGAACCTTGAAGGACTCGGGGATCGAGGGCTCCGCGATGTTCTCGCCCTTGACGATCGCCTCGTAGGCCTTCACGCGCCCGACCGTGTCATCGGACTTGATCGTCAGCATCTCCTGGAGCGTGTACGCCGCGCCGTAGGCCTCGAGCGCCCACACCTCCATCTCGCCGAAGCGCTGTCCGCCGAACTGCGCCTTGCCGCCGAGCGGTTGCTGGGTGACAAGCGAGTACGGGCCCGTCGAGCGCGCGTGGATCTTGTCGTCGACGAGGTGCAGGAGCTTCAGGATGTACATGTAGCCGACGGTGATCTGCTCCTCGAAGGGCTCGCCCGTCCGCCCGTTGTAGAGAGTGACCTTGCCCGAGGCCTGCTCGCCCGCGCGCCGGTTGCGGTCGATGTCCATCTGGATCGCGCCCTTGTAATCGTTCTGCCAGCTGACGAGCGCCAGATCCACGTCGGCGACCGTCGCGCCGTCGAACACCGGGCTGGCGACATACACGCGACCGTTCGCGCCCTTCTGGTGGGCGTGCTTGTAGGCCTCTGAGCCGTCGTCGTACCAGCCCTGCGCCGCGACCCAGCCGAGGTGCGTCTCGAGGATCTGGCCGACGTTCATGCGACTGGGAACGCCGAGCGGGTTGAGGATGACGTCGACGGGCGTGCCGTCCTCGAGGAACGGCATGTCCTGCTCGTCGACGATCTTCGAGATGACGCCCTTGTTGCCGTGGCGCCCGGCGAGCTTGTCGCCCTCGGAGATCTTGCGCTTCTTGGCGACGAACACCCGCACGAGGTCGTTGACGCCGGGCGGCAGATCGTCGCCCTTGTCGCGGCTGAAGGTCATGACGTCGATCACGACGCCACCCTCGCCGTGGGGGACCTTGAGCGAGGTGTCGCGGACCTCGCGCGCCTTCTCCTTGAAGATCGCGCGGATCAGCTTCTCCTCGGCGGTGAGCTCGGTCTCGCCCTTGGGCGTCACCTTGCCGACGAGCAGGTCGCCGGAGCCGACCTCCGCGCCGACGCGCACGATGCCGCGGTCATCGAGGTTGCGTAGCGACTCCTCCGAGCGGTTCGGGATGTCGCGCGTGATCTCCTCGTCGCCGAGCTTCGTCGTCCGCGCGTCGATCTCGTACTCCTCGATGTGGATCGAGGTCAGCTCGTCGTCGCGGACGAGGCGCTTCGAGAGGATGATCGCGTCCTCGAAGTTGTAGCCCTCCCAGGACATGAAGGCGACCATCAGGTTCTTGCCGAGCGCCATCTCGCCGCGATCGGTCGAGGAGCCGTCGGCGAGGACGTCGCCCTTACCCACCTTCTGCCCGCTTGCGACGAGCGGCTTCTGGTGGATCAGCGTGCCCTGATTCGAGCGCATGAACTTCTGGAGCTTGTAACTGTCGACCGTGCCGTCGCTGCGCTCGACCGTCACCTCGTTCGCGTCGACGTAGCTGACCGTGCCGGCGTGCGTGGTGAGCAGCACGTCGCCCGTGTCGAGCGCGGCACGGCGCTCCATGCCGGTTCCGATCAGCGGCGCGTCGGTCTTCAGCAGCGGCACCGCCTGGCGCTGCATGTTCGAGCCCATCAGCGCGCGGTTCGCGTCGTCGTGCTCGAGGAACGGGATCATCGCGGTCGCCACCGACCAGATCTGCTCGGGTGAGACGTCGACGAGATCGACGTCCTTCGGGCCGACGGTGACGTACTGGCCGGCCTGCGTGCGGCAGAGGATCTCCGGACCCTTGAGGCGGCCGGTCTTCGCATCGATCGGCGTGTTCGCCTGCGCGATCACGCGCTCTTCCTCCTGCGTCGCGTCGAGATGGACGATCTCGTCGGTCAGCGCGCCGTCCTTCACGACCCGATAAGGGGTTGTGACGAAGCCGTGCTCGGAGACCTCGGCATAGGAGGACAGCGAGCCCATCAGGCCGATGTTCGGACCCTCCGGCGTCTCGATCGGGCACATCCGGCCGTAGTGCGTCGGATGGACGTCGCGCACCTCGATCGGCGCGCGCTCGCGCGTCAGGCCGCCGGCGCCGAGCGCCGAGAGGCGGCGGCGGTGCGTGAGGCCGGAGAGCGAGTTCGTCTGGTCCATGAACTGCGAGAGCTGTGACGAGCCGAAGAACTCCTTCAGCGCAGCCACGACCGGGCGGATGTTGATGATCGTCTGGGGCGTGATCGTGTCGGCGTCCTCAGTCGTCAGGCGCTCGCGGACGACGCGCTCCATCCGGTAGAGCCCGATCCGGAAGGCCTCCTGGATCAGCTCGCCGACAGTGCGCAACCGGCGGTTGCCGAAGTGCTCGTACTCGTCGAGGTGCTCGAGGATCGGCTCGCGCGGCATGCTGACTGCCTCGGCCGCGTAATCCTTGATCTCGATCTCGGGGCGCTCGGGCATACCGAGGCGCTTGGGCAGCATCACGAGCTCGCGGACGAGGGCGATGATGTCCTCGTGCGTCAGCGTGCGCACGTCGAGGTCGATGTCCAGGTTGAGGCGCGAGTTCAGCTTGTAGCGGCCGACGCGCGTCAGGTCGTAGCGCTTGGGATCGAAGAACAGCTGGTTGAGCAGGGCCCGCGCGTTCTCGACGCTCGGCGGCTCGCCCGGGCGCTGCTTCTTGAAGAGCTCGACGAGCGCGCCTTCCTCGGAGCGGGTCTGCTCGGTGTCCGACTCGATCGTGTTCTGGATGTAGTGCGAGTTGTCAAACAGCGCCAGGATCTGGTCGTCGCTCGCGTAGCCCATCGCGCGCAGCAGGACCGTGACCGGCAGCTTGCGCTTGCGATCGATACGGACGTAGACCTTGCCCTTCTTGTCGATCTCGAGCTCAAGCCAGGAGCCGCGGGCGGGCATCAGGTTCGCGACGAAGACCTGCTTCTCGCGATCCTTCGGCTCCATCAGGTAGGCGCCCGGCGAACGCACGAGCTGAGTCACGACAACCCGCTCGGTGCCGTTGATGATGAAGGTGCCGCGCTCGGTCATCCAGGGGAAGTCGCCCATGAACACCGACTGCTCGCGGATCTCGCCGGTCTCCCGGTTGATGAATGCGACCGTCACGGTCAGTGGCCGCGCGTACGTCAGGTCCTTCTCACGGCACTCCTCGATCGGCGCGACGGGCTCGTCGAAGACGAACTCCCCGAACTGGACGGCGAGGTTGCCGGTGTAGTCCTCGATCGGCGAGATGTCGTCGATCGTCTCGCGCAGGCCACCGGCCTTCGGCTCGGTCAGCCAGTCAAACGACCGGCGCTGGATATCAATGAGGTTCGGGACATCGAGAGGCTTGTTCAGACGCGCGAAACTACGGCGCGTCCGAAGGACGGATGCAGCGGCCAAGGTGCGACTCCTGAGGGGTCGAGAGACGGACAGCGAGAAGCGCGAGAGCGCAGGCCAAGAACATTAGCACAGCGAAGCCGTGCCCCTTTCGAGGCCGCTGACACTCACGGGCCCCGCCCTCTCTGACCCGCGTATGTGGCGCGGCTCAGACGTGCGAGAGGCGGCTACGACTATCGGTCAGCCGATTGACTGTAGCGAAAAATTGGGCCGAATGGGCATCGTGGCCCATTCGGTCCAAACAAACCGGCGGCGCTCCTAGGAGACCTGGACGCTCCCGCCGGCCTCCTCGAGCTCCTTGCGCAGAGCGTCGGCTTCCTCGCGATCGATGCCTTCCCTGACCGGCTTCGGCGACTCGTCGACGAGTGCCTTCGCCTCTTTGAGGCCGAGGCCGGTGGCAGCGCGAACGACCTTGATCACCTGGATCTTCTTGTCGCCCGCCGCGGTGAGCGTGACCGTGAAGGCGGTCTGCTCCTCTTCCGCGTCCTCGGCCGCGCCGCCAGCCGCCGGCGCCCCCGCTGCGGGTGCTGCGACCGCCGCGCTCGCGGAAACCCCGAAGGCCTCTTCGAGGGCCTTGATCCGCTCGGAGAGCTCGAGCACCGAGATGCTCTTGAGCTCGTCGATCCACTCGTCTGTGCTTACAGCCATCGTCGTCTCCTACTCGTCGTCGCTTGTCGACGCGTCTGTTGGCGCGTCCTCAGGGTCGTCGGAGTGCTCGTCGGAGCTCGCCTGCGGCGACTCCTCCTCGGGCTCACTTGCGCTTTGCTGCTGCGCCGTCGCTGCTTGTTCCGCCGGCTCCGCGCCAGGCTCGTCGGCCGGTGCTTGGGCTTCGCTGCCGGCGTTGTCCGCCGGTGCGGGCTCGCCGGCCTGCTTCAGGTCGCGGACCTGGCCGAGGCCGATCGCGAGGTTGGCAATCAGCGCGTTCAGCGTGCGGGCGAGTCCGGAGATCGGGCTCGCGACCAGACCGACGAGCTGGCCGTAGAGAACCTCGCGGGAGGGCAGGCGCGAGATCGCGGTGAGCTCAGCGGGCGAGAGCGCCGCGCCATCCATCAAGCCGCCCTTGAAGGCAAGCAGCTGCGTAACGCGCGCGAAGTCGGCGAGCGCCTTCGCTGCGGACGCACCGTCGCCGCGGACGAAAGTCAGCGCCGTGGGCCCTTCGAGGAGCGGCTTCAGCCGCTCGACCCCAGCGGCGTCGGCGGCGCGCTCGGTCAGCGAGTTCTTGACGACGCGGAAGGTTGCGTCGGCGGCGCGCAGGCGGGCGCGCAGATCGCGCGCCTGCTCCACCGTGATGCCGCGGTAGTCGACCGCGAAGATCGCGCTTGCGTCGGTGATGTTGGCGGCGATCTCATCGATCACCGCGGCTTTCTCTGCTCGGTTCATCTGGCTCCTATTCCGGGCTTACGGCCAAGCCAGCCGGAGGTCTAAGGTGGCCTCGACTCTGAGAGGTTACGCAGCCGCCGGAGCGGATGCCTCCTCGACGATGTCGCGGGTGCGGCTTGGGTCGACCTTGATGCCGGGGCCCTGGGTCGTGGCGAAGGTGATCGAGTGCAGGTAACGCCCCTTCGCGGCCGACGGCTTCGCGCGGATCAGCTCGTCAAGCACCGCCGCGTAGTTCTCGAGCAACGCCCGCGACTGGAAGCTCTTCTTGCCGATCACGAGATGGACGATCGCCGTGCGATCGGTTCGGTACTCGACCTTGCCGGCCTTCGACTCCTCGACCGCCTTGCGCACGTCGGTCGTGACGGTGCCAACCTTCGGGTTCGGCATCTTGCCCTGGGGACCGAGGATGCGGCCGAGGCGACCGACGAGCGGCATCATGTCGGGCGTCGCGATCGCGACGTCGAAATCGGTGAAGCCGTCCTCGATCCGCTTCGCGAGGTCATCGGCGCCGACGACGTCCGCGCCGGCCTGCTCCGCCTCGCGGGCGGCGTCACCCTGGGCGAAGACCGCGATCTTGACGTCGCGGCCGAGGCCGTTTGGAAGCGCCACGGTGCCGCGCAGCTGCTCGTCGGCATGGCGAACGTTCAGTCCGGTGCGGATGTGGACCTCGATCGACTCATCGAACTTCGCGCGAGCGAGCTGCTTGACGAGCTCGATCGCCTCCGCCGGGGCGTGCTCGCGATCGCGCTCAGCGTGTGTGCGCGCCTCGAGCATCGCGCGACCGTGGCGGGCCATCAGCCGACCACCTCGACGCCCATCGAACGGGCCGTGCCGGCGATGATCTTCGCCGCGGCATCGACGTCGTTCGCATTGAGGTCGGCGAGCTTCGTCTGCGCGATCTCACGCAGCTGCGCCCGGGTGATCTGGCCGACCTTGTTGCGGTGCGGCTCGGCGGAGCCCTTGTCGATGCCGATCGCCTTGCGGATCAGGTCGGCGGCGGGCGGCGTCTTCGTCACGAACGTGAACGAGCGGTCCTCGTAGACGGTGATCACGACGGGGATCACGGTGCCGCTGTCCTGCGCGGTCTGCGCGTTGAACGCCTTGACGAACTCCATGATGTTGATCCCGTGCTGCCCGAGCGCGGGACCGACGGGCGGCGCCGGCGAGGCTTGGCCGCCGACGGCTTGGAGCTTGATCGTTGTCAGAACCTTCTTCGCCATCGCTAGAGCTTCTTCACCTGGTCGAAGCCGACCTCGACCGGCGTCTCGCGGCCAAAGATTGATACCAGCACCTTGAGCCGCGCCGCGTCCTCGTTGATCTCGGAGATCTCACCGGAGAAGTCCGACAGCGGCCCGGAGATGACCTTCACCGACTCGCCGATCGTGAAGGTCGCGCGCGGGCGCCCGGCCACCACCGCGACCTCCTTCTTGAGGATGCGGTCGACCTCCATCTGTGTCAGCGGCACCGGCTCGTTGGACGCACCAACGAATCCCGTCACGCCCGGGGTGCCCTTCACAAGCGACCACGAGTCCTCGTTGAGCTCCATGTTCACGAGCACGTAGCCCGGCATCGTGCGCTTGTCGACCGTGATCTTCTGGTTGTCCTTCATCTCCGACACCGACTCGGTCGGCACGACGACCTGGCGCACGGCGCGCTGCTGGCCGAGCGACACGATCCGGTGCTCGAGGTTGTGCTTGACCTTGTTCTCGTGACCCGAGTAGGTGTTGACGACGTACCAGCGGAACATGGCTAGAGGATCGCGTTGACGATCTGCTGGGAGACCTCGTCGGCGATACCGAGGAAGACGGCCGCAACAACGACAAAGCCGAGAACGACGCCGGTCGCCTGCACGACCTGCTGGCGGTCGGGCCACTGAACGCGCTGGAGCTCAGCCCAGCAGCCGAGCAGGAAGCCGATCACGCGAGCGCCCTGCGAGGCGCGCTCGTCGCGCTGCGGCCGCTCGTTGGAGCGCAGCGGGCGTGCGGTCTCGCCGAAGGCCGCAGCGGCAGCTTCGGTGCTCGTCACAGGATCACCCTCGAAAGGTCCGAGTTGCGGAAAGACGCTCGAAGCAGTCGGCCAGGACTCCTCCTCGTCGAGGGTGTGGCCGGCGGGCTCGTCATCGGGCAGGCCGAGGCCGCCCGCCGCGTGCTGCGGCGGGACGCGGGCGCCCGGCGGCCGGTGTGAGCGGCTGCCACGGCGGGTGCGCTTACGATCGCGAGCCACTGCACCTCCGACTAACGGGTCTCCCGATGCGAGGTGTGCCGTTTGCACCAGCGGCAGTACTTGCGCAGCGTTATTCGGTCCGGGTTGTTGCGCTTGCTCTTATTCGTCTGATAGTTGCGCCGCTTGCAGTCCTCGCAGGCGAGGGTCACAGCGATGCGCACATCTCCACGGGCCATGGTTTTCCAGGTCTCTCTTGAATGACATCCGGCGCCGGGCAAGGAAAAACCCCGCCACGGCGCGAGGTCACTGCAGTGTAGAGGACCGCCCGCCTCGACGCCGCCGTGGCCATCCGCCGAGCGCTGCCAAGCGCGCGCGCGAGCGGAGTATCGTCCGCCGCGACCGCGCCACGACCAGACAGAGAGGGGATCCATGCGCATTCCTGACGCGCCGATCAAGGTCGACATCACAGACGAGACGTTCGCGGGCGTGACCTACCACCTGCGCGGCTCGCTCGTCCCGGAGCTGCAGATCGAGCTGTCCGGGCAGGCCGTGATGTTCGAGCATCACACGCTGCTCTGGAAGGAGCATCAGGTCGGCATCGGCCTGCACACGCTGCCCAGCGGGCTGAAGCGCAAGTTCATCGCCGGAATGGACTTCTTCATCACCAAGACCGAGGGCAGCGGGCGGATCGCGTTCTCGCGCGACTGGCCGGGGCAGTGCATACCGATTCACCTCGCGGGCGGCCAGGAGATCAACGTGCGCGAGCACCACTTCCTCGCCGCGACCGACAACGTGCATTACACCTTCGAGCGCGTCAAGGGGCTGCGCAACATGTTCATGGGCGGCACGGGGTTCTGGATCGACAAGTTCCAGGCCAAGTCGGGTGACGCGATCGTGTGGATCTCAGGCCAGGGCAACGTGTTCGAGATCGAGCTCGACGCGGGTGAGGAGCTCGATGTCGAGGCCGGCGGCTGGCTGTACAAGGACCCGTCGGTCACGCTCAGCTCACACTCGCTCGGCCTGAAGACCGGACTCTTCGCCGGCGACCACAAGCTGACCTGGAATCGCTTCACCGGGCCCGGCAAGGTGGCCGTCCAGACGATGTACGTCGAGCCCTTCGAGTCCGAGACCGGCGCCGGCGCCGGCGTCAAGGACGCCGCAGCCGGGGGCGTCGCCGGCGCGGTGATCAGCGGCCTGCTGCGCGGCTGAGCGCGGCCTTTGGCCGGCTCACCGCGCTCATGTGCGCGCGTGCCGTGGTGCGCTGGGCTGCCGCATTGCCTGCGGTGCGCGGCCGGGTGAAGGCAGCGGACCACCGGCCCCAGGTCCGGGAGCCGGGGCGCCCGCGCCAGCCGCTCGAGTGGCGAGCTATCCCTGGTTCTTTGGATCGGGCCGGCGGCCCGATTCAAAGACCAGGGTAATGGCGGACCTTGTAGCCGACGAGCGAGGGCTGCTGCGTGAGCCAGCGAGTGCTGTAGGGGCCGGAGCGACCGGCCGTGTCGAACCAGACGCCGTCGACGTACATGAAGGTGTGCCCCGCGTTGGCGAAGACCGTGAGGTAGCGACCGGGACCCGGCGCACCCCAGTGCTCGAGCTGGCCTGAGGTCTCGGGCGCGGCGATCAGACCGCCGGCGGCGAGAGCGTAGGTAACCGAGCCGGAGCAGTCGTACGCGTCGTCCACGAACGAGCGATGCCCGCCGCCGTAGACGTAGGGAAAGTCCCGGATCGCATTGCCCCCGGCGATCACCTCCTGGATGCGCAACGGAAGCTCGATCGGAGCGAGCGCGACGCCGGTGCGCGCGTCGACGATCACATGGATCGGCTTGTCGGCGATCGACTTCTGGATCGCCTTCTCCTGGTTGAGCTCCTGACGGATCTGCTGATCGCTCGGTGCCCCGGGGCTGAGGAATGATTCGCGCGCGGCAGTGCGCGGCGCCGCGGCCTTGGCATGGTGCAGCGCGTTGCGCGAGACCGGGAAGCTCTGCGCGGCGAGCGGATCTGGCGCTTCAGCAATGACGTGGGCGCGCTCGTGCGATGCGACGATCGCTCGATGATCGCCGCCGCCTCGCGTGAGCGCGAACACGAGGACCGCGGCGAGCGCCACGGCCGCAGCGCCGGCGAGCGGCGCGATCGGAATGTTGCGGCGCAGTGACGGGGTGGCGCCTTCACTCATAGATCGTGATGACGGCCAGGATGGCATAGATCGTGATCAGGGCCCACCCCTCGAACACCCGTGCCTCGCCGTCGTCGGTTATCTGCCAGACCGCGATCGCACTGAGCGCGAGCGCGCCGATGTAGATCGGCGGCAGGTTGAACGTCAGGTGCGTGCCGAACGCGAACGAGATCAGGATCAGGAGCGGGAACAGGAACGCCGCGATCTGCGCGACGGAGTGAACCACCACCGAGACCGCGAGATCCGAACGCCCGCGAGCCGCCATGCTGACCCCGGTGGCGTTCTCCACCGCGTTTCCGGCGATCGCGACGATCACGAGCCCGGCAAACGCTTGCGAGATGTGGAGTTGGCTGATCGCGGGCTGCAGGGCATCCACGAACCAGTCGGAGACGAAGGCCGCGGCGGTGCCAGTGAGCACGAGCAGCACGATCGCCGTGGGAAGGGCCAGCGTTGGGGCGCCCGGTCCGGCTCGGCGCTCGCCGCGCACATGGGGAACGATCCAGGCGACGTAGACCGTCAGCAACAAGCCGGCGCCGATCGCCGAGATCGCGTCGACGTGGTGCGAAAGCGCGCCCCGACTGACGAGTGAGAGCGCGACGAGCACGATCGTAAAGAGGCAGACAAAGAGCATCGTTGCGGTCGCGCGGATGATCCGCGGGTCGAAGCGCATCACGCCGCCGGCCTGCGGCCGCAATGCGCCGACGACGAACACGAGGCCCAAGACGAGGAGTGCGTTGGCGAGCAGCGAGCCGACAATCGCGCTCTGCGCGACGACGCGCTCGCCGGCGCGCAGCGCGAAGATCACGACGAACAGCTCGGGTAGGTTGCCGACCGTTGACTGGAGCAGGCCGGTGGCGCCTGGGCCGAGATACTCGCCGACCTGCTCGGTCGCCACCGCCACGAGCCAGGCGAGGCCGGCGAGCGCCGCCGTCGCGATGGCGAAGGTCGCCACCGACGTCCAACCCGCGTAGTGCCCCAGCGCGGTCACCGCGACGAGCAGCGTGACGGCGGCGAGTGCGAAGCGGGCGATGCGACCAGGCGCTGCCATCAACTCAGCGAGCTGCGCAGCTGCGCCCCGTCAGTGGCTCGTCAGCACGCGGTCGATGAGGCCGTACTCGGCTGCTTCGTCGGACTTGAAGAAGCGATCGCGCTCCATGTCCTGATGGACCTGCTCAACGGTCTTCCCGGTGTGCCTGGCGTAGATCTCGTCGATCCGGGCGCGCAGGTTGATCACCTCCCGCGCGTGAATCTCGATGTCGGTCGCCTGGCCCTCGAAGCCGGCGATCGGCTGGTGCATCAGGATCCGGCTGTTCGGCAGCGCCGAGCGCTTCCCGTGAGCCCCGCCAGAGAGCAGCAGGGAGGCCGCCGACATCGCGATGCCGACGCACATCGTCTGCACGTCGGGCTTGATGAAGTTCATCGTGTCGTAGATCGCGAGGCCGGCGTACACCGAGCCGCCGGGCGAGTTGATGTACAGCGAGAGGTCCTTCTCCGGGTCCTCGGACTCCAGGTGCAGGAGTTGCGCGACGACGACATTCGCGACCTGGTCGTCGATCGGACTCCCGAGGAAGATGATCCGCTCGTTGAGCAGCCGCGAGTAGATGTCGTATTCGCGTTCGCCGCGCGCGGTGCGCTCGATAACGGTCGGAATCAGCGGCATGGCGCTAACCCTAGCGGTCGCCGGCACTTCCACCGCCCTCCGGAGCGGATAATCCGCACATGGCGTCGTTGAACTGGCCCAACCTCCTGACGGTTGTCCGGATCCTGCTCGTGCCGGTCCTGATCGTCGCGCTGCTCGGGCAGACGACGGATGGGGACATCCTCGCCGCCGTCGTCTTCGCCATCGCCTCCGCGACCGACTTCGCGGACGGTTACCTCGCGCGCGCGCGCGAAGAAATCACGACGTTCGGCAAGCTGATGGACCCGCTCGCGGACAAGCTGCTGATCATCGCGGCGCTGATCTCGCTCGTTTCGCTGCACCGCGTCGCGGCCTGGGTGGCGATGGTGATCATCGCGCGCGAGCTCGCGGTGACCGTGCTCCGCCTCGGCGCGACTCAGTCCGGAGTGGTGATCGCGGCGAGCAGCTTCGGCAAGCTCAAGACGTGCGTGCAGATTGCGACGATCCTGTGCCTGATCGCGTTCCGCCACCATCCGCTCTGGCTCGAGGTGCTCGTCTACGTGATGGTCACGATCACGGTCGCATCCGGACTCGACTTCTTCTTCGGGATGCGCCGGCGCCTCACACAGTCGCGCGGCGCGGAGATAGCACCGGGCGGCTGAGCTCAGGCGTCGAGCCAGTCGCGCAGCGATGTCGTGCGCCCAACCGGCTCTAAGGCGAGCTCGAGCTCGGCGCGCAGCTCGCCAATCGTGCCCTCGCGCTCGGCGAGGACGTTGTGCTGGTGGATCGTCTCGAGGTTCTCCTGGCGAGCCGAGACGAACGCGTCTTGGGGCAACTGCGGGAGCTCGGTGAGGACGCCGCTGATCATCTCGCGCACGCAGTCTTCGACGAACCGCGGGCGCGCGTGCGCGCGCATCACGACTGCAGCCTCATCGCTGCGCTTCATCAGCTCGTATATCTCGGAGGACATCGAGCCCTCGACGATCCGCAAGAGCGTGGCGGCTTCGATCTCGAGCGGCTCAGCCTCGGTGACCCCCACGTGAAGCGTGCCCAAGCCGCGCTGGTTGTGCGTTGCGACCGGGACGATGCCGAGAATCCGTTCGATCTCGTAAGCGCTGAAGCCGTCCTCATCGAGCTGCCGGCGCGCGTGGTCTGCGACAAGCTCCTGCGCGCACGGACAGGCGGTGATTCCCTGCGCCGCGACGCCGACGAGGCGTCGAGTTCCCCGCTCGCTCGCGACCGCGACCCCGAACAGCGTGTAGATCTCCTGCGTGTTGATTCCCGAAAGCGGAGCGGGCCGGTGCTCGGGGTAGCGCGCTGCGATCGTGACCTCGGCCCGGCGTGCGCCCTGGCGAACGCGCACCAGCTCGGCGACGCGCTGGGCGAGCTGCTCGGCTCGGAAGCCTGATCCACCCACGATCACCTCCCCGATCGCGTCGTTCACAACCTCCTCGAAGCGGGACATGTGCGCCCCCTTCTGGTCCGGCCCGAGGTCGACGAAGCACTCGATGCTCGCGGAAAACAGCTGCTCGCTGCCCGATTGGGCGATCCTGATGACCTTCTCGACTCCCGTCAGGCCGACGCGTGACAGCCCGATCGCAACCTCGGGTCGCTGCGCCTGCACGTCGGGTCCGCGTTCGCTCATGCTCGTGTCTCCCATCCCCAGCAGCCTAGCGCCACGGTTCCAGCGGCTCGCCGCGCGCTTGTGCCTTGTGCTATCAATCTGCCGCGTTGCGTGGCTGGGGAGGCGACGTTGACGCGAGGAGAGGAGCCGTAGGTGCAAGTTCTGCAGGCGATGGCGCCAGCGAGCGCGGAACCGTCGGCTAGCGCCGACCCGATCGCTGACGCCGACGACCTGCGAACGCTGCTGGCAGAGGCCCAGGAGCGCGGCTACGTCGCAACCGGAGCGCTCGCGCACGCAGTCGAAGACCTCGAGCTCTCCGCCGACCAGGTGCACGAGCTGTACGGCCTGCTCGAGGAGCAGGGCGTCGAGCTGATCGACGAGGCGGCTGCCGACGCACACAGCGACGGCCATGCCAACGCTGCGGCCGAGCCGGCAGTCGAGCTTGACCTCAATGTCGAGCCGAGCCTCGATTCGCTGCGCCTCTACCTGCGCACGATCGGACGCGTGCCGCTCCTGACCGCCTCACAGGAGGTGGAGCTGGCGCGGCGCATCGAGCGCGGCGACGTCCAGGCAAAGCAGCAGATGGTGGAAGCAAACCTGCGCCTCGTTGTCTCGATCGCCAAGCGCTATCTCGGTCGCGGGCTCTCGTTCCTCGACCTGATCCAGGAGGGGTCGCTCGGGCTGATCCGCGCCGTCGAGAAGTTCGACCATCGCCGCGGCTACAAGTTCTCGACCTACGCGACATGGTGGATCCGCCAAGCCGTCACGCGCGCGCTGGCCGACAAGGGGCGCACCATCCGGATCCCCGTGCACGTGGTCGAGCGGCTGAACAAGGTCGTTCAGGCCGAGCGCCAGCTCGTGCAGCAGCTCGGACGCCAGCCGTCCGACGAAGAGATAGCCGCGATGCTCGAGTGCTCACCGCGCGACGTGCGTGAGATCCTGCGCGTCGCCCAGCAACCGATCTCACTCGAGAAACCCGTCGGCGACGAGGAAGACTCCCTGCTCGGGGACTTCGTCGAGGACCAGTCGGCCGAGTCTCCATTCGAGCTCGCCTCGCGGCAAATCCGTAACCGCGACGTCTTGTGCGCGTTGGCCGTCCTGCCCCGCCGTGAACGCGAGGTGCTCGAACTCCGCTACGGCCTGACCGGCAAGCGGCCGCAGACCCTGGAGGAGGTCGGGCAGGCGTTCAACGTTACGCGCGAGCGCATCCGCCAGATCGAGAACCACACGCTGAAGAAGCTCGAGCTGCTGCCCGAGGCGCAGCGACTACGAGACGCTTCGTAGAGCCGCGTTAAACTCTCTCCCCGCGGCGGGATTCCCGAGCGGTCAAAGGGGACGGACTGTAAATCCGTTGGCTCAGCCTTCGAAGGTTCGAATCCTTCTCCCGCCATGTAGGTGTCACGTGTGCTCGGCCTTTTGTAGCTGGCAGGCGGCCGGGCGATCGACCGGCTGAGATGCGGCAGTGAGCCGCCGTGACGGGCGCCCGGTCGCCAACGGTTCTTCAAACAGGGCGCGGGGGTCGCGTGCGAGCAGTCACGCGGCCGTGACTGGCGTTCGTCGCGAAGGCGGGAGTCAGGGTGGGAGAGCTGGCGGCTGTGACTAGCGGGGGAGCGGCACGAACGTGGTGTAGCCGTTCAGTGGCGGGAGGGTGTGGACGTGGAGGGCGTGTTGGCCGGGGTGCCAGACTGCGATCGCGGTTCGGGTTATTGATTGGCGGAAGCTGCCGCCGCGGGCTGCGACGACGAGGCGACCGTCGCTTGTCCAGGCGATTCCGGATTGCTTGAGCGACTCTAAGATCGGGAAGCCGGGGACGTGTGTGAGCTTGGCGGTGGTGGTGTTGAGCAGCCAGAGGTCGGCGGCCTGGCCGATTGTCGGCCCTTGGTAGCTCGGGTTGCTGTAGAGGGGGTAGGCGGGGTCGCCGAACTCGATCGCGACGTACGGTCCGCTCGGGTCGGGGTAGAGCTGGAAGCCGTTGTGCTGGCGGCTTGGCCAGCCGAGCATCCGGCGCTCGCCAGTCATGAGGTTGACGAGGCTGAGCGGGCCGGCGAGGTAAGGGCCGTTGTCACCGCTCTCGATCGCGAGTCCGTGTCCAATCGGGTCGGTCTGGACTGTCGCGCTCGTGTGGCTTAGCACGGCGCCGGTCTGCGGGTTGACGAGCAGGCCGACCTGGTTCGGCTGGGTCCAGAGCGTGATCATGTTCGCGTTGATCTGACCGAGGTCGCCGCACGGCACCCTGACTGGTGCCCGCGCGCTTGGGACGAGGCGTAGCGTGCACGCGCCGCTGTGGGGCCAGCGCAGCACCCACTCGGCAATCGATCCCGGGACCGGCGTCGTCTCGATCGTCCCGTCGAACGGCGCGAAGTAGTGCGTAACGAGGTGGCGAACCGCGCCACTTGGGCTGATCAAGAAGTCATCCTGGGTGAGCGCGCAGTGGCCGCAGGACTGGTGGGTGACGATCCCGAGCGCTCGACCATGCCACGCCGTGAGCGACAGCCACCCTTGACTCGCCGCGCCGGCACGTCGAGCTGGCGAAGCGACGTGACCTGACCACTGTCAACGTCAACGAGCGACGCTGGACCGTCGTTCTCCGAGGCCACGAGGCGCAAATGGGTTGGCCTGAGCGGAGGGCCGCTAAGCCAGGTCAACGACGAGGACAGCCGCACGGGCGGCGCTGTCGGGTGCGTGGCCCCTGACGACTCAACAAGCACGGCCGCTAGCGCAATCCCAACGACGAGAATGCCGGCTGCGCCGGCGAGCCGCTGGCGACGCTGGCGGCGCCGCGCCGCATCGATCACTCCCCACCGCACCAGGTCACTCCACGCCGACATCAATGCGCTACTATGCCTAGCGCAATGTTGGATGTCAAGATCGACCGTTCAGACCCCGCCCTCCTGCACGAACAGGTCGCGGCTCAGATCCGCCAAGCAATCGCAGATGGCGAAGCCAAACCCGGCGACCGCCTACCACCCACTCGCCACCTCGCCGCGGTCATGGGCGTGAACACCAACACGGTCCTGCGCGCCGTACGCCTGCTGCGCGACGAGGGCCTGCTCGAGCTGCGCCAAGGACGCGGCATCCACATCACCGGCACCCCCGAACGCAGCGTGGTGCTCGACAAAGTTGCGGAGCTCGTGCAGCTCGCCCGGCAAAACGGCATCACCCGCCCCGACCTAACACGCCTGATCGAAAGCGCGCCGTAGACGACGCCCGCACCCGCAGCGCGGTTCCAGGCGTCCCAGCGGCGTGACTGCTATTTCAGCGATCGCGGGCGCGCCGTGCGTGGTGCGATACGAGCTACTCGGCGCCTGTGACGTCGGCGGAACTACAAGCCCGCGGCTTAATAGCAGAGCCTTGACGCGGCACTCCAGAGCTTCTCGAGAGTCCCGGACGCGGCACGCTCGACGATCACCGCGCCGCAGCCTCCACCGTGCCGGTAGAGATCCGCGGTCATGAAGATGTCCCCCCGGTGACTGATGGTGATGCCATTTATCTCTGCCACGCCCGAGGCGTCGCTGACGAGGCTGTCGAGCTGATGGTCCGAGACGAGCGTCGTGATCGCCTGGCTCGTTACGCGCACCAGCGAGTCGTTGTGCGCGGCGATGACCTCGCCGTGACCGGCGGCCAGGAGGCCCCCGCGCCATGCCGGATACGCTTTCGTTGACCCGTTCGCGCGCACGACCAACAGCTCCTTCGGATGGCCCTCGCCAACCGCGCCACCCCCGCTGTCGCAGACGAACGCTAAGAACCCTGCCCCCACGGTCACGTCGGAGCAATTGACCGAGGCAGCAGCTACCCGGTCAGGCGCGTTGTCGGTGAGCCCGCCCGCCGATGTCAGTTCGACATACGGCCCGAGGAGCGAGATGGCCGGGCAAACTGTCGTCGAGACCTCAATCACGCCGCCGGGGCCGATCGACAGCTCGGGGGAGTACATCAGCGCCGACTCGGCCGGGATCGAGCCCGCACCGCGGCGGCTCGGACACGCCGGGTGAAGCCCGGCGAGCGTGCGGATCGACCCGCTCGGGGCGACCTCGCGGATAACCGAACTGATGGAACCAACAAGCGAGACAGACTTGCTGCGCTCAAGGCCTCTCTGGACGAAATAGACGGCTCCGCTGCTCGTGGCCAGCAGGCTGCTCGGCTGGTTGACCTCGGCTCGGACGGCCGGCCCTCCGTCGCCGGTCAGGCCGGCGCTCCCCGTACCGGCGATGACCGCGTAGCTCCCGCTCGGCGCGCGTTCCAGAATCTCGTTGCGTGCGTCGTCCGCGATCGCGAGACCGCCGTCAGATAGAGCCGCGATCGCCACCGGCTCCTCAGGCGACACGCGCGGCGCCGAGGAGCGGACCGGGAGGTACAACCCACCCGACTTCGTCAGCGAGGCACCGTCAGCCGCCACCGCAGCGGTACCAGCGACGACGACAAAGACAGCCACCACGAGTGCGCGTCGCAGGTAAGAAGTATGGCGGGAGTGCCGGGCACACTCAGTGGCGGCGACCATGTTCCCTACGTGTTCCCAACTTGGAGGATCTCAGCGCATTTCAGGAGCACCTGGGCGACCTGAAAAAACTGAGAACACTTGAGCGCACGAGTCTTGCTGCAACTGTAAATCCGTTGGCTCAGCCTTCCTACTTGAAGGGGACGGTGACCGGCCCAGGCACCTTGGAGAACACCGCCATGAAGTCACGGTCATCGGGGGTGAGGTAGCGGTCGGGGGACTGCTGGGGCTGGGGCTCGACCATCGTCGGCCCGAGGCCGTTCTTGTGAGAGTACGTGATCATTGTGTGCCATTCGGGGTTGATGTCGAACTCCATCCCGCGAACCGCCCCGATGTGCTTAAGGATCCGGGCGAGCGAGATCACCGTCGCCTCCGACGCGAAGAGGAACATCGCGTTGCCGTGGGCGTCGATGCCGACGGCGGTGCGCGGGGTGAAGGTAACGCCGCCCAGGGTGTAACCCCACTGGATGCTGTTCGGGTCGGTGTTCAGCTCGGGGTTGAGCTTGCCGTGCCAGAGGATCGGGGTGAGGCTTTGGCGCGCCCAGGCAACATTGCCCGGTGCGTTCGGCCCGCCCTTCCACTTGAGGATGTTCACGGCCCCGTCGCGGTAGCCGACGAGGGTGGCGTTGCCATCGATCAGCGGCTCGTTAGTGTGGCCGTTGACCGCCGAACCGTTATTGGTGTCGACGTGCGTGAAGGCACCGTTGAAGGTGGCGAGTAGCCGGTAGCGCTGATCGACGGGGACCATCATCGGACCCCGGTCGACCGCGCTCGGTGGCTCGTAGCGGCCGGGATAGTAGGCGAGGTCGGTGCGGGTGTGGTCGATCCACAGGACGTAGGCGACGATGGAGGGGTACTCCGTGCTGGGCCGGTAGCTCGTCACGAGCACCGGCGGTCGGCCAGCGACGGATGGACCGGTGCGGTGCCAGACGCCTTCGCCGGGCAGCGGCCTGGCGAACACCGGTTTGATCGGTGGCGGCGTGTAGGCGACCTGCTTGGCGTGCCTGACAAGAGGCCGCACCGGGCTGAGCCCGACGGTGCGCAGGCGCTTGAGCCCGGGGCCGCCCTTGCGGGGCGTGCTCGCTGTGTAGTGCTCGGCCGTGTCGATGATCCAGTTGCCGAAGGGCACGTCGTCGCGCACCCACTCGGCGGAGCGCTCGGAGAAGTTCTCGCTCGTCGGCTTGAACATGTAGTTCGCGTAGGAGATCCCGAAGTAGAGGGCCACGAGCACCAACGGAGCCAGCGTCGCGAAAAGGGTTCGCCTCCGGCGAAGCCGCCGCCGCGCATCCGCACGGCGCGCGCTGAGTTCACGACGGTCAAGCATCGCGCCGCGCCGATGGCTCGCAGTCCCGTGGTGGCCTGCCCGGCGGCCCGTGTCTGTCTCGGATCGTCATCGGACTGGGCGCCGACCATGCGCGCGGAGACGAACCGCGCTGGCGGTGGCCGCTGAGAAATCGCTGAGATCGACAAATCCCAGGCTTGGTTTGACCCACTTGCGCCTCCCCTTCAGGGAACGAGCAGGAGAACCGTACCGCTGACCCCGACCAATCGACTGGCCGAGCGCTCACGGCGTCGGCGCCGGCACGGGCTCGCGACAGCCTTCTTGTGCTCACCGCGTGGCAAGCTCTGCTGCGGTTGAGTCTGGTGGCGCCTCGACGCGGCGGCGAAGTTCGACTTGGGGGATCAGCCACGCCGCCAGGAAGGCCACGGCCGCGATCGGCACGGCGATCATGAAGACCGTTTGGATCGACTGCGCGTAAGCCAGCGCGAGCCCGTGGTGGATGGGCGCGGGGAGTTTGTCGAGGAGGGCCGGCGTGATCCTCGAGCTCGAGAAGCCGTTTGGCAGCCGCGCGTTGCCGAGTTGCTTTGCGAGGTTGCCGGCAAGGACGTTGGAGAAGATCGCGCCGAAGATCGCGGTGCCGAACGATCCGCCGATCGAGCGAAAGAACGTCGCCCCGGATGTCGCGACGCCGAGCTCGCTGTGGGGGACGGCGTTCTGAACGATCAGGACCAGCACCTGCATCACGCAGCCGAGTCCGATCCCGAGCACGAACATGAAGAGCGATGCGACGACGAGGCTGGTGCCTACCCCGAGCTGTGAGAGCAGCGCCAACCCGACCGTCATCAGCGCCGTCCCGGCGATCGGGAAGGCCCGGTAGCGGCCCGTCTGCGTGATCACGATGCCCGATGCGGTGGAGCAGACGATCAAGCCGACGAGGAGCGGCAGGAGCTGGAGCCCCGAGGTGGTCGGCGACTCGCCGTGGACGATCTGGAAGAACACCGGCAGGTAGGTGATCGAGCCGAACATCGCGAAGCCGACGATGAAACCCGTCACGCTCGTGCTCGAGAAGCCGCGATTTGAGAACAAATGAAGCGGCAGGATCGGCTCGGGCGCGCGCCGCTCGACCGCGACGAAGACGCCGAGCAACAGTGTGCCCGCGACAGCGAACACAACCATCACCGTCGAGCCCCACGGGTAGGTGGTGCCGCCGAGGCTCGTGAACAGCACGAGGCACGAAACCGAGATCATCAGCACGGCGGTGCCGAGATAGTCGATGACGTGATGAATACGGCTCAGGCGCCCCGGCACCTGGATCGCGATGATGGTCAGCGCGACGGCACCGATCGGGAGGTTTATGTAGAAGATCCAATGCCAGGACAGCTGGTCGACGAAGACGCCGCCGAGCAGCGGGCCGATGACGCTTGCGAGGCCGAAGACCGCGCCGAACAGACCCTGGTAGCGGCCGCGCTCGCGCGGCGAGACGATGTCGCCGACGATCGCTTGCGCGCCGACCATCAGCCCGCCGCCCCCGAGGCCCTGCACGGCCCGAAACGCGATCAGCTCGGTCATCGTCTGGCTCAGGCCCGAAAGCGCCGAGCCCGCGAGGAACATGACGATCGCCGCCTGGAAGAACTGCTTGCGGCCGTACTGGTCCCCTAGCTTGCCCCATAGCGGTGTCGAGACGGTCGCGGCGAGCAGGTAGGCGACGATCACCCAGGCGAGGTGTGAAGCGCCATGGAGGTCCGCGACGATCGTCGGCAGCGCGGTCGAGACGATCGTTTGATCGAGCGCCGCCAGGAACATCCCGGTCATCAGCGCGCCGATGATGATCAGAACCCGCCGCTGACTGAGGCCCGCGACGGGCGCGTCCTCCACCGTAGCGCTCAGCGTCTCAGGCATCGCTCCGCGCCCTCGTCGGCCGCCGGCTGTCGGCGAGCATCACCCAGCCAGCCTACTTCGACGCGGACCGCGCCGGGCTAGGGGAGCGCCACCGAAGCCCCCCGCAGTTACCCGCACCGCGCGCGTACACACCGACACGTCCACGCTGCCGCATTCTCTTGGAGCAGCCGTCTACCGCGGCAATCCACGCGGCTCCCGTGCGCGCGATCAGCGGTCGGCTGCTGACGGTGCGTCGGAGCGATGACGCTGCCGCAGCAGCCAGCGGAGCAGGCGGACGTAGACGGACCACCCGCAACATCGGCGCCCCAGACCGGCACACGCGAGCACTTGCGCCTGGCCGGGCAAACCTAGTCGCCGATCGGCCCCAGTCGCGCCATCGTCGCGAGCCTCACAGCCCCTCGCGCGATGACACGTAACGCGTGAGCGCGCCAGCTGGCTTGGCATACGATGGCCGAAGATGAGCGATGGCTTCGCCGAGCGTCGGGCGGTTCTTGTTACAGGCGCGTCGCGGGGGATTCGGGCCGCGATCGCACGAGCATTTGCGGTCGCGGGCGATCGCGTTGCGGTCCATTACGGGCGCAACGCTGCTGCGGCCGAGGAGGTCGCGGCCACTCTGCTCGGCGATGGGCACCTCGTAGTCGGCGCCGATCTTGCTGATCCGGACGCGGTCAGACGCATGGTTGACAGCGCAGCGTGCGAACTTGGCGGGCTGAGCGTGTTGGTAAATAACGCCGGAGTGTTCGCGCCGCATCCAATTGCTGAAACCGACTATGAGGAGTGGCAGCGCGCGTGGCATCGGACGCTGAACGTGAATCTTGTCGGTGCAGCAAACGCGTCGTGGTGCGCCGCCCAGCACATGATTCGTGGCGGCGGGGGGAGCATCGTCAACGTGTCGTCGCGCGGCGCATTTCGCGGTGAACCCAAGCAACCTGCGTACGCCTCATCGCGCTCGGGCAGTCGCTCGCCCGAGCGCTCGCGCCGTACGGCATCTCTGTGACATCCGTCGCCCCCGCACTCGTCGACACCGACATGGCCGCCGAGAACCTCGCCGGCGAGCGCGGCGCCAAACGGCGCTCTGAAAGCCCGTTTGGACGCCTTGCCACCGTCGAGGAGGTGGCCGCAGCCGTCGTCTTCCTAGCCTCGGCGGACGCCACGATGACGAGCGGGACCGTCCTCGATATCAACGGCGCGTCCTACCTACGCATGTAGACGGGACCGCACTCGCTGGGCCGTTCCGCAACGACTTCTCTCAGGGTGTCCCGGTGCAGCGCAGGTCGGCGTCGCGCGCGCCGATACGGTACTGCGCGAGGGTCGGCGTCACGCCGGTGAAGCCACCGCTCGTGCAGTTCTGGCGCGCCTGCGCGAGTGTTGCCTCGGTTCCGGCCACCCAGTCGGGCACCTGGCCGTCGAACGCCGTTTGTGTTCTCAGCGCCGTCAGCCCCGTGATGTCCTTCCACTGCGCGCTGGTGGAATAGATCCCGATCGGTCCGGTCGTGCCGGCTTTGTGCAGGCCGGCGATGAAACCTTGAAGCGCGGCGATGTTGAGCCGGTAGGTCCCAGCCCAGCTCGACATCAACTCGACATCCAGCCACCACGGAGCCGCCTTCGCCGCGATCGGGTCGAGCGCAGCGACGAGCCTGTAGGAGTTAGCGGCGCGCTCCTCGCCGTAGATGTACGAGCAGGAGTCGGTCAGCAAGCCGTTACAAGAACCGTAGGCCGGCGCGGTGCCGGCGCGAGGCCAGTCCGCAACGTGATGGCCGCCAGGGTTACCGGTGTCGATGTACAACGACACGGGCGGCTGCGTTGGCCGCTTCTGCCCTGGCGCGTCGCCGGCCCACTGCAGCTCGCCGCTGATACACGGGTTTGCCCGGTCCGCCAGCCCGCCATTGACGCCGACGATCCCGAACAGCGGATTCGACGGGTCGGAACCCGAGCACTGCGGATAGGAGACGTCATAACCCGTGGTCGGCGATGAGCTGACGCTCAGGGCGATCACCAGCACCACAATGGCGATGAAGGCGAGCGCCACCACCGCCACCCATCGCGCTCGGTACCAGGAACGACTGGCAGGCGGCACTGCCGTCAAGCTACAGGAGGCGGCAATTGCGTCGCTGCATGGCGGGCGGGCTGCGGCGCTGCTTGCCGAGGCGGGCAGGGAGTGTCCGCGTAGGAGCAGAAGACGCAGCAATCGTCGTCCTTGGGTTTGAGCAACTCACCGCAGCCGCTGCAGCGGTAGAAGCGCTGGCAGGCGTTCTCGGGCATCCGTGCCAGGGCGCTGGTGCCGCACAGCGGGCATGTAATCGTCGCCTCGACCTGCACCGTCACCGGCCGATCGTCGCAGGTCGGCGCGAGCGCACCGCCAAGAGGGGAATCGCGCGCGGGCGGTAGCCGCAGCGCCAGCCTGTTTGCGATGCTTGTCTCGTGGACGGTGCTGAGGACGCGTCGCCGAGAGCATTGCCGCTGGCATGCGCGCTCGATGCCGACGATGGAGCCACCCGTTTGGAGCGCTGGCGCCTCCTGGGCGAGAAGTCTCCGCCCCGAGTTCAACGCAGCGGCCATGAGCTGACGATCCGGTGGCGACTCGACGCAGAGGGGACAAGCGAACTGGAGGCGCTCGCCGCCAGTGAGCGCGAGTGCTGCTCCTTCGTGACGTGGTCCGTGAGCAGGCAGGACCCCGACACCCTGCTGACGATCGCGGCCGACCCGGGTAGACCCGAGGGGCTTGACGCAATCGTGGCGCTGTTCGTGGCGAGCTGACAGCGCGCCAGCGCCTGTTGGCTGGGCCGCTGTCGGCGGTCGGCTCGAGCTGGCTTACGCTTGTTCGGCCAGCGGTCCGCGCAACTGCATGATGTTCCTGTCTGGGTCGAGCGCCGTTTGACCAGGATCAGAGTGTTAGCCTGGCAACTCGTGAACCAGAGCTGGCACCGCGAGCACCCGATGCCGCCAAACGCGGATTTTGAGCAACGTCTCGCTTGGCATCGGGCGCACGCGCGAGAGTGCGCGTGTCGACAGCCACCGGCAGACATTGCCGCGCGGCTTGCTCAAGACATGGTCGAGCAACCCGCCGAGCAGCAGCGCGCCGATTAACCCATCGAGCGCTGGGTAGCGCTCAGGCGCCGGTTGGCCTGGCCTGTCAGTACCGACTCGTGCTCAGCCGGCGAGCGCGGTCGCTTGAACCGGAGGCCCGGTCTCGACCCAGGAGCGCACGATGTCGCGCATCGAGATGACGCCGGCGATCTCTGACCTGTCGAGGACGACGAGGTGGCGGAAGCCCCCAGCTGTCATCGCCTCGGCCGCACGCTCGAGCGGCCAGTCCGCCGCCGCGTAGACCACGTTGCGGGAGACAAAGTCGCCGACGAGGGCGAGGTCGATGTCGCCGCCCTCACCGATGCAGCGCAGCACGTCGCGCTCGGTGATGATTCCCGGGCCCGGAAGGGCCGGGTCGAGCACCACGGCGGAGCCAACTTGGCCGCGTGTCATCCGACGAGCCGCCTCCCGCAGCGTGTGCGATGTACCCACAGTGATCCGAGCAGGGCTCATGGCCTCACCTACCGTCATCGCGACCTCCGTTCGGTCTATCAGTGGCGTCGGGGCAGAGTGGCGATAGTAGCAATCGCCACGAGAGCTCCCGAGCTACGCGTTGCAGGCAAGGAGGGTCTGATTGCCCGCGAGTGACACTGTCTGCTCGAGGGCAAGGCCGAGCTGGCGGTAGTCGAGTCGTACGCGACCGACTCCGACGGGGGCGGCGGGACGGCCGTTCACCAACTTGATCTCGTAGCCGATCCACAGTTGTGCGCGGGCGCCCACTCGCACCGAACGAGCGTCTAGCAAGCCCGCGAACGGCCACCGTAGGCCCTACCGTCCAGCGACATGAGACGGGTCTACATGGGGGTTCTCGTCGCCGGAGTGCTGTTCTCGAGTGGTGTCGGCGCGCTCGCGCGGTCGACCCCGGTCGGCGCCTGCGGCCTGGCCCATGCCGCGTTCTGCGACACCCTCAGTCATGCCACGTTCAATCCGGCGGGCGACCGCGAGGGCGCGTTGAACGCTCGCTTTTGGGGAGTGTCGCGAGAGCTCGGCTACAACAACATCGGCCAGGGGCAGTACGCGGCGGCGGTGCGGAGCCTGCAAGTGACAGGAAGCTGCCCGGCGCGCAGCGTGACGATCGAGACGGACATCGTTGTCTGTCACCGCCGCCTTGACGATGTCGTCAACGACAACCCGGATATCACGCCCGCGAACTTCGATCAGCCGGATGGCAACGGCACGGTGACCTCGCTCGCGATGTACCCGAAGCAGCCGTTCGACTTCGCCGGGAGAACGGGCAAGGTCGTGTTCGACGTCGCCGACGATTCCGGTGGGATGCATACGGCGTGGCCCGAGTTCTGGCTGACGAACATCCCGGTGCCGGACCCGTTCGTGCATTTCACGAGCTGGCAGGCGTTGCCGCAGTACGGCTTCGGCATCCGTTTCGGCGCGGTGTGCATCCCGTACGACCCGAGCGTGTCGGGCTCCGGGGATGGCGGCTGCGGTCCTGACTGTCACAACAACACTCAAACCGTGGTGACGGTCTCCTCCGCGATCACGATCGACAACTACCGCGAGAACGACAGCGATGGCGGTGACGCCAGCCCGTTCAACCCAGGCACGCTGCATGTCGTGCCGTATGGCTGCGTCACCGAGCCGACCAAGCCGGGACAGCTCAACCACTTCCAGATCGATGTGTCCGCGAACCAGATCGCCGTCTACGGCACGAATGCCGGCCGCACGCGCCCGCTGGCCCACCTGGCGACGATCCTCAACCCCGACCTCGGCATCACCCGCGGCTACATCTGGCTCGAGGACGACCACTACGACGCCAACAAGCAGGTGGACCCAAGGCTGCAGGCGATGCACACGTTCACCTGGCGGAACGTCGCGTTCGATGGCCCGGTCCTGCCCCGCGACCTGGGCTTCGACGCCCCGGACAGCCGGACTCCCGTGCGCTCCTACCCGCGCCTCGAGAACCTCGGCTGGCTTTCCTCGGCTGCCTCGCCCGCGAGGATCACCGTTCCACGTGTGTCGGGCATCCGCAGGGCCGTCGGCGGGCTGCTGACGTTCAACTTCATCGCCCCGGACACCGCGCCGGTAAATCTCGAGTACTCACTGAACGGTCACCCGCCGCACACCGTTCCGTGGCCGTTTCTCGCCGACGCCACGGGCAGCGTACGGACGATCGGGATCCCGATCGCGCTGTCTGAGGTTCGGCGCGGCACGAACCACGTGAGAATCTGGTCGGCGCAGGACGCCCTGATCCTCTCGAACGTCGACCTGATCATGAAGGGCGCAGGCGGAGTAGTGAGGCCGTAACGGTCGCGCCCGTCGCGCCGGTCGCGCCCGACTGACCCGTGGGCGCAAGCGGCGGCGCCGGCGCGCGCACGCCGAGCTCGATCCGCGGCTCGTCGGTCGGATCGAGCCAGCGCAGTACTGCGAGCAGCTCGCTCCGCGGCAGCGAGACGCAGCCGCCCGTCGGGCCGCCGACGTCGACGTGCAGGAAGACCGCTGAGCCGCGACCCGGGACGCGCATCGTGTTGTAGGCGATCACGACCCCGTAGTCGTATGCGGGGCGGCGGCGCATCGGCTCGGGATTGAGGCCGGGGTTGCGCCGGCGCACGTCGACCCACTCGTTGTAGAGCGGGCTCGCAGGGTCGTCGTCCCAGAAGTCGTAGCGGCGGACCGGGCGGTAGGGAAACAGAACACCCGGGTTCGGCTCGATCCCGAACATGAACCGAAAGCCGAAGGTGCCGCTCGGCGTGCGACCGTCACCTTCGCGCTTGTCCCCGGGGCGCGCGAATCCGTTATAGCCGAGGCGAGCCCGCCACGGGCCGAACGCGACATGGGCCTGACCGCCGTCGATCGCGTAGGCCGTGAAAGTCGCGACCGTGGCGTGGTAGGCGCGCGCGCTGACGACGATCAGCTGCGAGCTCGACGGTGCCGGGCTCGCGCTTACCGGCGCGGGCATCGCGACGAGCGCAGCGGCGAGCAGCGCCGCCAGAGGACCGATCATGGCGCAGGTATAGCGGTCGGGCGCGCGCCGTCGCGACGGTGCAGCCATCTGTCCGGGCGGCGCATGCGCCGCCCGGCGCCTCGGCGCATGCGCCGAGGCGTTCAGTGGTTCAGGTACACCGCGAAGAAGTCGCGGTCGTCGGGCGTCAGGTAGCGCGTTGTCGGACGGTTCATGTCGGGGAGGAGGTTCGCGGGCGCGAGCGCGTTCCAGCCGCCGTAGGTGATGAAGCTGACCCAGTAGGAGTTGATGTCGAGCTCCATCGCGCGCACCGCGCCGGCGCGGACCAGCGCCTGGGCGAGGCTGACGACGGTCTGGTCGTTGCCCGCGACATAGATCAGGTTGCCGTGGCGATCGATCCCGATCGCCGAGCGCCAGACGAGGATCGCGTTGCCGACCGTCGTGCCCCACGCCGAGGTCGTCGACAGGGTCGGGTTCGGCCGCCCATCGTTGACGATCAGCGGCAGGTTCTGGCGTGCGTAGGAGATTCCCGCGGGCGCGCGCTTGCCGAACTTCCAGTCGACGATGTCGACCCTGCCGTTGCGGTAGCCGACGAACGTCGCCAGCCCGTTGACCATCGGCGCGTAGGTGTGGCCGTAGACCGTGTAACCGCCAAGCGAGTCGCTCAGCTTGAAGCCGCTGTTGAAGGTCGCGAGGAGGCTGCCGCGGTTCGCGAGCGGCACCTCCATGGGACCACGCGTCGGCAGCGTAACCGCCGGCTCCAGGCGACCCGGGTAGAGCGCGATGTGCGTCTGCTTCGTGTTGATCCAGGCCATGCCGACGACAACACGTGGGTAGTCGGGCTCGTCGCGGATTGTCGTGACCAGCAGCGGCGGCTGCTTGCCAAGGTCCGGCCGAGTCGCATGCCATACGCCCTCGCCCGCAAGCCAGGGCCAGATCAGGGGCCGCACCCGGGCCGGGCGCAAGCCGGCACGGATCGCAGAAACGTGACTCGCGACGACCGCGCCGCGGCCGACGTTCGGGAGCGACTTCAAGGTCGGACCCCCCTTTGCCGGCGCCGTCAGCGTGTAGTACCAGTTCTCGACCTGCGCGACGACGCCGACAAGACCGTTGTCGCGCAGCCATTCGACGCTGCGCACGCCGAGCGCAGTGTTCGACGGTGACGAGGCCATCTCGGTGAACGAGACGACCGCCGGGATGAGCGCAACGAGCGCGGCAACGATCGCGACGCGCCGCAGGCGCCGCAGGAGCTCAGCCGGCCCGGGGCGCAACTCGCGCGACATGCGCGACGCGTTTGCCATTGCCATCGCGACAACGATAGATAGGCGTCGCGTCGCGACGCGACTGCGCGCCACAGGGATGTGAGTCTTCTCTAACCGTCCTGTTAGAGCCCGTTTAGCGCGTCCAGTGAGCTCCCCGCCGGCGCGAGCACGAGCCCGGCGGTCTACTGGTTTGAGTTGACGACTCAGGCGCCGCCGGCCGGCCCGGGACCCCGACGCATGAGAACAGTCTCACCATCCGGCGGTCTTACCCCAGGAGGGACTGTTTCTCGCTGTGAAAAGGTATTGGCGATGGGCTCCGCTGAATTAGCCGCCTCGCTGCCGGCGGTCGCAGGCCAGCAGGCACGCAGCGCCCGGACTTCGGCGATCGCTCTCCTGCGGGCGGCGAGGCCCAAGCAATGGACGAAGAACCTCCTGGTGCTTGCAGCCCCGATGACGGCGGGCGTGCTCGATGACGTAGGGGACCTCGAGCGCATCGCGCTCGCGATGGCGGTCTTCTGCATGCTCTCGAGCGCGACCTACCTGGTCAATGACGTGCGCGACCGCGAGCAGGATCGCCAGCATCCGGTGAAGTGCAGGCGCCCGATCGCGGCGGCCGTGCTGAAGCCGCGCACGGCGCTTGCCGCGGCCGGCGTGCTGGTGATCGTCGCGCTGGCGCTAGCGATGGCGCTGCGCTGGCAGCTCGCGCTGGTCGGCGCCTGTTATCTCGCGCTGACGACGACCTATTCAGTCTGGTGGCGGCGCGTGATCGGCCTCGACATCCTCGCGATCGCCGCCGGGTTCGTGCTCAGGGCGGCGGCCGGCGGCGCGGCAGTCGACGTCGGCCTCTCGCGCTGGTTCCTGCTCGTGACCTCGTGCGGGGCGATCTTCGTGGTGGCAGGGAAGCGCTACGCCGAGCTGCGCGAGGAACGTACGAGCGTCCCGTCGCGGCACAGCCTCGGCCGCTACTCGGTGACTGCGCTGCAAGCCATCCTGGCCCTCGCCGCCGCCGGAGCGATCAGCGCGTATGTCCTCTGGACCACGACCCGTCACCAGCAGGGACCGTGGTACGAGTTGACGATCATCCCCGTGGTGCTCTGGTTCTGGGGCTACGCGAGGCTCGTCGCACGCGGCGCGGGCGAGACGCCCGAGGAGCTGATCCTCGGCGATCGGCCGCTCCTGGTCGTGACGCTCGGCTGGACGCTGCTCTTCGTGAGCGCCCTCTATGTCGGTCCTTGAGCGCGGGCGCGCAACCCGCCTCGGGGCGCGTGCAGGTCGCCGCCTGAGCGGTTGGGGGCGCACGACGTTCAGTCGCGCCCGCGTCGTGCGCGCAAGCTCGCACGACGAGGTCGTGGCACTGCTCGGCGAGGGCGAGAGGACTCGCGACGGCGTGCTGGCGCGCGGCGCAGGGCGTAGCTACGGCGACGCGGCGCAGGTTGCCGGCGGCACCGTGCTCGATCTGACCGGTCTCGCAGAGACGATCGAAATCGATCGCGAACGGAAGCTCGTTCGGGTCGACGCGGGCGTCACTTACGCGCAGCTGCTCGCGCGCCTGATTCCGGCGGGACTGATGATCCCGGTGATTCCGGGGACGCGCCACGTGACGCTGGGCGGCGCGATCGCGAGCGACGTTCACGGCAAGAACCACCCGGTGGACGGCAGCATCGCCGGGCTGGTCGAGGCACTCACGCTCGTCACCCCCGGCGGTTGCGTTTACGAGCTGACAGCCGAATCCGGCGGCGAGCTGCTCGCGACGACAATCGGCGGCCTCGGCCTGACCGGGGTCGTCACGTCGGCGACGCTACGGGTCGAGTCACTGGCCGCTCCCGGCTGGCTCGTGGATACCGACCGGACGGATTCGCTCGAGCAAACGCTGGCGCTGATGTCGCGCGATGAGGGCCACCGCTACAACGTCGCCTGGCTCGACCTGCTGGCGCGCGGCGCGCAGAGCGGGCGCGCCGTTGTCACGCGCTCGCGTGACGCGCAGCCCGGCGAGCTTCCCAGCGACGGGGCGCCGCGCGAGGACCTCTCGCACGCTTCGCGCCTGACGATTCCGCCCGGCTTCCCGGGGTGGGTGCTCCAACCGCTGGCGATCGCAGCCTTCAACGGCCTCCGCTGGCGCGCCTTCCCGCGACACGAGCGCGGCAAGCCCGTGCGCGCGGAGCACCACTTCTTCCCGCTCGACGGGTTCGGCGCCTGGAACCGCCTCTACGGCGCGCAGGGCTTGTTCCAGTACCAGTTCGTCGTCGGCGATCAGCACGCCGACGTTCTGATCGATGCCGTCCGACTGCTGGCGGCGCGACGCGTTCCGGTCTTCCTCGCGGTGCTGAAGCGGCTGGGAGAAGCCGACGGCTGCCCGCTTTCATTCCCGATGCCGGGCTGGACGCTGGCGCTCGACATCCCGGCCGGCGCGGCGGGCGCCAGGCAGACGCTCGATGCGCTCGACGAACGAGTCGCCCAGTGCGGCGGCCGCGTCTATCTCACGAAGGACGTGCGGCTTCGGCGCGACCTGCTCGAAGCCATGTACCCCGAGCTCGGCCGCTTTCACGCGGCGCGCGAGCTCGTCGACCCGGACGGCGTCATGCGCTCGGACCTCGGACAGCGTCTCGGCCTCTGCGGGCCGCTGCGATGAGCGAGTACAAGCGCGCGATCGTGCTCGGCGGCGGTTCGGAGATCGCGCTCGCCATCGTCCGCGCGACCGTCGCGGCGGATGCGCACGTGCTGCTCCTCGGGCGCGCGGGACCACACCTCTCAGGAGCCGCCGACGCGCTTCGCGGCGACGGCTATCGCGACGTGCAGACCGACCTCCTCGACGCCGACGACACGCCGAGTCATGGCCGCGTGCTCGGCGATGCGTTCGCTCGGCTCGGAGGCGCCGACCTCGTCGTGCTTGCCGTTGGCCTGCTCGGGGAGCGCAGCGGCGTGCCGGCAGACGTTGACGGGGCCGTCCGGGTCCTGAGCACCAACGCCGTCGGCGCGGGATCGCTCCTGCTGCACGCGGCGAAGGAGCTCAAAGACCGTGGCGGTGGAACTCTCGTCGTCCTCTCGTCAGTCGCCGGCGAGGTGGTCCGGCCCGCCAACCTGGTCTACGGCGCGTCGAAGGCGGCGCTCGATGCCCTGGCGCGCGGAACCGGCGATGCGCTACGCGGCGATGGCGTGCGGGTGCTCGTCGTCCGGCCGGGATTCGTCCGAACGCGGATGACGAGCGGCTTGCGCGCCACGCCCTTCGCGATCGACGCTGCGGCCGTCGGGCGCGCCGTGGCCCGCGGGCTCGAGCGGGGCAAGACGGTGATCTGGGCACCAGCGGCGTTACGCTGGATGTTGCTCGTGCTCAAGGTCATGCCGCGAACCGTGATCCGGCGCCTACCGCTATGAGCCTTCCCGACCCCCGCCACGAGCTTCCGCCGAGAACCCGCGAACGCTCGGAGACGGGAGCACAGCGGGCGCTGCGCCGGCGGCGCCGGCGCGTGGCCGGCCAGCGCCGCTTCGACGTCCTCGTCGGCGTCGTGGTCGGGATCGTCGGCGTTCTTCTCGCGCCCGGGGTCGCGATGGCGGCACTGATCGCGATCCTCGTCCTCCTCGCGCTCGGGATCTATGCACTAGTCGCGCGACGGCGACGGCGACGGCACCGTGTGCGCCGCCGGTTGCCGCGGGCCGGCAACTCCGCCGCGCGCTAACGCGCGACCACAGTCAGGAAGTCGCGCGTGTCGGGGGCCAGCAGCTGGCCGGCGATGCCGAGCTGGCCTGGCACGAGCGGATTCGCGACCGGGCCGCCCGCGTGGTGGACGTAGAGGTATCCGGCCACCCAGTCCGGGTTGATGTCGAGCTCGATGGCCCGGACGACGCCCGCTGCGATCAACGCGCTCGCGAGCGAGGCGGGCGTGAGGTGCTCGCCGGCCGCCCAGATGAGCTCGCCGCTCGCCGTGATCCCGAGCGCTGAGCGCGCAACGACCGTCAGGTTCTGGATCGTGTTGCCCCAGCAGGTGGTGATGCAGGTTGAGACCGTCGGCGCGGCGAGTGCGTTCGAGACGAGGAGGAGCTGGTTCTGCAGCACCGAGTAGACCTTCTCGCCGGGGCTGGGGATTCCGGCGCCCCAGGCACCGATGTCAGTCGTGCCGTTCGCGTAGGTGACGATCGAAGCGAGCCCCTTCTTGAGCGGGACAGCAACGTGACCGCCGGAGACGAAGCCGACGTTCGAGTAGGTCAGCTTGAAGCCACCATTGAAGCCGGCGATCACCTGGTGGACCTCGCGCCCGCCGATCTGGTCGCCGTAAGTCCAGCCGGTCGTGCCGCCGTCGAGCGAGCCGGCGTGGAGGTCAACGCGCAGCTTGGCCTGATCGAAGCGCATCAGCGTGACACCGCCCCGCTGTGCGAGCCAGGCGGCGGGCTGGGAGCCAACGCTCGCAACGGCAGTCCAGCTCGGCCCCGGAGCTACCGGCACGGTCACGACCGGTGGGCTGGCAAGCAGGACGCGCAGCTGCGCATGGCGGGGGACCAAGGCACGCGCGTCCTTGCGACCCGCCGCGCGCGGCGCCTGCGCAGTTGGCAGCGCGAGCGCCACCAGGACGACCACTGACACCGTGGCCGATGCGAGCGCAACGGCGCGGCGCCGTGCGTAGACGGCGCGTGAAGCCGGCGTATTGCGCCTCATCCGGCCTCGGGCCTTGCGGTTCACCATTGTGAATCCTCGGGCGGGGACTCAAGTACTCCTAATGCGCGGATGAGGAGGCTCTCACCGCACCGAACGCCCGCTTGAGAGGGTTCTAATCGCCCGCTTAGGACAGGTTGTGGCGCGCTCGCAGAATCCATTGGGCGATGTCCTACGCCAGCGATCAACCGCGCGTGCCCCGCAGTCCGCGAGCACCCCGCGCGCATGCCTTCTCGGAGACCGAGCTCGCCGAGCGCCGACGGATCCAGATCCGCGACGGTGGGTTATGGCGGATCGGAGCCGCTACGCGATGGTTGCTCGCGGGCGCGCTCAGCGCGACCGGCGCGCTCGCACTGCTCGCCGCCGGCACCTTCCACGGGCACACCCTCGCACCGGCTACGGCCCAGGCCGCGAGTGCGAATCCCCAAACAACCGGCACCGCCGGTCCGATCGCAGCGCCGGCACAACCGCCGACGACCTCGGCCGCCCCGGCAGTGGTCGTTTCGGGCGGCTCGTGAATACGCTTGCCGCTGCCGGGCCCACCGCGCTGTGGTACCTCACGCGCGCGACGGGCGCTGTCTGCCTCGTCCTGTTGACCGTCACTGTCGTCCTCGGCGTCGCCGGCGCGAGCCGAGTGCAAACGCAGGGCTGGCCGAGATTCGTCGTCGAAGGGGTGCACCGAAATGCGTCGCTGCTCGCGATCGTGATGCTCGCCGTGCACATCGTGACGACGGTGCTCGATCCGTTTGCGGGGATCAGCCTCGTCAACGCGATCATCCCGTTCACGGGGAGCTACAGGCCGATCTGGCTGGGCCTCGGGGCGCTCGGCTCGGACCTGCTGATCGCGCTCGTACTCACGAGCCTCGTCCGCCGGCGTCTCGGCCAGAGGACCTGGCGCGCGACGCATTGGCTCGCCTACCTCTGCTGGCCGGTGGCCGTCGTCCACGGCCTCGGGACCGGTAGCGATGCCCGCACGTGGCTGACGGTGATCACGGCCGCCTGCGTCATCGCGGTCGTGCTGGCGATCTGGGCGCGCGCGGCGTACAGCTGGCGCGGCAGCAGTGGCCTGCGAGTCGGGACGGTCGCCGCCTCGATCGGCCTGCCCGTACTGCTCGTGGTCTGGGCCGCGGGCGGTCCGCTCGCACGGGGCTGGGCGTCAAAGGCGGGCACGCCCGCCGCGCTGCTCGCGCGCACCACCCATGGGCAGGCGTCCGCGTCGCTCACGAGCACAAAGCTTCCGGCACTGCCCGCCACAACGAGCCTTCGTGGCAGCGTCAGCGACACGCAAACGAGTAGCAGCGTAGAGGTGAATATCGCGCTGAGCTCGCCGCTCCCCGCGCTCGCCGCACTCGACGTGCGGATCTACGGCTCGCAGATCGCCGGCGGCGGCGTCTCGATGAGCTCGAGCGCGGTGACCGCGGGCAGCGCAGGCCAGCCCGACCACTTCACCGGGATCGTGACAGCGCTGGCCGGAAACGAGATCAGGGCGCGCATCGGCAACGCCCACGACGGCGTGATCGAGCTCGATCTCGTGGTCTCACTCGACCCCGGTACCGGCGCCGCTTCGGGCACGTTGACGATTACAAGAGCCGAGTCGCGATGACCCAGGCGCTCGCGGCGAAGACCGCTCTGCCCCGACTGCTCGAGGGCCTCGCAGACGGGCCGCTCGTCACTCTCGAGCGCCACCACGCAGTGCACGGTCCGATGCCTTCGCCGCAGGAGCTCGATCGCGCCGAGCTCGTCGAGCTGATCGCCGACTGCGCGCTGCGCGGACGCGGCGGCGCAGCCTTCCCTGTGGCGCGCAAGATGCGGGCCGTGGCCGCCGCGCGTGGACGTCCGATTCTCGTCGCGAACGGCTGCGAGAGCGAGCCGCTCAGCGGCAAGGACGCGCTGCTGCTGCGCGAACTCCCCCATCTCGTCCTCGATGGCGCGACCCTCGTCGCGCGCGCGATCGGGGCGCAGCGCGTGATCCTCGCCGTCAAGCACAGCGCACCCGAGCGCGCGCTGCTCGAGCGAGCGCTCGCAGAGCGCGCCGCGCGGGCCTTCGACGACGTCAGCTTCGAGGTCTTCGCGGGCGCCGCCACGTTCATCGCCGGACAGGAGACGGCTGTCGTCTCGCAGATCAACGGCGGCCCGGCGTTGCCGACGTTCCAGCCGCCGCGCGTCAGCGAGCGCGGCGTCGGGCGGCGACCGACGCTCGTCCAGAACGTCGAGACGCTCGCGCACATCGCGCTCATCGCGCGCCACGGATCCGACTGGCACAACGCGATCGGATCCACCAACGAGCCAGGCTCCACGCTCGTCACGGTGGTGTGCGCCGGCGGCACGCGCAGCGTCTTCGAGATCGCCTACGGCACCCGCCTTGACGACGTGTTGGCGGCCGCGCGAGTCGATACCGCCGCGATCGGCGGCCTGCTGCTGGGCGGCTATTTCGGTACCTGGCTGCCGACGAGCGTCGCGGGCGAGCTCCGCCTGTCGCACGAGGAGCTCCGGCGCTGCGACGCGTCGCTCGGCTGCGGGGTCATCGCGGCGCTACCGGCGAGCGCCTGCCCGGTCGCCGAGACGGTGCGCGTCTCCGCCTACCTCGCGTCACAGTCGGCCGGCCAGTGCGGGCCATGCGTTCACGGGAGCTCCGCGATCGCGCGACGCCTCGAGGCGGCCAGTCGTGGAAGCGCCGGAACGCTCGCGTTCGAGGACGTGCGTCGCTGGACGCTCGAGATCCAGGATCGCGGCGCGTGCCACCATCCGACAGGGCTCGGTCGCTTCGTCGGGAGCGCGTTGCGCACTTTCCGCAGGGAGTTCGAGGATCACGCGCGGCACGGCCCGTGCGCGGCCTGCACGGCAAAGGCGATGTTGACGTGAGGCTGCGCTGCAACCCGATCGAATGCGATGGGCACGGTCTGTGCGCGGAGCTCTTCCCGGAGCGCATACGCCTCGACGACTGGGGCTACCCGGTGATCGCCGACGAGCCGATCCCACGTGACCTCGAGCAGCACGCGCGCCGCGCCGCGGACGCCTGCCCGACGCTCGCGCTCTCGCTCGAGCCCTAGCCGAGGGCCTCGCGGCAGCGCTAGCTCCAGAGCCGCTCGAAGGCGCCGGCCGGCCTGCGCCGCGCGCTGAAGCCGCCGAGATCGAGCACGAAGAGCGCCCCACCGCCGGCGCTCTCGCGCACCGACACGCGCCCGCCGTGAGCCTCCGCGATCGCCTTGACGATCGCGAGACCGAGTCCCGTGCCGCCCGCCGCGCGGCTGCGCGAGGCATCGGTTCGGTGGAAGCGGTCGAAGACACGCGCGCGCTGCTCGCTTGGGATGCCCGGTCCGTCGTCGGCGAGCTCGAAGCGCAACCGTCCGGCGCCCAGATCCTGGACGTCGAGCCGGACCAGTCCGGACGGTGGCGTGGTGTGGTTGATCGCGTTCTCGATCAGGTTGCGCAGCGCCTGCGTGAGCCGGTCCGAATCGGCGAGCAGGACGCCGCTCGGAACTGGACCGAGCTCGAATCGCCGCTCCGCAGTTGCGCTGACGCCCGCCCAGAGATCCTCGATGAAATCCGGCAGATCGACGTCGTCTAGTCGCAGGAACTCGCCCTGCTCGGCCTGGGTAAGGAGCAGCAGGTCGTCGGCGAGACGGCTCATCCGTGCCACCTCGGCGGTGACCAGGCGCTCGACTCTGACCACGTCCTCGGAGGACGGCGAGCGCTCAGCGGCCAGCACCTCCAGCTGGCCGCGGATCACCGTCAGCGGCGTGCGCAGCTCGTGCGAGGCGTCGCCGATGAACGAGCGCTGGGCTTCGAAGGCGGCGGTCAGCCGATCGAGCATGTGGTTGAAGGACTCGGCGAGAACGCGGGTCTCATCCGCCGGGCCACTCTCGCTCAGCGGCATCCGCGGCCGCAGGTCACCGCCATCGACGCGCGCCGCGATCGCGGCCATCCGTCGCAGCGGCGAGGACACGCGCGCGCCCACCAGCAGCGACGCGGCCAGGGCCAGCGCCAATGCCAGAGCCCCGGCGAGGGCGAACGCCCCGACGACGCCGTTCTGCGATCGCGCCACGATCGCAAGCGGCTCGCCGACGCCGAGGTGCACGGCGACGCCGCCGGCCCGCACCGTTTCGCGCAGCAGGCGCAGATCGCCGACGTCGGGGGCCGGCAGCGTGCTGATGCCGGCGGGTGCGCGCAGCAGGCTCGCCGCGAGCGTCGCCTCCGAGCGCTGCTCGAGACGCGTCTCGCCATCATCGGCGCGCAGACCGAAGAGCTCGGGCTGATTCGTGAGCACGCCCGTGCCCGGCAGGGTGGCGAACAGCAGCGTGGACGCGGCGCCGAACGGCTGGCTGGTGAGGTAGGTGGAGGCGCGCCTCGCGGCGTCCGCGCGGGTCCCGGCGCCGTGCAGCACCTGCGCGAACTCGCCCATTTCGGCGCGCAGCTCCTGGTCGACGTCGCGACGGATCTGCGAGCCGGTGCCGTTGTAGACGGCGAAAGCCGTGATGACCAGCGCGAAGATCATGACGATGGCGACCCACGCCGTGAGGCGCCAGCGCATACCCGAAGGCATGAGCCTTCTCGGGCTCATACGAGGAAGCGATAGCCGACCGAGCGAACGGTGGCGAGCGGTGCGGGGCGCCCGGGCTGGCCGAGCTTGCGCCGCAAGTAGCCGACGTAGACGTCGACGATGTTCGTCTTCGGGTCGTGCTGGTAACCCCAGACCGCGCTGAGGATCTCCTCGCGCGAGCAGACATCGCCGGCGCGGCGCAGCAGATACGCCAGCAGCTCGAACTCGGTCGCGGACAGGCGCACCAACAGGCCGGCGCGTCGCACCTCGCGGGTGAGCAGGTTCAGCTCCACATCAGCGCCCGTGAGGATTGCGGCGGGACCTTGCAGCACCTGGCGAAGGTGAGCCCGCAGGCGCGCCGCGAGCTCCGCAACCGAGAAGGGCTTCTGCACGTAGTCGACCGCCCCGGCATCAAGACCCGCGATGCGATCTGAGATGTCGCTGCGCGCCGTGAGGATCACAACCGGTACCTCGGGCCGCTTCTCCCGCACCGTCGCGAGGAGCTCCATGCCACTGATTCCAGGCAGCATGAGATCGAGCACGATCGCATCGAACTGCTCGCCGGCCGCGCGGCGCATACCCTCGCGGCCATCCAGCACCGCGTCCACGACGAAGCCCTCGCTGCTCAGCCCGCGCGTGACGAAGTCCACGATTCCGGGCTCGTCCTCGATCAGGAGGATGCGGGGCCCAAACGGCGGGGCGGGAGCCGCGGACGGCTGGAGATCCGACGCCACAGTAACGCCAGAATAGACCTGCTCCCAGGCACGTTCGTCGCATATGAGGGTTCTCACGGAGCGATTACGGGACGCTTACGCGCCGCGCTGACACTGCTCGGGGTGGGGATCGAGACGCGGGCGCAACGCCGGCCTGCCGCGCGCGGTAAGCGCTGGGCAAGCGGCAGTACGATCGGCAACGAAGAGCTGACCGCGATGACGGCGATCGTGCTGCTCGCGCTGCTGGCCGCGCTCGGCATCACGATCCTGCGCGTTCGTCAGCTCCTGAACCCGCACATGTTCATCGGGATGATGCTGCTGGGTCCCGTGCTGCTGAAGATGGGCAGCACCGGCTGGCGGTTCATCCGCTACTACACCGGCAGCGCGCCCTACGTCAGCAAGGGGCCACCGCCGTTCATCCTCCGTGCGAGCGCGCCGATCGTCGTGCTCTCGACAGTGGCAGTGTTCGCAACCGGGATCGTCCTACTCGTCGCGGGACCCTCGGCACGCAGCCCGTTCCTCGGACTGCACAAGGCGAGCTTCCTCATCTGGCTCGCGTTCATGGCGCTGCACGTGCTCGGACATCTACCTGAGCTCCCGCACTCCCTGCGCGCAAGCTCGCGCGAACGGGCCACGCCGTGGGACGACTACGGCGCGGGTCGTGGCGCACGAGCGCTCGCGCTCGCGGGGTCGCTCGCCGCGGGAGTCATCCTCGCGATCCTCACGATCCCCCTGTTCGCCTCATGGGCTCACCTCCACGTCCTCTCCCACTGAGCCCGGCACCGGCCAGCCTCAGCTTCGAGGCGCTCGGCGGAGTCGCGACAGTTGCTACCACGGTCGCCGGCGAGCTCGACGCCGCGGTAGCGGTCGTCAAGGCCGAGGTCCGGGCGATCGACGTCACCGCGAGCCGCTTTCGCGCCGACTCCGAGATCGAGCGCCTCAACGCCCGTGCAGGCGAGCCGGTGACGGTCAGCCCACTTCTTCTCGACGCGATCGCAGTCGCCATCCGGGCGGCGCACGCAAGCGACGGAAGCGTCGATCCGACCCTCGGCGCGGTACTCATCGCCGCCGGCTACGATCGCGACTTCCAAGAGCTGGAGCGCCCCTCGCCGACTGCGCTCGGGCCGCCGGCGCCGCGGATCCTGCAGCTGTACCGGACCGAGGCCTGGAGGCTGATCGAGCTCGACCGCGAGGCCGCAACGGTGCTCGTTCCGCGCGGCGTGAGGCTCGACCTCGGCGCCACGGCAAAGGCGCTCGCCGCCGACCGCGCTGCCGCGGCCGCAGCATCGCGCTGCACATGCGGAGTGCTCGTCAGTCTCAGTGGCGACATCGCGACAGGCGGCGAGCCACCGACGGGCGGCTGGAGCATCCACGTGAGCGACGATCACCGCGCGCCAGCGTTCGCCCCGGGGCAAACGGTCGCGATCAACAGCGGCGGCCTTGCCACGTCGTCCTCGACAGCGCGGCGCTGGCTGCACGACGGTCATAACATGCACCACATCATCGATCCGCGGAGCGCGAGCCCAGCGCGCTCGATCTGGCGCACGGTGAGTGTCAGTGCGGCGAGCTGCGTCGACGCGAACACGGCGAGCACGGCCGCGCTCGTCCTCGGCCGGCGCGCCCAGCCGTGGCTCGAGCGGATCGGCCTCCCGGCAAGGCTCGTCGGGCACGACGGCGAGGCTGTGATCGTCGGTGGATGGCCCAGTGGCGACGAGGCCGCGCCGCAGGCGGGATAGGCGACCCGCCGCGCGAGAGCGCGCGGTGCGTCGCCGGCGGACGGTCGCGGTCGGCGGGCTCGCCGGCCTCGGGCTCGCGATCGGCCTACTCGCGGCGCCAGGGGGCACGCACCCGATTCAGCGCCCAGTGCGCCTCGCGGGGACGCGCCAGTCGCAGGTGCCGGTGCAGTCGCCAACGTCGACTGTGCCGACGCCTGGATCGCTGCCGCAGACGAACGCGTTCCCTTCAGCAAACACGCCGCTCTTCAAGCAGTTGATCGGAGATCTCTGGACCGGCGTCATCGAGAATCGTCTCTCCCCCGCGCTGCCGGCCTTCTTCCCCCTCGAGGCATACGCTCAGCTGAAGGCGATCGGGGATGCCGCGGGCGACTGGCACAACCGGCTCGTCTACGACTACCGCCTCGACATCGGTGCGGCCCACGCCTTGCTCGGCAGCGATGCCGCGGGCGCCCGACTGCTACGCGTCACGGTCATGCGCAGCTACGGCCACTGGGTGCCGCCCGGTGTCTGTTACAACAGCGTCGGCTACTACGAGATGCCGAATGCGCGCGTCGTCTACCGCGCGCACGGCCAGGTGCGCTCGTTCGGGATCGCCTCGCTGATCTCCTGGCGCGGGGTCTGGTACGTCGTGCACTTCGGCGCGATCCTGCGCTCAGCGGATGTCGGCGAGGTCGATGATCCGGCCAGTGGACCCGGCGTGTCCACTTACTCGGGCACCTGCTGAGCCGGCCAGCTCACCCGCCGGCCGGCGCGCGGGCAGCGGCCGCCGCGCTCGCGAACACGACGCCCGCCGGCTTGCGCTTGAAATAGGTCGTCTCGAGGCCGTAGTGGGCGAAGCAGGACGGGTCCGGGTTGGCAAGGCCGGGCAGGTAGTCGCGCAGGTTGAAGTAGAAGGCCGCCTTGACGAAGGAAAGCTGCTCGAGATCCTGGTAGGCTCGCGCAAGAAGCTCGCCTGGTCCTGCTCGGTCGAGGTGTCTCCGCCGCAGCCGTCGGGACCATTTGCCCCAGGCCAACCGAACTCGGTCAGCCACATGTCGGGCGTACCGTAGCCGTGCGCGGTGAACTCGTTCTCGTAGCCGGCCAGCTCCTGCATCCAGGTGAGCTTGGGGTGGCCGCCGCCTGGGAAGGAGATCGCGTAGTTGGGGGTCGAGGGATCATCCGGCGGGAAGCGGTAGGCGTGGTAGGCGATCGCGTCGAACGGCTTGCGGCCACCGAGCGCGCTCAGAACCTGGTCGAGGTAGCCGAGGTCCGAGCCGCCGATGCCGGCGAAGAGCAGCTTGTCGTCCATGCCGTAGCGCGCGTTGACCTGCTGGAAGACCGCGTATTCGTTTTCGAGTAGCTGCGCGTAAGCGCTCGGGTCCGGCGCGGGCGGCCACATCGAGGCGTGGTTGGGCTCGACCCAGCTCTCGAACCACTGAACGCGGCCGCGGAAATGGAGCAGGACGTGCTTCAGATAGGCGTCGTAGACGGTCAGGTTAGTCGGCGAGCAGTGGGTGACCGGGCTCGCGCAGGCGGCAGGGTCGCTGCCGAGGCTCAGCAGTACGCCGAGGTGGTAGCGGAGCGCCTGATCGACGAGACCGTCCTGGATGCGAAAGCTCGGCTTCCCGTGGGTGAAGCGCATGCTGTCGCCCGTGAAATGGACCCAGCGCGCGCCGAGCTTCGCGGCGTGGGGCGTGTCGAGCGCGTAGCGCGCGTTGCTGTCGTCGAAAGTACCCGTGTTGAGCCCGAAAAGGCTCGGCGGCGTTGCTAGGCCCCCGCTCGCGCCGCGCCCGGGCGCGGCCAGGATGCCGAGCAGTGCCGCGGTGACGAGCAGTAGGCTGAGACGCGAGCGCATCAGAATTACCTATCGGCCCTGCGTCGAATAGAAACGAGCGAGCGCACCAGAATGCGCTACCGCGGTTTCACGAACTCTCGGCGCTCGGGGTGAGGGCCTCAGATTCGACCGCGCTTCGGGCCGTCGAGCGGATTCGTGACTACAGACGACGGCGATAACATCCGCGCCAATGCTCGCGCGCCTGCGGAGACGCTCTGAGCTCGATCGGGTAATCGCGCCGGAGATCAAGGATGACGCGTTCTACGAGTCGATCATCCGTGTGGCGAGTATGCCTGGGCTGAGCCACATTCTCGAGATCGGCGCATCGAGTGGAACTGGAAGCACGGAGGCGTTCGTCGCCGGAATCGGCATGCAACCCGAGGCTCCGACGCTGCACTGCCTGGAGGTGTCTGAGCCGCGCTACCGGGCACTGGTTGAGCGCTACCGCGATATCCCGTTCGTTCGCTGCTACCACGCCTCGTCGGTGGCACTGTCCGACTTCCCGAGCGTGGACGAGGTAGCTTCCGCGTGGCGAGCCGGGGATCCGCCGCTGCGGACGCAGCTGCGCTGGCTGCGTCAGGACATCGACTACATCACTGAACACGACGTTCCGCAGTCGGCGATCGACTCCATCAAGGAGGAGTTCGCGATCGACAGCTTCGATGTTGTGCTGATAGATGGCTCGGAGTTCACGGGCACGGCCGAGCTTGCACAGGTCTACGGTGCGCGGTTCTTGCTACTCGATGACATCCGCACGTTCAAGAACCGGGCGAATTACGAACGGCTCAGTGACGATCCGGGCTACCGCCTGATGGCCTCAGACCCGCACCTTCGCCACGGCTTCGCGGTCTTCTGCCGTGCGAGCGAGCCTATCTAGGGTGGATTGTTCGCCGGGAAGCAACGCGCGGGCGTTGCTGGACCGGCGTCCCCGTCTGGCTGATCCCGCTGGGTGGCAGCCGCATCCTTGCTCGGGAGCCGCCCCAGCCGCCCGGTTGTGGCCTATAGAGGCGTCGTGTAGGCGCCGCTGATGCCGCCGTCGACCAGAAACGTCGACGCCGTGACATAGCTCGAGTCGTCGGAGGCAAGGAAGAGCGCGGCCGCGGCGATCTCCTCGGCCCGCGCGAACCGGCCAATCGGAATGTGGACCATCCGGCGCGCGGCGCGCTCGGGGTCGTTCGCGAAGAGCTCCTGGAGCAGCGGCGTGTCGACCGGGCCGGGGCACAGCGCGTTGACGCGCACGCCCGAGCGGGCGAACTCGACGCCGAGCTCGCGGCTGAGGGCGAGGACGCCGCCCTTCGAGGCGGTGTAGGAGATCTGTGAGGTTGCCGCGCCCATCACCGCGACGAACGAGGCGGTGTTGATCACCGAGCCGCCGGCCGGGTCGTTGGCGAGCAGGTGCGGGATGCCGTGCTTGCAGCAGAGGAAGACGGAGCGGAGGTTCGCGGCCTGGACACGCTCGTAGGCCTCGAGCGTCGTGTCCAGTACCGAGGCGTCATCGGTCGGGGAGATGCCAGCGTTGTTGAAGAGGACGTCGATGCGGCCGAGCTCCGAACGCACGCGGGCGAAAAGGTCGACGACCTGCTGCTCGTCGGTGACGTCGACCTCGAGCGAGAGATCGCCGGGGGCGCCCACTAGGAGATCGACGCCCGCAACCTTCGCACCCTCACGCTGGAAGCGCGCGATCGTCGCGGCGCCGATACCGCCGCTGGCGCCAGTGACGACGCAGACCCGGCCCTCGAGCCTCATGACGTTGAGTAGTAGATCGACTTGACCTCGGTGTACGCGTCGAGCGCGTGCGCTCCAAGCTCGCGGCCGTAACCCGACTGCTTGAAGCCGCCGAACGGCGTAGTGACGCGGACCGAGGTGTTCGAGTTGATCGAGAGGACACCGGTGTCGATCGCCCGCGCGACGCGCAGGGCGCGCGCGCCGTCGCGCGTCCAGATCGAGCCGGACAGACCATAGATCGTGTCGTTCGCAAGCTCGACCGCCTCGGCCTCGTCTTTGAACGGGAGGACCGCGACGATCGGGCCGAAGATCTCCTCGCGGACCGCGCGGGCAGCGCGGGACATCGGCGCGAGGACCGTGGGCGCGAACCAGAAGCCGGGACCGTCAGGCGCACTCCCGCGGAACGCGACGTGCGCGTCATCCTCCTCGAGGAAGGAGGCAACGTGCTCGCGCTGGGCGCCCGAGATCAACGGGCCCATCTCGTTGTGGGGATCGAGTGGGTCGCCGACCTTGATGGCCTTCGTGTGCTCCTCGAGGAGGGCCATGAAGCGATCGTAGACCGCGTGTTCGACGAGGATCCGTGAGCGCGCGCAGCAGTCCTGGCCGGCGTTGCCGAACACGGCGCCCGGTGCGGCGGCGGCGGCGCGCTCGAGATCGGCGTCGGCGAAGATCACGTTCGCCGACTTGCCGCCGAGCTCGAGTGTGACGCGCTTGATCGTGCGCGCCGCGGTGGCGGCGATCGCGCTGCCGACCTCCGTCGAGCCGGTGAAAGCGATCTTCGCAACGTCAGGGTGCTCGACGAGGCGAGCCCCGACGACCCTGCCGGAGCCGGTCACGACCTGGAAGACCCCGTCGGGAAGGCCGGCTTCCGTCGCGAGCGCTGCGAAGCGCACCGCGGAGAGCGGAGTCAGCTCGGCGGGCTTGAGGATCGCCGTGTTGCCGGCAGCGAGCGCGGGCGCGAGCTTCCAGGAGGCGATCGTCAGCGGGAAGTTCCAGGGGACGATCAGGCCGACGACGCCGAGCGGCTCCCGTACCGTGAAGGCTTCCCCGCCGGCGACGGGGATCGTCTCGCCGAGCAGGCGCTCGGGCGCCGCGGAGTAGTAGCGGAAGGTGTCGATCACCATGCCGATCTCCCCCCGCGCGTCGCCGATCGGCTTGCCCGCGTTGCGCGCCTCGAGCAGGGCGAGCTCCTCGTGGTGGGACTCGAGCGTGGCGACGAGTGCGCGGAGGTGCTCTGCGCGGGCGGCTGGTGTGAGAGCGCGCCAGGCGGGGAACGCCTTCCCCGCGCGGGCGACCGCCTCGTCAATCTCAGCCGCGCCCGCGCAGGAGACCTCGCCCAGCACCCCCTCGGTAGCTGGCTCGATAACTGTGGTCTTGGATTCAGGCACCGGTGGTTGCTAGCGCCTCGCCCGTCCCCTGGATGGTTGGATCGTCGACCGTGCGGACCGGACCCTTAAAGCTGTGCTTAGCACCGGCCTCCCACCCGACCCAGACCGCGAGGAGCAGAGCGATCGTGACGAGCGGCGCATAGTTGAAGGCACTCCAGCTGAAGCCGCTGTTCCAGGGCTCCGCCTGAAGCGACGTCGGGAGGCTGAAGATGATCACGCACAGGGCGACCCAGACGATCGCGATCGCGTTGATCCACCGGTAGTGCTTGCCGAGGTTCCACACCCCAGGCTCGAACTTCCTGCCCATCCGGAAGCGGAGGAAGACGGGGAGGATGTAGGCGATGTAAAGGCCGATCGTAGTGATCGAGGTCACCGCGAAGAAGGCGACCGGCAGGCCAGCGCTATTGCCAAAGAGGGCGGGGATCGTGATCACGAGCGCGAAGACGACAACGAAGAACACCGCCCAAGTCGGGGTCCGGTGCTGGTTCAGCCGCCGCCACAGGTTGTGTCCGGGCACCGCGCCGTCACGCGAGAAGGCGAACACCATCCGTGAAGCGGCCGCGACGCAGCCCATCCCGCAGAACAGCTGGCCGACGGTCGAGAGGTCGAGGACGAGCTTGGCCCAGCCGGTGCTCAGTGCGGACTCGATGATGGGAACGGCACCGCCGCCGCCGGCGTTGATCGCCTTGAGGTGCGTGGCAGCGAAGGTGATCGCCAGGAGCACGGCCCAGCCGCCGATCGCCGAGTAGACGATCGACGTCCAGATCCCGCGAGGCGCGGCCCGCTCGGCGCCACGTGTCTCCTCGCTAAGGTGGGCCGAGGCGTCGTAGCCCGTGAAGGTGTACATGGTCAGTAGGAAGCCGATCGGCAGGATAAAGAACCAGTACATGCCGCCAGAGGCGAGGCCGCTATCGATGTTGCTGTTGTTGGCTCGGTGCCCGAACACGTACGAGGCGCTCTGGTGCGTAGAGGGCTCGAAGATCAGGACGAGCACGATCAGAGTGACGCCGGTCAGCATCCACCACGCGGAGACTCGGTTCAGGAGTGCGACAAGCGGCGAGGAAAACACGTTGATCAGCGCGTGAGCCGCGAGGATGATGAAGAACAGGACGAATGTGTGGTCCAGCACGCCGGAGTGGCTCGTCGTAGTGAAGTTGAGAATGAAGTGGAGCCCGTACAGGGCGAGAACCGAGTTCAGGAAGGACGCAGCGCCGTAGTCAACCGCCGCGGTGATCGCCACGAGGCCGAGCAGGTTGAACCATCCCGTGAACCACGCCCAGCGGACTCCACCGAGGCGGTACGCCCAGTAGTAAATGCCGCCGGCCGTCGGGTACTTCGAGGCCAGCTCGGCCATCGAGAGTCCGACGAGCAGGACGAGGACGCTGATCACCGGCCAGCCGATCGAGATCGCGACCGGCCCGCCATAGTTCCACGCCTGTCCGTAGGTCGTGAAACAACCGCTCAGGATGCAGATGATCGTGAGCGAGATCGCGAAATTGGAGAATCCACTCCACCCGCGGTTCAGCTCCTGCTTGTAGCCGAGCTTCGCGAGTGCTGCCTCATCTGCGCCCAGGGCTTCCGCCGCCATCTGCACCCCTCCCGTCAAAGGAAATGGTCTGAAGGTCCGTCCTTAGCGCGAGGAATCTATTTGCAGCAGGGCACGCAAGTCAACCCCTGCGGCAGATCAAAGTGGGAGAAGGCCAGCGAGGACGTGCGCCGTCGCGTGAGCGTGCTCGGCCATCTCGGCGGCAGCCAGGGGGACGTCGCCCGCGCGTAGCGCGGAGATGATGCGGCGGTGCTGGTGGTTGGAGGAGCGCAGAACCTCGCGCGGATGGGAGATCAGCGTGATCAGGCCCGTCATCTCGCCCTGCGTCGCCGTCATCGCAGCGACCAGGCGTGCGTTGCCTGTCGCCTCCGCGAGGCCGACGTGGAAGAGGACGTCGCTCTGGCGGTAAGCCGGGTAGTCGTCGAGCTGGTCGTACATCTGATCGACGAGCGCATCGAGCGCAGCGAGCGCAGCGAGCGTTGCGCGCTCGGCCGCGAGCACGACGATCCCGACCTCAACGGCCAGACGCGAGTCGGCGACCTCGTGCCAGTTCGCGAGCACTTCAGGCGAGGGAGGCTGGACCGGCGGCTGGGGATCCGCGACGAAGGTGCCGCCGCCGCGCCCGCGCGTCGCGTGCAGGAGGCCGCCCTGGGAGAGGGCGCTCAGCGCCTGGCGCAGCGTCGAACGCGCGATGCCAAGGCGCGCGCACAGCTCGCGCTCGGCCGGCAGTCGGGTCCCGGGCCCGAGCAGTCCCAGCTTGATCGCCGTAGCGAGCCTGTCGACCGTCTCCTCGAACGCGGTCTGCGAGCTGATCGGCGCGAAGACGATCTCCTCCGGCGCGAGCGGCGAGGGAGGCGCCTGGGTGGACGGCGCGGCGCTCACAGCCGCTCGAAGCCGCGGAAGCGCTCCCAGTCGGTGACTGCGCGAGCGAACGCGTCGAGCTCGACATCGGCCGCGTGCACGTAGTGCGCGACGACCTCCTCGCCGAACGCCTCGCGCGCGACCTGGGAGCCGGCGAAGAGATCGCGCGCGTCGCGCAGCGAGGTCGGGACGCGCGGCAGCGAAGGGTCGCGGTAGGCATCGCCTTCGAAGACCGGCGGCAGCTCGAGCGCGGCGTCGATTCCGTGAAGCCCGGCGGCGACGATCGCCGCGAGCGCCATGTAGGGGTTGAGGTCGGCGCCGCCGACGCGGTTCTCAAAGCGAAGCGAGGGGCCCTCTCCGACCACACGCAACGAGCAGGTGCGGTTGTCACGACCCCAAGCGACCGCGGTCGGCGCGAACGTCCCGGCGGCGTAGCGCTTGTAGGAGTTGACGTTCGGGGCGAGCAGCAGCGTGAGCTCGCGCAGCGCTGCGAGCTGGCCGGCGAGGAAGGAGTTGAAGACACCATCGTCGCGCGCGAACAGCGGCCCCTTGGCGTCGCCGAGCGAGAAATGGATATGGCAGGAGTTGCCCTCACGCTCGTTGAGCTTCGCCATGAAGGTGATCGACATGCCCTCCTGCGCGGCGATCTCCTTGGCGCCGTTCTTGTAGATGACGTGCTGGTCGGCGGTGCGAAGCGCGTCGGCGTAGCGGAAGTTGATCTCGTGCTGGCCGAGGTTGCACTCTCCCTTCGAGTCCTCGACCGCCATGCCGGCGGCGCCCATGCAGTTGCGGATGGTGCGAATCAGCGGCTCGACGCGCGCGGTGCCGAGCAGCGAGTAATCGACGTTGTAGAGGTTCGCGGGATCGAGGTCACGGTAGCCCTTGCGCCAAGCGTCCTCGTAGCTGTCGCGATGAACGATGAACTCGAGCTCGGTACCGGCATAGGCGGTCCAGCCGCGCTGCGCGAGACGATCCAGTTGCCGGCGCAGAACCTGGCGTGGCGAGGGCGGCACGTCGGTCCCGTTGAGCCATGCGACATCGGCGATGCAGACCGCGGTTCCCTCCTGCCAGGGAACCGGGCGCAGCGTCTCCAGGTCGGGCTTGAGCAAGAAGTCACCGTAGCCGCGCTCCCAGGAGGCGATCGCGAAGCCGTCGACCGGAGTCATCTCCACGTCGACGGCAAGCAGGTAGTTACAGCCCTCGGCGCCGTGGGCGGCGACCTCCTGCACGAAGTGCTCCGCGACGAGGCGCTTGCCCATCAGGCGACCTTGCATGTCGGTGAGGGCGAGCAGGACCGTGTCGATCTCCCCCGCATGGACCAGCGCCTCGAGCTCCTCCAGCGTCATCCGACCGTTGAAGGTATAGGACGCGGGCCTTACATGCACTCGCGTTAGCGGCGACTGCCGACAGAATGGTATGTTCGCGCTACCTAATCCGCTTGCGGATCGCTACGGACCGAGGAGGGGCACGCATGTTCAAGAAGATCGTCTGGGCAACCGACGGGTCCGACGGCGCGGACCGGGCACTTGGAGTAGCAAAGTCAATTGCCGCCGATAACAAGGCTTCGCTGCTTGCCGTGCACAGCGTCGAGTACCTCGCGGGCAAGGGGATGGCACTCCAAGACGCGGACGACGACGAGCGTCAAGTGAAGATTCGCAAGCAGGTCGAGCAGCTCAACGGCGAGGGCATCGAGGCGAGGACACGGATCGTCGAAGGCGGGATGACTGGCGCCGCCCACACGATCGCGACGGTCGCGCGCGAAGAGGGCGCCGACCTGATCGTCGTCGGCACGCGGGGACACACTGTCCTCGCCGGTCTGCTGCTCGGGAGTGTCTCGCAGCGGCTGCTACACGTCGCACCCTGTCCGGTGCTCGTCGTGCCGACCGCCTGAAGGCGTCAGAGGTTGGGGGCGCGTCTTACGGAACGCTTCATGTGAGTTAGCGCGTCCTCAACACTGGAGGCGCACACTGCTTGTCGATGAGTACGCGCACGTCGCCCGCCGCCAACCCGAGGCTCCCACTGCGCCGCCTGCTGCTCGCCGCGCTCGCCGGTGGCCTCGGAGTCTTCGGGCTCGGAGTGGACCCCGCCGCGTCCGCGGCGCAGAAAGCACCGGCCAGCACGCTCTCGGCTACGGCACCCGGGCAAGAGCAGCCGCGCAGCTGACCGGCCGACGGCTCCCAGCTAGCATTCGCCTCGCGCCCTCTTAGCTCAGCTGGTAGAGCACTTCCATGGTAAGGAAGGGGTCGACGGTTCGAGTCCGTCAGAGGGCTTCGCTGGATTTCCCTGCTCCCGGCGCTGTTTTCGCCTTCCGATCTTGCTGGCAGGTGCTGGCGCCGGCGTCCACGCTGCGTCCACGGCTGTCCACGGTTCATCGCCAGCGGCGTTGAGCGCGTCAAGCAGTTGGATCGTGTGCTGGCGTCCGTCGCGTGCGAGGTGCCCGTAGTGGCGGTCGATCATCGTCAGGCTCGCGCCCATATACCGCGACAGGTCGAACGTCGAGATACCAGCGCGAACGTGGCGAACGTGTGGCGCAGGTCGTAGAGCCTGCGGTGCGGCTCGATCCCGGCAGCCTGCTGCGCAGGGTGCCATTGGTGCGGGCGGAAGTTGTGCAGATCGAGGTGACTGCCACGCACCCCCGGGAACAGGAGCGGAGAGCGTGTTGTGGGGAGCCGCTCGAGTGCTTGGAGCGCCCTGGCCTGCAGCGGCACCGAGCGCATGCTCCCCTCGGTCTTCGGCAGCTTCACCTGGCGGTGCGTGAACGAGCGGCGCACGTAGGCGACGCGCTGCTCACGATCGATGTCGCGTTTCTCAAGCGCGACCCACTCCGCGGTGCGAAGCCCGGTCGCCGCGGCAAACACGATCATCGGTCCGTACCGTCGCCCGAGTGCTGCCGCGACCGCGTCGATCTCCTCCCAGGACTCGAACGGCCGCTGCTCCTTGCGCCTGGGCGTCGGGTTATCGACGCCCACCTTCGCCGGGTTGACGTCGATCATTCCGCACACCAGCGCGCGGTGCAGAACCTGGCGCAGCGCCTGCGTCGCCTCGAAGCGGTAGCCCGCCGGAATCGTCATCCGCCACGCCGCGATCTCAAGCGAAGTGAGCTCCCCCAACCGCCGCTCACCGAACGCCGCGGTCGCCTTCCCTAGCAGCCAGCGCAGCTTCTCGATCGTCACCGGCTGAACGTCGTGCTGCGCCAGATACACCTCGACGAGCTCCCTCAACGTCAGCGAACGCGAGACCCGCCGCTCCCGCCGCAAACGATCCAGCTCACGATCGAGCGCTGCCTCCGCGTCCGCCTCGCTGGCAAACCCGCCTCGCTGCAAACGTCGCGAACCACGACCCGCCGCGCGGTAGCGGTAAGCCCACAACCGCTCCCCGTCACGGCCTCTCCCAGTTAGCTGAAACACCTGACCCTGCTGCCTCATCTATGACCCTCCAATCCGGCGCTCGCGAAGAAACTGCAGCGCAGTCAAGCAGCCCCGTTGCCATGCTCCACAACGGCGCCCGCGCCGTCGCGTATGCGCTTGACGGCATATGCGCTCTAGGATATGGTCCTGCGGTGTGGGACGTCGAGTTCACCGACCAGTTCGAGGGCTGGTGGGACACGTTGAGTGTCGCGGACCAGCAGGCGATCGATGCTGCGGTGCGGGTGCTCGAGGAGCGCGGACCGGGGCTTGGTCGCCCGCTGGTGGACAGCGTCGAGGGCTCGCGCCACGCAAACATGAAAGAGCTGCGCGTCGGCACGATCCGGATCCTGTTCGCGTTCGACCCCAGACGGGCGGCGATCCTGCTTCTGGGCGGCGACAAACGCGACCACTGGCAAGAGTTCTACGCCCAGATGATTCCGCTCGCCGACAAGCTGTTCGACGAGCATCTCAAGGACATTGAGAGCGAAGGAGCACCCTAGATGGCAGCCAAGACCAAGAACTTCAACGAGCTACGCGAACGAGCCCGCCACACCGACCCGGACTGGGAGACGAACGTCAGTGAGCGAAAGCAGGCGATCGAGGACGCGCTCGCGCTCGCCGAGCTACGCCAAGCCCGCCACCTCACACAGATCCAGCTAGCCGAAGTGCTCGGAATCTCCCAAGGCAACGTGTCCCGCCTCGAAGGCCGCAGCGACATCTACCTCTCAACGCTACGCAGCTACATCGAAGCACTCGGCGGACACCTCGAAATCGCCGCCGTATTCGACGACGAACGCCTACCAGTCAACATCGGCGCGAGCAAGTAGCGCGCCACAATCGTCGATCACCCGTGCTCGCAACTCGCGCCAGGCAGGCGCGTGACGACATCGTGGTCGGGCGCTCGCTTTCGGATTTTGCGACTGCGCGGCTGGCCGCGCTCGCCGGTCAGCGAGGCGCGAAACGTCGGGGCTCGCCGGGCTGCTCCTCGGCGCCGAGCGCGCGTCGAACGGCTCCACCGACGCGACTACAGCGGTCTGAGGCGATCACGAACACAGGGCTGAGACGATTTAGCAGCTCGCACGGATGACTTTCGGCGCGCTGCGCCGTCCACGCATCGGAAATGACCAACGAACCGGAGAGAACACATGGCACAACCCGTGGTGCACTTCGAGATCATCGGCAACGACCCCCAGAGCCTCCGCGAGTACTACACGGGCCTATTCGGCTGGGAGTTCCAGACGCCTTCGCCGGTCGTCCAAGAGGTCTCGGAACCAGGGAGCTACGGGTTCTTGGACCTCGTCACGTCGGAAGATGGGACAGGCATCCGGGGTGGTGTAGGAGGCGGACCGAGCTACAAGAGCCACGCCGTCTTCTACGTTGGAGTCCCGAACGTCGAGGCGGCGCTGCAGCGAGCGGAGACCCTCGGAGGCATACGAGTCATGGGTCCAGCCACGTCACCGAATGGTCTCGTTGTCGGTCACTTCACGGACCCCGAAGGCACCCTGATCGGCGTCGCTGGCGTCACATGAGCATCCCACGCTGCGCAGGACGGGCCAGACCTCGGCCAAGAATGCCTGGGTACAAGGAATACAGCCGCTCTTGAGCGACGGCTCCTCCTCGCGCTTTGGGACAGTCTGGCCCGCGGCAGTGGCGGTGGCTGCTTTGGTGTCAAAGCGAGCGCCTCGGTCGGCGCAGGCCGGAGTGTTGTCCATCGTCGTTCATCTCGTCGGTGCCCGTGATCTGGATGACTACGAGCACCGGCTGCTGAACTCGGGACGTGGAGTCTGGCTGGCTTGGGCTCAGCATCATGCGCTCGCTCTGCGTAGCGCTACGAGTTGACTGACGATCGCGTTTCGCGCGAACGAGCTGCGTGAGGACTGCCGCGGCGGGCGGCTGCTTTGGCGCCAGACCAGCTGCGCGTCTACGAATCCCAGAAGTCGGCGACGATCTCCCCGTCGCCCTCGACGCGGCGGCCGAAGATGAGCACCTCGAGACCGTCAGGCCCCGCCTCGAAGGAGCGTGTGGTTCCGGGGCTAACGCGTACTGCGTCCAGCGCCCGGAGTTCGACGAGCTCGTCGCCTAGCTTGACGTGGCCCGAGCCGGCGAGAACAACGTAGATCTCCTCGGCCTCGCGGTGTCGGTGGGCGAACGCCTCACGCTTGTTCGGCTTGACGATGAGGAAGTTGAAACCGGTCTGCTCGGCCCCGAGCTCGCTGCGCGGGAAGCGCGCCTCCTGCGTCTCGGAGAGGCCGTGGGCTCCCGCTGAGTCCTCGATCTCACGGAGGTTTCGCTTCGCATAGCCCGAGCTCACTGAGCCAAGGATAGGCGTTTGCACGCGTTCAGAGTCACTGCCTTCTCGGGAGGTAGCGCGCTGGCGCGGCTGCTCGTCGCTCAAGGCGGCGACGAGGCTGGTCACGTCGGGCGTTGTCGCTTCCGCCTTTTGCGATAGCGCCGGAGGGAGCAGACGCCTCTCGCCGAGCGCGCACAGGTCGTTGTGTGACGTGAGGGCGGTGCCCTTGGCCCGACGTCGGAGGCCCGGCGTAGCGTTGAGGTCGTGATGATCGATCCACACGTTGAGTGGCGGTGCCCAGACTGCGACCATGGGTGGTCGGGTGCTAGCGACCAGCCGCCCGAGGCGTGCCCGAGCTGTAATGGGCGCGGACCGTTCGTTCCGAGCTACTCGGCGACAGGGAAAGGTACGTTCAGCTTCACCGGGACGGCGACTGCAAAACTCATCGTCCGACCGCTCGACGCGCCAGTCCTACTCGCGCTCGCGTTTCGTTGGCCCCCGACGCGAGACTTCCTCACCTCGATCGCAGATCGGGCGATCGGCAGAGAGTGAGCACCGGCCGTTGCCCGACGCTTAGGGACGATCTGTAGCTGCTGTTCGCGCGATGGGGCCAGGTGCTGCGGGTCGTCGTTGGCTGTCGCATTTCGTGGGAGCAGGCGCGAATAACATCCCGCTTCGGTGCGACTTCGCGGATTTGAGGCGAGCGACATGCCGTTCCTCGTGGAGATGGCGCGTCTGGCGAGCACGCTGGAAGACCGTCCGCTGCCGGCGGCAGACGACCCGGTGGTCCTCGCTGTCTTGCCGCGGGCGTCGGACTCAGTTGTCGTCGCTACCGACGACTCGGGCAACCCGCTCGGGGTGGCCTGGTGTCATGTCCATGATCCGCCGCTAGTGCTCGACGAACACGGTGAGCGATTGCCGGAGCTGGTGCTAGCAGTCACAGAAAGCGCGCGCGGCCAGGGCGTCGGCTTGGCGCTGATCGAGGCGATAGCTAGCGAGACCGCCGAGCGGTCAAGCACACTGACCCTCAACGTTCATCTGCGCAATCCGTCGGTCGGTCTATACATGCGCAGCGGATTCCACGTCGCGGGCAAGGGCCGGGGCATCTTCGGCGTCGCTATGAGCCGCAGTCTTCGCGAGCAAGAGTCCGCATGAGCAGAGCACCGGTCACCGCCGGGCGTTCGCGAGAGGCGTTGCCACCTGCGTAAGCCGCGCCTCCGCAGCTGCTCGTCGCGCAAACCGACAGCGCTGCTGGGTCCGTGCTGCGCTGTCGCTCTCAGATTTTGCGACAGTCAAAGGGCTTACGACGGCTATCGCGCCGAGGGGCGGCGTGAGCGGCAGGCTCGGACGGCGTGTGTTCCACCAACATCGTTGACCCGTAGACTGACGCGACAACAGCTACGGAGCGGAACGTCTACAACATGAAGCAGAACCCCGCGCAGGCGGTCGAGTCTCCGTCTCAGCAGATCGACGCAAGGATCAAGGAACTGGGCGACTGGCGGGGCAGGACCGTTGCCAGGCTTCGCACACTAATCACAGAGGCCGACCCCGACGTGGTCGAGGAGTGGAAGTGGCAGAAGGCCTCCAATCCAGGGGTTCCGGTGTGGTCTCACCAAGGCCTGATCTGCACTGGCGAGACCTACAAGAGCGTCGTGAAACTCACGTTCTTCAAGGGGGCCTCGCTGGAAGACCCTTCTGGACTGTTCAATTCAAGCCTCGACGGCAACACCCGGCGCGCCATCGACTTCCGCGAGAACGATGAAATCAACGAGAACGCGTTCGCGGCCCTCATTCGAGCTGCCGTTAGCCTGAACGAGTCCTCGTCCCGCTAGGTTGACCTGACCCCAACCACCCCGGCCGCACGGGGCGCTGGCTACATCACGCCTGTCGCGTTTACCTCGGCCTGTTGTCGCAAATCGCGCACTGCGAGCGTCAGGGGTGGGGGTTCGCGCACGATCGCTTTGGCGGCGGAGCGGTCGCGTGTAGCGGCGCAGATCGCGACCGCTCGACCCCCAAGCCAACCGACGAGAGAAACGAACGCATCGCCGACCAGTGCGCCCGATACCACCGGCGCACAGCCGCGCGCGCCGCGCATTGGCTGTCGCAAACAACCGCCGCCGCCTCTTGTCTCGTGAAAGCAACAGCCCCGCCGCATCGGATGCGCGTTGTGCCTCAGCGCGACTAGAGCGACAGCGGCGCAGGGTCGTCGTAGTTTCGCCGAGAACGAGACGGGGCCGGCCGATTCGGCCGCCCCGTGTTGTTCATAGCGACCCAGCTGTTACCAGGCGCCGGCGACGCAGCCGCCGCCGGTGTAGCCCGAGTTGGTGATCGTGCCGACACCGGTACCGGTTGTCGTCGGTGTGTTCGCCGCGGGCGGCGTCCAGACGGTCGCGTGCTCGGGGTTCCCGGTGCCAGGACCGCAGTAGCGGGAGATCACGCCGCTGTTGTCGACGATCGAGAACAGGGTATCCGTGTGGTAGGCCTGGCTCGTGACGACGTAGCTGTTCGTGTTGCCGGTCGCCGAGTAGACAAAGGCGTTGTTACCGGCTTGTGCGCTCGAGGTGAACAGAGTGATCTCGTACATGTTCAGGTTGGCCACGCTGATGCTGCCGAAGCCGCCGCCGTTGTCCGTCGAGATCGTGTCCGCAGTCGTCTCGGTCGTGCGCGCGACTTCCTTCGCCGACGCGTCGTAGGCCTTCGCTGTCTGGTTGAGGAACGACGGAATGGCGATCGCGGCAAGGATGCCGATGATCAGAATCACGACGAGCAGTTCGATCAGGGTGAAGCCCCGCTCGTCCGTTGCGCGCTGGCCCAGCCTATGCGGCATTGATCGTTCCTAGGACCGTCTTCCTAACGCCGCCAGCGCGGTGGCGGGTATCTGCTCGTCGCTGGCCTTCCACGGGCTGTGTATCGGCCTGTATTCCGGCACCTTGAGCGTCCGCGCCTGGACGCCTCGCAGGGCGCCCGATCTGACACGTGCGGCACTTGGCTCACTGTACGGAGACGACCCCCTTCGACACCAACGCAAAACGTGTAAGCGCTGCCGCTGCCGGTCGGTGAGATGTAGTACGTCGTGGTGGCCGCGGCTGAGAGTCGCCGACGGTTCGCGTCCGCCGGGCGCTTCAGACTGGCAGCGCGTGTCGAGTTTCGCTACGCCGCTCCTCGTACTGATCTTCGCGTTTGGCGTGGTCGTGACGTGGGTCGCCGGGGTGACGCTTTCGAAGACGACCGACGCGCTGGATGTTCGCCTCGGGTTTGGCGAGGAGCTTGGTGGGATGATCCTGCTCGCTGTGGCCGGCAGCCTGCCGGAGCTGGCGATCACTGTGTCGGCGGCGGCCGGCGGGCATCTCGGTCTTGCAGCCGGCAACCTGATCGGCGGGATCGCGATGCAGACGATGGTGCTCGTTCTGTGCGACGTCGCCGTCGGCCCGCAGCGCCCGCTGACGTTCTTGGTTGGCGCTTTGACGCCAGCGGTTGAAGGGCTGCTCGTTGTGTTAGTCGTCTCCGGTGTCGCGATGGGCGCGCTGCTGAAGCCGACGACGGCGATCGGCGGCGTGATCAGTCCCGCGTCGATCGCGATCGTCGTCTTCTGGACCTTCGGGATATGGGTGATCAATCGCGTGCGCAAGGACCCCCACTGGCAGGTGTCGATGCCCGGATCGGCCCCCGGCCGACGCCATCGTCGCGAGCCGATCAAAGATCAGCCGCATCCGTTCGCCGCCGCCTCTACCGCACGGGTCGCGGCGCTATTCGGCTTTGCCTGCCTGCTGACGCTCGCGGCTGGCGTCGCGCTCGAGCTGACGGGCAACGAGCTCGCGACCAGGGCCGGGATCAACGGCGTGATCTTCGGCGCGACGGTCCTCGCGCTCGCAACTGCGCTACCGGAGATCAGCTCCGGGCTCGCGGCCATCAAGCTCGGCGACCACGCGCTAGCAATCGGCGACATGTTCGGCGGCAACGCCTTCCAGGTCTGCCTGTTCCTCGTCGCCGACATCGTCGCGGGCAAGGCCGTGCTCCCGAAGGTTGGAGCGCCCAACAGCTGGCTCGCAGGGCTCGGCGTAGCCCTGACCGCGGTCTACGCAGTCGGCGTGATCGTGCGCCCAGCGCGCTGCTGGCTCCGCCTCGGACCGGACTCGATCCTCGCGATCCTGATTTTCGGCCTCGGCATCGCCGGGCTCTTCGTCCTGCCGGGAACCTAAGCACGCGCACACCGGACCGTCGAGGCGATCCACGCGTCGGTCTGGAACAACCCACAACCCGCTGAGACGCGTCGTTCACGATCAGCGATAGCGCCGCTTCCGCGTGCCAGCAACAACGCGACCCGCTCCCGCCTTCGGCCCAGCAGCGCGTCTGGGCGAGACCAGTAACGAGCGGCCTGGCTCGCGCGCTCTCGCTCGGACGCTCCCTCGTCGCGTAATGGAGCTGCATCACGCTGACGGGCCGAGACTGCTGCTTCGCCGAAAAGCGGGCGCGCGTGCGGAGCAGTCGCGGACTACTGCTGCTCGTCCGTTAGGGGAATACGCGACGTGTTGGGGCTGGCGCCTGCTTTGCCGGGCTAGAGAAGGAATTAGGTTCGCCATCCCAGCGAGGGTGTCCGTCGAACTGTGTAGGCGGTGGTTGATGGTTAGTCGGACACCCTCTCGCGTCCCGCGCGAAGGGGTCGCGTGGGGCGCGAGCCACGGACGGCCGCATTCTCTGAGACCGACCGTCTCGGGGTATCGGCTCTAGGCGGAGTTGCGATGGGTGTTAGGCGCGGGGCTCATCCCTGTCTTGGTCTACTGCCCGGCCTACCGGGACTTCGGTCGAATGATTGACGTCCCGGATCAGGGTGCGGCGTCCAGCCATCGGCTGAGGGCGTGGCGACCGGCCAGCGTGATCTCCCCGTGTGCCGTGATCCAGTCGCGAGCGCGCAGCTCGTCGACGAGCCCAGCCGCGTCACGGAACCCCGGCCGCTCACCGTCAGTGGCGAGCGCGTCACTGCCTGGCTCGACTGTCCAGCGCCCGGAATCCACGGCGACGAGTGCCATGCCCTGCTCGGTCGTTGGTAGATCCCGCGGATCCGGCCCGCCGCCCGACAGCGGACTCTCGCTGACCACTGAGCCGCGCGGCCCACCACCCCAGAAAGCCCGATCTTCACCCAGGCCCTCAGCGTGCGCGCGTAGCCACCCGACGGCGCTGTCGGCCAACTCCCTCGCGCGCACAAGATCCAAACCGATGGCGTCCGCGACATCGTCCAAGTCCGCCTGCGTCACCCGCTCGATCGATCGCGTGACCTCTCGCACGATCGACCTCACCGTCTCCTCGAAGCTCTCATCGCTCGCATCGTCGTCGAACATGGGTCAATGATCGCACGCAACGCACCCGCGAAACGCGACTCGTGCCCGGCTCCCACCGACCGTCGCGACTCCACGTCGCGCTTAACGACAGCGTGGGTAGCGTTGTCGGGCACGGCTAGGCTAGTTGTCCGCTGATCGACAGCATCGAGCGCGGGGATCGTTGATCGTCGGCGGTTGCTGGCCGCGATCGGTCAGCGAGGTTGCGCGGTTTGTACGACCTCGAAGGAGAGCAGCTGAGAATGACTAGCAACCGGACCACCGGTGCCGGTAGCCGCCTGTGCGTGACCCCGCGTAAACGCCGGGCTCTCAACCCACGCGCGGTAGTGCTCCTCGCTCTGCCAACGTGTGTAGACGAAATAGCGAGTTTCGCCAGCGGTCGGGCGTAACAACTCAAAGCCGAGAAAGCCAGGCATCTCCTCAACCTCCGCCGCGCGATTGGCGAACCGCTCCTCGAGCGCCGCACCACGGCCCGGCGCGACCTCAATCGCGTTGATCTTCACGACCTCCATTGCGCCGTGACTATACCCGCGTGACACGCAGGGACCAGGTCGCTACTGGGCATCGAGTTTCCACACGGCCCACTTAACAGACGAGTCCGCTCGCGCAGCGCGACCGCGACTTGAGCCTTCTCGCGCGCTGTCGCAGTCTCCGGCGATGTCGAGTAACTGGCCGGCCTCCAAAACACTCGCACGCGTCGCTCCTCATCGCGCGCTGGAGGCGTCGGATGCGGGCAGGGTCACGTGACCGCATTTCGTGGGAGGAGGCGCCTACTCTCGTGCGACACTCTGCTGGTGGGTACTGTGGGCGCCGACTGAAAACTAG
>PLFX01000033.1 GCA_003138355.1 Solirubrobacterales bacterium
GCTCGTCGGCTGCGCACCAAAGGTCTGCTGGCAAAGCCTCGCTCGAGATCCTCAACGATTGGGTCACGTGGATGGTCGGTGCCGGCGCTGAACACGGCGCCTGCGAGTTCGACGGCTGGGGCACCCAGCCGCCTCCCACCTAGCTACAGCTCACGCCGACCGGACGCGACACTGTCGCTCCCGCGCAAAGCAGCTGCGACGCGACCACCTCTCCACGTGACCGCATAGCGCGAAACGGGAGCGTCCGTCGGGATTTGCAGCTTCCTGACGGCGACGCCAGCCCCCTGGCCCTGAGCTGGAGGCGGCGTCCATGGCGCGCTACAGGGACAATCGGGGCTTGTGGTAACGGCCTAGGCCCGCCGGAGCGGCGGGCTCGAACTGGAGGGCAGTCATGGCACATCACTCGGCATCGTTCTCCATCACCCTCCGAGTCCGCCTGGACAACAGGCCGGGGAGCTTCGCCGATCTCGCGCGGGGGATTGCCGATGCGGGCGGCCTGCTCGACGCGATCGACCTGGTGCGCGTCAGCCCGGGGGGCAAGACGCGCGATGTGAGCGTGCTGGCGACCGACGAGGCTCACGCGCAGGCGATCGTCGCCGCGTGCGACCAGATCGATGGCGTCGATGTCGAGCACGTCTCGGACCGCACCTTCCTGCTGCACCTGGGCGGCAAGATCGCAATGCAGTCCAGGGTGCCGATCAAGACACGTGACGACCTCTCGATGGCCTATACGCCCGGTGTCGCGCGGGTCTGTCAGGCGATCGCCGCGGACCCGGAGTCGGCGTGGAACCTCACGAGCAAGCACAACACCGTGGCGGTCGTGACCGACGGCAGCGCGGTGCTCGGGCTCGGTGACATTGGGCCTGCGGCGGCGCTGCCGGTCATGGAGGGCAAGGCCCAGCTGTTCAAGGAGTTCGGCGGCGTTGATGCATGGCCGATCTGCCTCGACACCAAGAACACCGACCGGATCATCGCGACTGTCGAGGCGATCGCTCCCGGGTTCGGCGGCATCAACCTCGAGGACATCGCCGCACCGCGCTGCTTCGAGATCGAGCAGCGCTTGCGCGCCTCGCTCGACATCCCCGTGTTCCACGACGACCAGCACGGCACGGCCGTCGTCGTGCTGGCGGCGTTCCTCAACGCGCTGCGGATCGTCGACAAGCGCATCGAGGAAGTCAAGGTCGTCGTCACCGGTGTCGGCGCCGCCGGCGTCGCGGTAACCGAGACGCTCCAGGCCGCGGGCGTGCGCAACGTGATCGGCGCCGACAGCTCCGGAACGATCTACCGCGGACGGGCTGGGCTCACGCCCGTCAAGGAACGCTACGCCGAGACAACGAACCCCGAGAACTTCATCGGCTCAGCCGACAAGGCGCTGGCCGGCGCCGACGTCTTTATCGGACTCTCACAGCCGGGCGCCGTCAGCGTCGCCGGAATCCGCTCGATGGCCGCGAACGCCGTCGTGTTCGCGATGGCCAACCCAATGCCAGAGGTCATGCCCGACGAGATCTCAGGCCTCGCCGCGGTCATCGCGACCGGCCGCTCCGACTACCCCAACCAGATCAACAACGTGCTCGCATTCCCCGGCATCTTCCGCGGCGCGCTCGATGTCCGCGCACGCGCGATCACCGAGCACATGGAGGTCGCCGCCGGCCGGGCGATCGCCAGCACCGTCGGCGACGACGAGCTCGCGCCCGACTACATCGTGCCGAGCGTGTTCAACCGCGAGGTCGTGAAGGCGGTGGCCGCAGTCGTCGCCGAGGCGGCCGAAGAGGATGACGTAGCCAGACGTCCCCGCGAGGCCACCGACAGCGACCTCCCCTGATCGCGCAGGGGCCAGATGCTCGCTCCTGCAGCGACTGTCGCAAATTCCGAAAGCAGCCACGAACGACGGCCATCGCCGCGTTGTCCCTCAGCGCGACTTGCGGGCGTCTGCGCAGGACGCGTCGGCCTGTTTCCCAAGGCTCGCAGCGCTGACGAGGGTGCCGCGGCTAAAGAACGCGGAAATGTAAGACCAACTCGTCAAGAAGCGTGCTAGCGTCAGTGTGCGACCCAAAGTCCTCCGCCGACGTCGTCGAGCTCACAAGCTCCCTCGACGTCACCTCGGGACTGGGCGCGGCGGAACGACTCAACCGAGTCGTTCCTACTGAAGAGATAGATGGGAGCATCAGATGCATGCCACCATTCGACGCTACGACGCGATCGATCAGAAGCGCACCGACGAGCTCGTCCAGAAGACTGAGGGCAGCCTCCTCCCTCGCCTGAGCGAACTGCCGGGCTTCAAGGGCTACTACCTGATCGAAGGCGGTAACGGCGTCCTCAGCTCCGTCGGCATCTTCGACACCGAGGCGCATGCCGAGGAGTCGACACGCGTCGCGTCCAACTGGGTCCGCGAGGAGAAGCTCGAGACGGCACTGGCGAATCCGCCGAAGATCACGAGCGGCAAGGTTCTCGTTCAGAAGACGCGCGAGCTCGTCGCGGTCTAGCAGCAACCCCGAAGCCGTTTGTCGTAGCGAGAAGGCCCGTGATCGCGGGCCTTCTCGTCGATCATCAGCAGACTACGTTCCACCAACGCCAGCGAGGCGAGGCTGATCTCAGCAGTGGCATCCGTCTACCTGTTGGGCATCGGCAACGATGCCCAACAGCGCGGCACTCCACATCTGCGCAACCAGCAGCGCGCGACCCCAACACGACCCGGCGGACACGCCTGGTCCACCGAAAAGCGGTCGTGCACAAAGCCACGTCCGTGACACTCGCGTCGCGCGAAAAGGAGCCGCGCTGGCATCCGCGCCGTGGACAGCAACGCGAGCGGAATCGTCCTGCTCGTACTGTTTTCTTCCCGAGGGTGAGCGACGGGATTCGAACCCGCGACCGCCGGGACCACAACCCAAAGGATCCGGTTGTGTCTACCCGTTCTCTCCCGTGTTTACTGGGTTTTAGACCCTTTGAGTTGGTCCCACTTGTGCTCAGATTGGTCCATGAATTGGTCCATGGAACCAAGCGAGCGGGTCAGGATCAAGACTCCTCGTATTGTTGCTCCTATGTCAAGTGAGA
>PLFX01000001.1 GCA_003138355.1 Solirubrobacterales bacterium
TGCTCAACCCCGAGATCAAACGGGCGCAGCACATCGAAAGCGCTCGCCTCGAGCAAGTGCTGCCCGTCGAGGTTCCTCGGCTCACGGTCCGACTCGAGGACGATCGCGCCGCGCCGGTCAACAGCGACGTTCGGGCTCTCCTCATCGGTCCACAAGTTGGGGTCAAGGTCACGCAGCTCAGCCAACGCGCGCCGCACCAGCGGCATCGTCGTCGCCGGGATCCTGTACCCGGTGTCGTCCATCTTGGTCGCGCGCAGCCACGCAATGGTGCGCAGCCCGAGTAGATCGCTGTAGGACCACAGCTTTACGCGGACCGCGGAGACGCTCGGAACGAGCGTCTCGTGACGCGCCCAATAGTGGACCGTCGAGATCGGTACCCCAGACAATGGCGAGGCCCGGTCTGCCGTGTACGCGCCGCGCGGATCCATGTCGCGAAGTATGGGCGAGCGTCACGCGACGCAACACGCGGCCCCGATCATGCGGGCCGGCGAGTCTGCCGCAGAGGCGATGTAGGCAACAACGAGGGGCACGCGCTGCCTGCGCGCGGATAGGCACGCCCTGAAGCCAAGCACACCGGTGGTGTGCAAATGGCGGGCATGCCCACCCCGCAACGACAGGAGCACCAGTGAAACCCACGACCAAGCAACTCGCCTACCTGCGTGCGCTCGCGCACCGCACCGGCCAAACCTTCACACCCCCGGCGACCCGCTCGGACGCGTCCCGCGAAATCCGCCGGCTCCGCGAGGCCACGCCAAGCAGCCGTCAAGAGCTCGGCGAGGAACGCCGCGCAATCCGCGACGCGCTGAGCCAAGGAAATGGCGCGCGCGCCGCAGTACGCGACGAGGAGATCACCGGCTACGGCTCAAGCTGCGAATGGGCCTAACCGCCAACAGGACTGCGGCGAGCGGCCACGCCGGGTGGCGGCCCCGCCCCCTCGCCCAGTGTCGCACCCTGCGGGTGCGTGGGACGAGGAAGCGGGGCCGCACCCGGCGGCCCCGGTTATCCAAGGAGAACAGCATGAGTACCACCACACAGCCCGTCGCGACACTGACCGTACCGCTCGAGCAGATCCACGTCCCGGAGAACGTGCGGCAGCTGGACGGCGGTCACGTCGACGCGCTCGCCGGCTCGATCCGCCTACAAGGACTGATCGTGCCGCTCGTCGTGCGCACCAACGGTGAGGGCTACGAGCTCGTCGCCGGGTTTCACCGCATCGCCGCAGCACGCCAGCTCGGCCTCGCCGAGGTGCCGGTCGTTGTGCGTGACGGCGACAGCGAGGACGCGGATCGTGCCGTCGAGAACATCACACGGCTCCAGCTGAACCCCTACGAGGAAGCCAAGGCGGTCCACGCGATGCTCGAGCGCGGACTCAGCGAGGACGGCGCCGCGCAGGCGCTCGGCTGGGCACGCCAACGCGTGACAGCGCGCGTGAAGCTGCTCGCGCTGCCGGAGCGCGCGCAGCAGATGATCGGGACCGGCCAGCTGCCGTTGGCCGCCCTCGACACGCTGATCACGATCGGCGAGACCTCGCGGCCGACGCTGGAAGCTGTCGTGGCGTACCTCGACAGCGAGCACGGTGCCGGCGAGGGCGGACGGTTGGTCAGCAGCCCGACGTGGGTGATCGCGAGAGCGCTGCACGAGAGCAAGCCGCGCGTGTTCGCGGCCTACCTGGGCAGCGTCAACGCGCACGACATCGAGGGCCTGCGCCTAGGGAAGAAGGCGGAGGCGGAGCTGGCCGAGGCGGAGAAGCTGCACCGCAAGGTCGACAGCTACGCGTACGGTCCGCCGAGCATCCGCTTCAGCGAGGCGCACGTCGACCAGGCGCGCGCCGCCGGCGCCCTGCTCGAGTTCCCCGCCGACACCAGCGCGCCGCTGATCGTCGACGCGCGTGACCTCTACCGCGAGCTCGCGCGCGACGCGATCACCAAGACGGTCGAGCAGCTGCGCGCCAAGGCCGAGCAGCACGCCGCGACCGCCAAGCAGTCACGTCGTAGCGACACGCCCGAGAACGCCGAGACGGTTGCGCGCCGCGAACGCGACGCGCAGCTGCGCGAGCTCGCCGACCAGGCGCACGGCATCAACCACGACCTCGGCGTCAAGCTCGTCAACGAGCTCGCCACCGTAGACCCCAGCGACATAACCGTCGCGCGGTTCTTCGTCTACGCGCTGTTGGACTCGCACGCCTACGGCGGCGGCGACGAGCACGCCCAGCGGATCGCGCAGGGCGGCGTCCGCCTCGTCGTCGGCGACCTGCGCCACGACGTGACCAAGACGCGCAAGGACGGCAGCCGCGGCCGCCTGCGCATCGACTACGACAGCGGCGACCCGATCAAGTGGCTGTGGCGGTTCATCGACGGCGCCACCACCGCGAGCGAGCTGTACGGTCGCGCGCTCGTCGTGATCGCCGCCGAGCAATACGCGTCACGCATCGTCCTGCCCGCCAGCAAGCGCCCGCAGACGACGCAGTGGCACTCGCACGGCGACAAGGCAGCGAAGGCGCTCGCCAAGCTCGCCGGCCCGCACCTGCCCGGCTCGCTCGCCAAGCTCGAGCAAGCCGTCAAGCGCGCCGAGCGCACCTACCACGCGACCGCCTGGCCGAAGGCCCCGGCGACGGCACAGGACGACGAAGGCCTCGACGCGGACCTCGCCGACGAGGACCTCGCCGACGATGACGCGGCCGTCGAGGTCGACGGGCTCGAGGAGGACACGAATCTCGACGTCGACGAGGACGGCGAGCTGCAGGAGCAGTAGCCGGTAGCGCGATGGCCCGGCCGTGCAGTCCGGCGGCCGGGCCGTGCGCGACACGTCTCGGGAGCGGGGGAGAGGGGCGGCATCAGTCTCCCCACTGGCGGCAGGTCGGTCAGCCCGCTCACTGTGGCTTGCTCCTTGGTCCGGTCAAGGTCGCCCCTGCGGGGCCGCCTGCGGCGGGGCCTGACGGCCCTCTCTTGACCGTCCCTGCGTCGCTTCGCCTGGTGGCGGGCATGCCCAACAGCCACCAGCAGAAGGAGAACACGATGAGCACCAACACCGTCCGCCGTCCCGTCGGCGAGCGCGTCGAGCTGGCC
>PLFX01000044.1 GCA_003138355.1 Solirubrobacterales bacterium
CGTCCTCAGGAACTACACCTAGGACGCCTGCGCTTGGCCGGCGATGAGACCGTCCTCGACGCCGGCTGCGGTACGGGGCGCGTCACCGAGTTGGTGCTCGAGCGGCTGCCCCGCGGTCGCGTCGTCGCCGTCGACGGCTCACCATCGATGGCCGCGAAGGCACGCGAGCGACTCGCGACGGAGCGCGTCGAGGTGCTCTGCCAGGACCTCCTCGAGCTGTCACTGGCCTCCCCCGTGGACGCGGCGATCTCGACAGCCACCTTCCATCACATCTTCGACCACGAAACGCTGTTCGCGCGAATCCGGGCCGCGCTGCGCCCCGGCGCCCAGTTCGTGGCGCAATGCGGCGGCAAGGGCAACATCGAGCGGGCTCGCGCGCTCGGCGCCGAACTCGCGAGCCGGGAGCCGTACGCCCACCACCTGGGCGCGATCGGCGACCTCTGGCACTACGCGACGGTCGAGCAGACGCGCGCGCGGCTCGAGGCGGCCGGGTTCGCAGTCGGCGACTGCTGGCTCGAGCCCAAGCCGACGACACCGCCGCGCCCGCGCGAGTTCCTCGAGACGGTGATCTTCGCGCCGTATCTCGAGCGGCTGCCGCACGAGTTCCGTGAACCGTTCATCGACGAACTGGAAGCCGAGCTCGGCGACCCGCTCGTGCTGGACTACGTTCGACTCAACTGGAACGCCGTCGCCGTCTAGATGGTCGAGGCGCGCTCGCTCGAGAAGCGCTACCAGACCGAGCTGTGGGCCGGCTCTCAGAGGATCGTCGCTGACACTCGCAAGGACGGGCTCGGTGGCAGCGCCGGGATGCGCCCGCACGAGCTGCTCCAGTGCGCCGCACGCTCGACAACGCGATCGGCTTCACGGCGCATGGGCACAGCTAGCAAACCATCGAGAGCATGCGGGCCCGGTGCGGCCGCTCCACCCAACCCGACCACTCCGCCAAAGCGAGGACGGTCGGGCGAAGACCGACCGCCGCAGCGCTTCACCGGATAGTCGCAACTGATCGCGCGAGCGAGCCTAGGCTGCGGGGCAACGGGGAGCGCCGACCAGTTCGACAGGAGGACTCGATGCGGCTCAAAGTCATACGGCCGGTAGCGATGCTGATGAGCGCGTTCGCGCTGCTGGCAGCTGGGGCGAGCGGCGCGTTTGCCCACGGCTTCTTCTTCGGCCACCACCATCACCAACACCCGCTCCCGCCGCCGCCGCCGCCGCCGCCGCCGAGCACGTTCACCAACGCGGTCTTCTTCAACGGCGCCAGCCTCAGCCACCAGACTCCGCACGGCAGCGAGACGCTGACCAACCCGGACGACATCAGCTACGGGGACGGCCACATCTTCACCTGTTTCCAGAACGGCGTCGGGGCGCAGGGCCAGGCGAGCTCGACCGGCAACCTCGACAGCACCGTCGTCGAGCTCACGCGAAGCGGCCAGGCCACCGCGCAGTGGGACATCCTCGGCAAGTGCGACGGCTTGACTGTCGACCCGGACAGCGGCCTCGTCTACGCGACCGTCAACGAGGACGCGAATTCGAGCCTCTACACGATCGCGCCGTGGAGCGCCACGATCACGCACTACGCCTACAACGAGCCGCTGCCGCACGCTGGCGGCACCGACGCCATCTCCTTCTACGGGCACCTCACCCTGATCAGCGCGTCGGCGCCCGGAACGACCGGCACGACGCCGGCGCCGAACGCCGGCTTCCCGGCCGTCTACGAGCTGAGCCTCGACCCGGCGACGGGGATCGCCACTGTCGCGCCGCTCTTCTTCGACGAGGCTAGCGCGACGCTCGCGAACGCCGGGCCCGGCTTTGGCTCCAGCATCCAGCTCGCGCTGACCGACCCCGACTCGAACGAGGACGTGCCGTTCTACGCGCAGCGCTTCGGCGGCGAGTTCATGGAGACGAGTCAGGGCGACCAGCAGCAGATCTTCCTCGCCCGGGCCGACTCGCCGTGGCAGACCCTGTCAGTGCTGGACCTGTCCGCCTCGGTCGACGACACGGTCTGGCCGTCGGACAGCTCGGGAACGATCTACACGACCGACAACAGCGCCGACACGATCGATGCGATCACCGGGCCGTTCGCGGTCGGCAGCGAGCTCGCGGCGGTCACCCCGTGTGACTCCAACAACGCGCCCGCAACCTGCCCCGGCCCCGGCTTCCCGGCCAATTACCTTGGGGAGATCGACCCGTGGACGGGCAAGATCACGGCGCTGAGCGTCAGCGGACCGGGCGTCGCGCCGCAGGGGATGCTGTTCTTGCCCTGAGGCCGCTTGACCGCCCTGTCGTGACGAGCTACAACGGGCACGTAGGACGTCCAATTCAACCGTGGGGGACTGAGGCATGGCACGGAAGATGGCTGATTGCCGCCGTTTCGAGAGCGAGTCCGGCTGCACGCTCACGATCATCGGCGAAGAGGACGAGGTGCTCGAGGCGGCGGTCGCGCACGCCGTGGGAGTGCACGGCCACGAGGACACCGCGGAGCTGCGCCGCGTGACGCGCGACCTGCTCGAAGACGAGGGCAGCTACATCCCGGGCACGCGCGAGACCGAGCCCTTCCCGGCCTGAAGAGTGTGTTCGGGCCGGCGAATGCCGGCCCGAACAGCACCGGCGGTCGCGATGGCAGCTGCCGTGTAGGCTCACGCTCTGTGACCGCGCCCCCTGACGGAGCCGCGATCAGCGTGCGCGGCGTCGCGAAGTCCTACGGAGCGGTCCGGGCGCTCGACGGCATCGATCTCGACGTCGCCAGCGGCAGCGTCCTCGGCCTGCTCGGCCCGAATGGCGCCGGCAAGACGACGGTCGTACGGATCCTTACGACGCTGCTGCGCCCCGACGCCGGCTCGGCGAGCGTGCTTGGTCTCGACGTCGTCGCCGACGCGGCAGCGCTGCGTTCGCGGATCGGCCTCGCGGGGCAGTACGCGGCGATCGACGAAAACCTGACGGGGCTCGAGAACCTGACGATGGTCGGGCGCCTCTATGGCGAGACGCGCGCCGGCGCAAAGCGACGCGGCACCGAGCTGCCGTCCTCCCCCTGACCTTCATCTCCTCGGCGTTCGTCGAGCCGAAGTACATGCCGACCGTCCTCTCGTTCAAACTGACCGCGCCCGCGCATGCGGCGATCGCGAGGGCCACGAAGCACCACCCGCTCCTCATCACGCTATCCGCCACCGTCACCGGCGGCAGCACGGCGACGCAGGCCCGTCGCATCACCTGAGGCTCGGGCCTAGGCGGTGGCTGCTGCCGGCGCCCCGACCGCGCTCAGCACGATCTCGCCGCCGACGGCGTCGGCGCGGATCGTCTGGCCGTCGCGATAGCTGCCGTCGAGCAGCCCGACCGCGATCCGGTCCACGAGCTGGCGCTGGATGACGCGCTTGAGCGGGCGCGCGCCGTAGACCGGGTCGTAGCCGAGGTTGCCGAGCAGGGTCAGCGCATCGTCGGAGAGCTCGAGCGTGATCCCGCGCGCGGCCAGCCGGTCGATGACGATCCCCGCCTGCAGCATGACGATCTCGGAGATCTGCTCGCGGGTAAGCGAGTGGAAGACCACGATGTCATCGAGCCGGTTGATGAACTCGGGCTTGAAGTACTCCTGGAGCGCGCTGCGGAGGTCCTCGTCCTCGAGACGGATGTTCGAGGTCATGATCAGGACGACGTTCTTGAAGTCGACCGTGCGCCCCTGACCATCGGTCAGGCGCCCGTCGTCGAGCACTTGGAGCAGGACGTTGAAGACATCGGGGTGGGCCTTCTCGACCTCGTCGAGAAGGATCACGCCATAGGGCCGGCGGCGCACAGCCTCGGTCAGCTGGCCGCCCTCGTCGTAGCCGATGTAGCCGGGGGGCGCGCCGACGAGCCGGCTGACCGAGTGCTTCTCCATGTACTCGGACATGTCGATCCGGACCATCGCGTCCTGGGTGTCGAAGAGGAACTCGGCCAAGGCGCGAGCGAGCTCCGTCTTGCCGACCCCGGTCGGGCCGAGGAAGAGGAAGCTGCCGATCGGGCGGTTGGGGTCGGCGAGGCCGGCGCGGGAGCGGCGGATCGCGCCGGCGACGGCTTCGATCGCCTCTTGCTGGCCGATGACGCGCTCGTGCAGGCGCTCCTCCATATGGATCAGCTTCTGGACTTCGGACTCGAGCAGGCGCGTCAGCGGGATGCCGGTCCAGCTCGAGACGACCTCCGCGATGTCGTCGGGGTCGACCTCCTCCTTGAGGAAGACGGCCTGGCTCGGCGCGGCTTCCTCGCGCTCTGTGAGCTTGCGCTCGAGCTCGGGGACCGTGCCGTAGCGAAGCTCGGCGGCGCGCGCGAAGTCGGAGGCGCGTTCGGCACGCTCGGCCTCGATGCGAGCCTGCTCGAGTGCCTTCTTGGTGTCCGAGATCTCGCTGATCACGTCCTTTTCGGCCTGCCACTGCGCCTTCATCGTCGCGGAGCGCTCGCGCCGCTCGGCCAGCTCCGACTCGAGCGCCGCGCGGCGTAGCGCGGAAGCCTCATCGGTCTCCTTGGCGAGCGAGGTCAGCTCGATCTGCAGCGAGATGATGCGCCGCTCGACCTCGTCGATCTCGGTCGGCAGCGAGTCGATCTCGATCCGCAGGCGCGAGGCCGACTCGTCGATCAGGTCGATCGCCTTGTCGGGTAGGAAGCGGTCGGCGATGTAGCGGCTCGAGAGCTCCGCGGCGGCGATCAACGCGCTGTCCTGGATGCGCACGCCGTGGTGGTTCTCGTAGCGCTCCTTGAGCCCGCGCAGGATCGCGATCGTGTCCTCGACGGACGGCTCGTCCACGTAGACGGGCTGGAAGCGGCGCTCGAGCGCGGCGTCCTTCTCGATGTGCTTGCGGTACTCGTCGAGCGTCGTCGCGCCGACCGCGCGCAGCTCGCCGCGCGCGAGCATCGGCTTGAGCAGGTTCGCGGCGTCGACCGCGCCCTCGGCGGCGCCCGCGCCGACGATCGTATGGAGCTCGTCGATGAAGAGGATCACCCTCCCGGCGGCTTCGGCGACCTCTTTGAGCACCGCCTTCAGGCGGTCCTCGAACTCTCCCCGGTACTTCGCGCCGGCGAGCAGCGCACCGAGGTCGAGCGCGATCACGCGGCGGTCACGCAGCGACTCGGGCACGTCGCCGGAGACAATGCGCTGGGCGAGGCCCTCGACGGCGGCGGTCTTGCCAACGCCCGGCTCACCGATCAGCACGGGGTTGTTCTTTGTGCGCCGCGCGAGGATCTGGATGACGCGCCGGATCACGGCATCGCGCCCGATCACGGGGTCGAGCTTGCCCTCGGCCGCCTCGGCCGTGAGGTCGCGGCCGTAGCGCTCGAGCGCCTGGAGTGTGTCCTCGGGGTTCTGGTTCTGTACGCGGTGGCTGCCGCGCACCTCGGCGAGGGCGTCGACGACCGTCTGGTGCTCGGCGCCGACGCTGCGCAGCGCGTCCCCCGCGCTGCCGGGGTGGGCGCTGATCGCGAGCAGCAGGTGCTCGGTCGAGACGTAGTCGTCGCCGCGCGAGCGCGCCTCCTGGTCGGCCGTGTTGAGCACCGCGGCGAGCTCGGAGGAGATCGGCGGCGCCTCGGCGGTCGCGCCCTTGATCGTCGGCAGCGTCGCCAGCGACTGGTCGAGCTTGTTGGTCAGCGCCGCCTGATCAGCGCCGAGCTTACGCAGGATCGCGACCGCGATGCCGTCCGTGTCCTCGAGCAGCGCGGCGAGCAGGTGGTCGGGCTTGACCTGCGGGTTGCCGCGGGCCTGCGCGATGCGCACCGCGCCGGTGAGGGCCTCCTGGGACTTGACTGTGAAGCGATCTGGCCGCATGGAGAAATCTGAGTCCCAGCATAGCAGATTTGTCGAAACTATCCCCGTCGGCGCTGCTCGCGGAGATGGCGCAGAACGGCGACCGGGAATGCCTCCAGCTCCAGGCCGCGCGCCGCTCGCAGGCGCTTGCGCGTCCGCAGGAAGGCGCTCACGCCGACCGCCCAGAACACGTACTGCACCGTGAAGGCGAGCTTGAAGTCGCCGAGCGTATAGCTCGTAGGCCCGCGCGAGCTCTGCAGGCTCAGGACGATCCCGACGAGCGCGATCACCGCCAGCGACGCCGAGAAGCCACCGACGTTGACGATCCCTGTCGCCGACCCGATCCGCTCGGCCTCGTTCTCGGTCCGCGCGTAGTCAAATCCGGTCATCGACCCAGGTCCGTTGGTGGACAGCACGAGAACGAGCAGGATGAGCACGCTCAACGGGGCGCGGCCAGGCCACACGAGGACGACCGTCCACGCGATGACAGTCGCGCCGACGATCACGAGCACCGGCACCGAGCGGCGTAACGGCCAGCGCGCGATCACCTGGCCGACGGCGACGTTCGCGACCATCGAGCCGGCCACCAACAGAGTCAGGAGCAAGCCGGCCTCCGTCGGGCTGCGTCGCTCGCCGACGACGAGGAAGGGGTACCCCCAGAGCAGTGCGAAGACGGTGCCCGAGAACTGCGTCACGAAGTGCGTCCACAGGCCGAGCCGGGTGCCCGGCTCCCGCCACGCCCGCGCCAGCCCGGCGGTCAGCAGGCCGGCGCCCTGCTCGGCAGCCGCGCCGATATTCCCCTCGGGCGCGCTGCGGATACCGGCGGCGCTCGCCGCTGCGATCGCGAACGCAATCAATGCGGCGAGCTCGAACGAGCGCGCCCAGCCTTCGCTTTGCAGCAGTGCGACGAGCGGGTAGGCGGCGGCGATCTGGCCGAGCTGGCCGATGATCCCGGTGGCCGCCATCAACGGTGGAACCTGCCGCGGCGGGAACCACATGAAGATCAGGCGCAGGACGCAGATGAAGGTCATCGCGTCGCCGAGGCCGACGAGCCCCCGTGCGACGATCGCGAGGCCGATCGTGTGGACCGTGGCCAGCATCAGCTGGCCGGCACCCATGATCGCGCCGCCGATCGCGATCAGTGGGCGCGAACCGATGCGATCGAGCAGCGCGCCGACCGGGATCTGAAAGCCGGCGTAGACGGCGAGCTGAAACACGCTGAACAGGCTGAGGACCGCGGCGCTCGTGCCGAAGCGCCGCTGCGCCTCGACCTCCGCGACGCCCAGCGAAGAGCGCTGGAAGACCGCCGCCACGTAGGCGAGAAATCCGAGGCCGAGGATCAGCCAGGCGCGACGCGGCGCGCGGGCGTTCATGATCCCGTCCTAGCAGAAGCGCCGTTCGCCGGGTGGCGCACCGGGTGGCGTTAACGCTCGCGCTTGCGGAACGGCGCGCGCACGTCGACGCGACGAACGATGTCTGTCGTGCCGGTGTAGGGCACGAGGTCAGCGCGCAGCGAGCGGCGCACGCGCTCGAGCTCCGCGGCCATCTCGAGCTTCGCGCGCTCGGCGCGCGCCTCGAGCTCGGCGAGCTGGCGATGCACGACATCCAGCTCGGCCTCGAGTGCGAGCACGCGCTCGACGCCCGCGAGGTTCAGCCCGAGCTCGACGGTCATCTGCTGGATGCGGCGCAGGCGCGCGACGTCGTCGTGCGAGTACAGGCGCGTCCCCTTCGGCGAGCGCGATGGCTCGATCAGGCCGCGTGCCTCATACATCCGCAGCGTCTGCGGATGCATCTCGGCGAGTTGCGCGGCGACCGAGATCATGAAGACGCCGCGGTCGACCGCCACATCGACGCGCGCCCCGCGAGGGCGCCTGGGGGGCGTTGCTTCCTCGGTCATCGCTTGAGCGCCTCGAAGAGCTCGTGGCGGGGGTTGCCGTTGATCGCCTTTGCCAGCTGATCCACGGCCTTGCGCTGGTGCTCGGTCAGGTCGGCGGGAACGTCGATCACGAAGCGGTAGTGGATGTCGCCGTTACCGGCGCCGTTCAGCTTCGGCGGCCCCTCGCCGCGCAGGCGCTGGATCGTGCCGTGGCTGGTGCCCGGCTTGACGCGCAGGCGCTTGCGGCCGTTCAGCGTCGGTACCTCGATGTCGCCCCCGCGCAGCGCCTCGACGACCGTGATCGGTACCTCGACTTCGAGGTGCTCGCCCTTCTGCCTGAAGACCGGTGAGGGCGTGACGCGCGTGATCACGAAAAGGTCACCCGGCGGCCCGCCGCCGCGGCCCGGCTCGCCCTTGCCGGCGAGGCGGATACGGCTGCCGTCGTGCACGCCGGGCGGGATGTTCACGCGGAAGCGCTTGACCGAGCGCGTCGCGCCGCTGCCGTGGCAGGTCGGGCAGGGATCCTCGATGACCGTGCCGCTGCCGCGGCAGCGCGAGCACGGTTGGGAGATCGAGAACATGCCCTGCCCCTGCGACTCGATGCCGCGACCGCCGCACTGCGGGCAGACGATTGGCTTCGTTCCGGGACGCGCGCCGGTCCCGTTGCAGGTCGGGCAGGAGAGCGACACGGGCACCGCGAGCGGCACCTGTGCGCCGCTGATCGCCTGATCGAAGCTGATCTGAAGACTCGCCTCGAGGTCCGCGCCCCGGCCCGCCTGGGGCCGGTTCGGGCGCCGCGCCCCGCCCGTCCCGCCGAACAGGTTCGAGAGGATGTCGCTGAACGAGCCGCCGTCGAAGCCGCCGCCGGTGAACGGGTTCGGGCCGCCGCGCCGACCGGTGCCGAACGTGCCGAAGATTCCTTCGCCGCGATCGAAGGCGGCACGCTTGTCCGGGTCACTGAGGAGGTCGTTGGCCTCGTTGATCTCCTTGAAGCGCGCCTCCGCTTTCGCGTCGCCGGGATTGCGATCCGGGTGGTACTGGCGGGCGAGCTTGCGGTAGGCCTTCTTTATCTCCGCGGCGCTCGCCTTGCGCTCGACGCCGAGGACGCTGTACGGATCTTTGGTTGCGGCCATCGCTCGCCCGTGCTCAGGCGGCCACCATCACCCGAGCAGCCCTGATCACCGCGTTACCGAGCTTGTAGCCGGGTTGGTAGACCTCGACGATCGCGCCTGTGGCGGCGCCGTCGACTTCTTGATGGCTGACCGCTTCGTGGACCGCGGGATCGAACTGTTCGCCCGCCTCGCAGTAACGCTCGACGCCGGCGCGCCCGAGCGCCGCAAGCAGCTCGCGCTGCACGAGCCGCAAGCCCTCGAGCAGCTGCTCGTCGACGACCGCGGCGTCGCTCGCGCCGGTGATCGCGCGCTCTAGATTGTCGAGCGTCGGGACGAGCTCGCTCGCGAGGCGCGCGACCCCGCGCGCCTGCGCCCCTTCGAGCTCGCGCGCCATGCGCTTGCGGTAGTTCTCGAAGTCCGCCTGAGTGCGCTGCGCGATGCCAAACAGCTCGTCGCGCTCGGCCGCCTTCGCGGTCAGGACCTCGACATCGAGCTCGAAGTCGCTCTCGGCCCGCATGTCCCGCGCGAGCTCGGTGTCGTCCTCGGCCTGGGGCACGTCCGTCGCGACCGCGACCTGCTCGTCAATCGTTTGGGTCGAGCCGAGGATCTCGTCCTCGGCTCGCTTTTCGTGCTTGGTCATGGCTTAGGACTGGGTCGGCTCGTCGACTACCTCGGCGTCGACGACGTCCTCGTCGCCGGCCGAGCCCGCGCCGTCGCCACTCGCGGCGCCATTCGCGCCGCCGCCGGCTGCCGCGCGCTCGTAGAGCGCCTCGGAGACGCTGTGGAACGCCTGGTTGAGGGCATCCGTGCGCTCGCGGATCGAGGCCGGGTCCTCGGACGTGAGGACCTCGCGGACCGCCTTGATCGCGGACTCGATCTGCTCCTTTGCGGCAGCGTCGATCGTCTCGCCTAGCTCCTTGAGCTGGCGCTCCGCCTGGTAGGCGGCGTTCTCGCCGTTGTTGCGCGCCTCGGCGAGCTCGCGCGCGCGGCGGTCCTCTTCGGCGTGCGTTTCGGCGTCGGAGACCATGTTCTTGATCTCCTGGTCGGAGAGCCCCGAGCCGGCCTTGATCTCGATCTTCTGCTCCTTGCCGGTGCCGAGATCCTTCGCCGAGACGCTGAGGATCCCGTTCGCGTCGATGTCGAACGCGACCTCGATCTGCGGGATTCCGCGTGGCGCCGGCGGGATACCGGTCAGCTGGAACTTGCCGAGCGACTTGTTGTAGTTCGCCATCTCGCGCTCGCCCTGGAGCACATGGATCTCCACCGATGGCTGGTTGTCCTCGGCGGTCGAGAAGACCTCCGCCTTGCGCGTCGGGATCGTCGTGTTGCGCTCGATCAGGCGCGTGAAGACGCCGCCCTTGGTCTCGATGCCGAGCGTCAGCGGTGTCACGTCGAGCAGCAGCACGTCCTTGACATCCCCGGCGAGCACGCCGGCCTGGATCGCGGCGCCGACGGCGACGACCTCGTCCGGGTTGACGCCGCGGTGCGGCTCCTTGCCAGTCAGCTCCTTGACCTTCTCCTGTACCGCCGGCATGCGCGTCATGCCACCGACGAGCACCACGTGGTCGATCTTCGCTGCGCCCTTCTCCTTCGCGTCGTCGAGCGCCTGGCGTACCGGGGCCACGACGCGATCGAGCAGGCTGCTCGTCAGCTCGCCGAGCCTTGCGCGCGTGAGGCGCGTGTCGAGGTGCTTGGGACCGCTCTGGTCGGCGGTGATGAAGGGCAGGTTGATCTGCGTCTCTTGCGTCGTCGAGAGCTCGATCTTCGCCTTCTCGGCGGCCTCGTACAGCCGCTGGAGCGCCATCGGGTCCTGCTTCAGGTCGATGCCCTGATCGCGCTTGAACTCGGCGACCAGCCAGTCGACGACCGCCTTGTCGAAGTTGTCGCCGCCGAGGTGGTTGTCACCGGCGGTCGACTTGACCTCGAAGACGCCGTCGCCGATCTCGAGCACCGACACGTCGAATGTGCCGCCGCCGAGGTCGAAGACGAGGATCGTCTGGTCGGACTCCTTGTCCAGGCCGTAGGCAAGCGATGCCGCGGTCGGCTCGTTGATGATCCGCTTGACCTCGAGCCCGGCGACCTTGCCGGCGTCCTTGGTCGCCTGGCGCTGGTCGTCGTTGAAGTACGCCGGAACCGTGATGACGGCCGCGTCAACCGTCTCGCCAAGGTATGCCTCGGCGTCGGCCTTCAGCTTCTGGAGGATCATCGCGCTGATCTCCGGCGGTGAGTAGGTCTTGCCGGCCACATCGACGCGCGCGTCGCCGTTCGGCCCTGAGACAACCTTGTAGGGAACGATCGACTCCTCCTCGGAGACCTCGCTCTCCTTGCGTCCCATGAAGCGCTTGATCGAGAAGACGGTGTTCTGCGGGTTGGTCACCGCCTGACGCTTCGCGACGGTGCCGACAAGGCGCTCGCCGGAGGCCGTGAATGCGACGACAGATGGCGTCGTGCGTCCGCCCTCGGCGTTTTCGATGACGGTCGGCTCGCCGCCCTCGAGAACGGCCATGCACGAGTTTGTCGTGCCCAAGTCGATTCCAATGGTCTTTGCCATCAGCTGCCACTCCTTTTGCGCTCTTCAAGAAATCTGAGTGGCATTGTAGAAGATTTTGGCGCCCGCGTCAAACGCGAGTGCGAGCTCGCGAGCGGCGCCAGCCGCTACGCCCAGGCCGGCCCGAATTGGAACCACGCGGCTGCCGAACGCGGCTAGGTCGTGCCGGTCGTGCCGGTCGCGCCACTCGCGCCGGTCGATCCGCTCGCGCCGCTCGATCCTGTCGACCCGCTTGACCCACTCGCGCCGGTTGCGCCGCTTGACCCGGTCGGTCCGGTGGCGCCGGTTATGCCGAGCACCGCGTGGATGTGGGCATCGAGCGTGTTTGCGAGCGCTCTCCCGTCGCGCATCCAGAGCGGCTCGTCGAGCGTGCCGGTGAGCGCGAGCCCCGCGTAGACATCGCCGTCGACGAAGGCGATCAGCGTTTCCTCGATGAACACGTCGCTCAAACGCACGCGCACTGTCTCGGCGAACGATCCCGAGCCGATGCCGAGGGTCACGGCGGTCCCGATCCTGACATCGCGCGCCCTGACCCGGTGCTTGGCACCGAGCGCGAGGACCAGCTGACGGATCAGCCGGCGCCGTCCGACGGGCGACGCGAACTTGGTCTGCTCGCCGGCGTAGAGGTCGCTCGCGAGCGCGGGATCCGGCGCGAGCGCCACGAAATCTCGCAGCTGGGTGTAGCGGGTCCCGTCGCTCGCGCTCGCGCCGGTCAGCGTGCTCGCATACTCAGCGGTGAACCCCGCGGGGGGCTTGATGTAGCGCTGCGGCCCGCGACCCGCCCCAGGCACGAGGTCGGCGGGCTGGATGACGCTCTGGGCGAGATTCGGCGTGCCCGCCGGCAGCGTAACCGCGGCTGCGCCGAAGCTCGGCAGGACGATCAGGGCGACCGCGGCGAGGAGCGCGGCGAGACACGTGCGCGAGCGTGCGGTCATTTCGAGCTGGCCTAACAGGCACTCACGTCGTGCCGGACGCTCCGGTCGCACCACTTCCGAGGGTCGCGTGGATGTGCGCGTCAGCCGTCTGCGCGAGGGCGAGCGCATCACTCTGCGGAATGTGGCTCGCAGTCAAGACGAAGCCGGAGTATGTGTCACCGTCCACGAAGCCCACGAAGCCCTCGTCGAAATGGTGCCCTCCCCGCCTGACAGTGATTATCTCGACGAACGACGCGCTGCCGACTCCGGCGCTTGCGGTTGCCGAGAACTTGAAGTCCTTGGGCACGAGATGGAGCTTCTTGCCGGCGGCCTTGATGTACCCCTTGACGAACCCGCGCCGCCCGGCGGGCGTTGCGAAGAGCTCCTGGTCAACGGCCTCGAGGTTGCTACCGGGCGTCGCACTCGAGGCCAGCGCCACGTCGTCCTCGATCGAGGCGAAGTTCGTCCCGGCCGTCGTCATCACATCCGTGTAGAGAGTCGCGTACTCGGCCGTGAAGTCTTTCGGCGGGGTGACGTAGCGCTGCGCAGCGATGCTCGCGCCTGGCTCGAGGTCGCTCGGCTGAATGACCATCGCGGCCATGTTCGGGGTCCCCGGTGGTGGCGTTGCCGGCGGACTCGCTAAGGCCGCGGGCGCGACGGCACACACGCAGACGGTGACTATTCCCGACAGCACTGCGGCACGGCGCGGGCGGCGAGACATGAAGCTCTCCTGTCGTTGTGCGGTTGCCCCCGCGCCGGCCATTAAAGCGCTCGGGGCTCGGGCCGGCGTCACATCCCTTGGATCCACGGCCGGCCCCGCAGCGCGTGTTCAAGCTCGAAGCGCGCTTCGGGATCCTCGAGGGTAGCGCCGAACAGCTCCCGCAGACGCCCGAGCCGGTAGCGGACCGTCTGCGGATGGACATGTAGCTCAACGGCGACGGCCGGCACGCTGCCCTGCCAGCGCAACCAGCTCAGCAGCGTAGCCTCGAGGCGCGATCGCGCGCCGGCGGTCTGGCCCTCGAGCGGAGCGAGCCGCTCACGTGCGAGCTCTGCCAGCGCCTCGGGGTCGGCGAAGGCGGCGAGCGCCCCGAGCGCATCGCGATGGCACACGAGGCCGTCGCGCGGCAGTACGCCGGCGCGTACGAGCGATGTGCAGCGGAGAGCACGGGCCCAGCTTCGGCCGGCGTCGGTCACCGGCACGGTCGGACCGAGCGCCGCGAGGCGACCCTCGACGGCCTTGCCAATCCGCGCGCGCACGCCCGGGGCGTCGGGGTCGCCGATGAGGATGCAGACGAGCTCTTCCACGCGCCCGCCGATCGCCCCGGCGCCGATCCTCGTCGCGAGCCGCTCGGCGTCGCGGTGCTCTGCGGCCAGTACGGCGACGAGCCGCGGCAGCTCCCAGCCCGCGACGGTCGCTGCGGCCGCGAGCTCCGTCTGGTCTAGGCCGTCGAGCACGAGCTGCCGCACGAACGCCGCTCGGAGGCTTTGGCGCTCACCCGCGCTCGCCGCCTGCTCGCTGGCGTAGCCCGCGACCGAGTCGGCGGACACTTCGTCGATGTAGGCGAAGATCGACTCGGCGAGCAGTGAGAGCGCCGCGCCGTCGACGCCGCCCGCGCGGGCGACCGCGGAGATACGCCGCCAGGCCACGCGAGCACCGAGGCGGTAGGCAGCCTGGAGCGCGTCGAGCCGGCGCCCTGCGCGATACTCGCCGCGCCCGAGCGCGACATACGCCGCGCGCGCCGCCCCGCCGCGCATCCCCGCCGGCCGCCCGATCAGCCCGACGAACTCGCGCAGCGCCCCGTCGATCGCCGCCCGCACGCCGCCGCCGAACGCGCCCTCCATCGGGCCGCGGTACTCATCGATCTCCTCGGCGATCGCCGCGGTGATCTCCTCGGCGATCTGGCCCAGCGCGGGCTCGATGATCGGTCCGATCGCCGGATCGAGCGCTTGCCACGGCCGTTCGAGCGGGAGTCCTTGTTCGATTCTCACAAGTTTTCTATCCATTGCGTTTGTGGTTGCCAAGAAACCGTGGCCTCCGAACGGTACTCTCTCGCGACCGGTGTCCCGTCTCGAGCGCAACGTCAATATCGCCGCCGTCGTGATCCCGTTCATTGCGACGATCCTCGCCGCGATCTTCACGTGGGGTTCGTTTCTGCACGCGCGCGACGTCGTGATCTTCGCGGTCATGTATCTGATGAGCGCGTTCGGCATCACGATCGGCTTCCACCGCCACCTGACGCACCGCGCGTTCGACACGTTCAGGCCGATCCGCTATGCGTTCGCGGTGATGGGCTCACTCGCGGTCGAGGGCCCGGTCCTCTCCTGGGTCGCCGACCACCGCAAGCACCACGCGTTCTCGGACGAGGAGGGGGATCCTCATTCGCCGCATGTCGGCCACGGTACCGGCGTGGCGGCCGTTTTCCGTGGCCTTTACCACGCTCATATCGGCTGGCTGTTCGAGTCCAACGGCCGCGCAGAGAAGCGCCGTTACTGCCCTGATCTCTGCTCCGATCCGACGATGCGCGCGATCCACGGCGCCTTCCCGCTGCTCGTCCTGGCGACCCTCCTCGTTCCATTCGCCGCCGGGTGGGCCTGGGGCGGCACGCTCGACGCGGGACTCGAGGCGGCGCTCTGGGCCGGCCTCGTGCGCATCTTCCTCGTCCACCACGTGACCTGGTCGATCAACTCGATCTGCCACTTCTTCGGGCAGCAGCGCTTCGAGACCGGTGACCAGTCACGCAACGTCTTCTGGCTCGCCCTGCCGAGCCTCGGCGAGGCCTGGCATCACAACCATCATGCGTTCCCGCGCTCCGCCTATCACGGCCTGCGCTGGTACGAGCTCGACCCGTCGGGCTGGGTCATCTTCACCCTGGCGAAGCTCGGTCTGATCTGGAACGTCGTCAGCGTCGACCGCGAGCGCCAGCGCGCCAAGCTCGTCGCCGCCGTTCAGTAGATACCTTCCTCTGTGGCGTGGTCGGTACGCGCAGCCAAGCCCTTCCCGAAGCAGGCCCCGTGAAGCCGCGCCTGCGCGGTGTCTCCCACCAGTGGGCCTTTTTCGTCTCGCTCGCGACCGGCGGTGCGCTCCTCAGCGCAGCACACGGCGGGCGCGCGCAGCTCGCTGTGGGCGTCTACGCGAGCGCGCTCTCGGCCCTGCTCGGCGTCAGCGCCCTTTACCATCGAGTCAGTTGGCGCCCGCTCGCGCGCCGCATCCTGCGCCGCCTCGACCACGCGATGATCTTCGTGCTGATCGCGGCGACGAACACGCCGTTTGCGCTGCTCGCGCTCCACGGCACGCTCGCGCGCGCCGTCCTCATCACCGTCTGGGCTGGCGCCCTCGCCGGCTTCGCCGTCGAGCTCGCCTGGCGTAACCACCCCAAATGGGCCTCGTCGATCATCGGCATGGTGCTCGGCTGGGTCGGAGTCATCACGCTCACGCAGCTGCCGCGGGAGATCGGCTGGTTCGCGGTCGCCGCGCTGATCGCGGCCGGCGGGGTCTTCACGGCCGGCGCGGTCATCTACGCGCGCGAGCGTCCGAATCCCTGGCCCGGTGTCTTCGGCTACCACGAGCTCTTCCACGCCCTCGTCCTGCTCGCCGTCGCGCTCCAGTACGGCGTGATTGCCTTCGCGGTACTGCCCCTGGCGAGCTAGTCAGCGGCGCCCGGACAGCGTCAGTCGGGCGCCCTCGATAGCCCGACCTTGGGGCACATTCGCGCGAGGCCGCAGCTGGCGCATTCAGGCGCGCGCGCGTGACACGTGCGCCGTCCGTGGCGGAGCATGTTGAGGTGCAGCTCCAGCTCGGCGCCGGGCGGGGTCAGCGCGAGCAGCTCGTCGTGCTGCTCATGGAACGGAGCGCCGGGACGCAGAAGCGCCAAGCGGGTAGCCACCCGGGATACATGGGTATCGACGGGGACCTCGCGCATCCCGAAGCTGAAGAGCAGGACGCAGGCAGCGGTCTTACGCCCCACTCCGGGCAGCGCGCAGAGGTACTCGCGCGCCTGCTGAAGCGGCTCGTCGGCCAGCCAGTCGAGCGAGAGCGGGTCGCCGATCGCTACCAGGATCTGCTGGATGCGGACGGACTTGACCTTCGAGATGCCGCCGGGGCGGATCGCCGCCTCGACCTCCACCAGCGGCGCGTCGCGGACCGCCGCCCAGTCGGAGAAGCGCTCGCGCAGCGCGAGGAAGGCGACATCGCGGTTGCGGTCGTTGGTGCTCTGCGAAAGCACCGTGAGGATCAGCTCGTCGAGCGGCCGCCCGTGGGGCTTCGCAGTCGGCACGCCGTAGAGCGCGCGCAGGCCCGCGCGGATGCGCGCGACGCGGGCGCTACTCGGGGGCTTCCAGGCGATTACCGGCACGCGCACAATTCTCGCGCCCGCGCGGGGTCGCTAGGATGGCGCGAGATGCTGCGCACCCTTCGTATCTCGCTGGAACGGAGGCTCCCGAAGGGCATCGGCGACGCGCTTCGTCAGGTCGCACTGTTCGCGGCAGCGTACTTGGCCTATCGGTTGGTCGAGGGCGCCGTCAACGTCTCGAACAGCAACCCGGCCCCGTTCAGCCACGCGCGCGATCTGATTTCGCTGGAGCGCAGCCTCGGCGTTTTCGTCGAGCCGACCATCCAGAGCTGGGCCTACGGTAGCCACGCGCTGATCGTCGGTGCGACCTACATCTACATCACCGCGCAGACCTTCATCCTCTTCGGCCTGTTGCTCTATCTCTACCTCGCGCACAACCGCAGCTACTACTTCGTGCGGAACATGATGTTCGTGGCGATGGCGATCGGATTGCTCGGCTACGCCTTCTACCCGACGGCGCCTCCGCGCTTCTTGCCGAACTGGGGCTTCGTCGACACGGTTTCGCAGGTGACGAACACCTCGCCCCGCAACAACGCGATCCAGAACGTGCTCGTCAACCCCTACGCCGCCGTGCCCTCGATGCACGTCGCCTGTGCGGCAATGCTCGGCTGGACGCTCGTGTTCCTCGTGCGCAATTGGCTCGCACGCGTGTGCTGGGCACTGTGGCCGGTGCTGCTCACGTTCGTGACGCTGGTCACGGCCAACCACTTCCTGATCGACACCGTCCTCGGCCTGGCGACCGCCGGGGTCGCAGCGATAGTTGCCTATAGGCTCGCGCGCGTGCGCCCACACGTCTGGGCGTTCCGCCCGCAGCCGGCCCGCGCCGCTCCGCAGCCCGTCTTCGTCGCGCCCGCGCCAAGTTTCGGTGCGCAACCCGGCGCGCTGGCCGCGCAGCCGGCGGCGTTCGCCTCTCAGCCGGCAGCTTTCTCCTCGCAGGCGGCCGGCACCGTCGCCCAGTCGGCGACGAGCGCCGTGAGCTCGTGAGCGCGCAGGCCAGCCCGCCGCGCCCGAAGCGCGAGCGCCGGGCGCGCAGTCCGCGCGCCAATGAGCGTCGTGAGCTCGTGCGCAACGCGCTGATCGAGTCGCGCTTGACACCGAACACGATCTCGCTCACCGGTCTCGCGCTCAATATCGGCGCGGCAGCGCTCGTCTGGGAGCGCTACTTCTTCCTCGGCGGCGTCGCCTTCATCGTCGGCTCGATCATGGACACGCTCGACGGGCGCTACTCGCGTATGTCGGGCAAGGGCACCCCGTTCGGCGCGTTCCTCGACTCGACGCTCGATCGGCTCGAGGAAGGGATCGTGCTGACCGCCGTCGGCGCCACGTTCGCTCGCCAGCACGACCAGCTCGCCGCGGCAGCGGTCGTCGTTGCCGTGCTCGCCTCGCTCATGGTGTCGTACACGCGCGCACGAGCCGAGGCGCTTGGTGTCGAGTGCAAGGTCGGGCTCGCGACGCGGCCTGTCCGTGTGGTGATCCTCTCCGCCGGCCTCGTCTTCGCGCGCGGCGCGGGCGTCGCCCACTTCACGCTGCTCGCCGCAGCCGTCTACGTTCTCGCCGGCCTCAGCGCGTTTACGGTGCTGCAAAGGATCTGGCACGTGCGCAGCGCGCTGCGTAACCCGCCGGCCGTCGACGTGTAGGCTAGTGCGGCGGTGAGCCCGAGCAACGGCAACGGCGCGAGTACCAACGGCGGCGCGCGCTACCAGCAGGACAAGGTCCGCGTCGCGATCATCGGCGTCGGCAACTGCGCCTGCTCGCTCGTCCAGGGCGTCCACTATTACAAGGACGCCGACCCGGCCCAGCGCGTCCCCGGCCTGATGCACGTCAACCTCGGCGGCTACCACGTTCGCGACGTCGAGTTCTCGGCGGCGTTCGACATCGACGCGGAGAAGGTCGGCAAGGACCTCGGCGAGGCGATCTGGTCCGGGCAGAACAACACGATCAAGTTTGCCGACGTCCCGAAGATCGGTGTCCCCGTGCATCGCGGGATGACCCACGACGGCCTCGGCAAGTACCTCTCGCAGAAGATCAAGAAGGCGCCCGGCGAGACCGCCGACATCATCGGCATCCTGCGCGACACGCACACCGACGTCGTCGTCTCCTACCTGCCGGTCGGCTCCGAGCAGGCAACCAAGTGGTACGTCGAGCAGGTGCTCGAGGCCGGCTGCGCGTTCGTCAACTGCATCCCCGTCTTCATCGCCCGCGAGGATTACTGGATCCGCCGCTTCGAGCAGGCGGGCCTGCCGATCATCGGCGACGACATCAAATCGCAGGTCGGCGCGACGATCGTCCACCGCGCGCTGGCGAGCCTCTTCGCCGACCGCGGCGTCTCGATCACCCACACCTCGCAGCTGAACGTCGGCGGCAACATGGACTTCTTCAACATGCTCGAGCGCGAGCGCCTCGAGTCCAAGAAGATCTCCAAGACCAACGCCGTCACCTCGATCATGGACCACGAGCTGCCCGCGGACGACGTTCACGTCGGTCCCTCCGATTACGTCCCGTGGCTGACCGACCGCAAGTGGGCGCACATCCGCGTCGAGGGCCAGGCCTTCGGTGACGTGCCGCTGACCGTCGAGCTCAAGCTCGAGGTCTGGGACTCGCCGAACTCGGCGGGCATCGTGATCGACGCCGTGCGCTGCTCAAAGCTCGCGCTCAACCACGGCATCTCCGGCCAACTCGACGGTCCGAGCTCCTACCTGATGAAGTCCCCCCACCGCCAGCGCCCTGACCACATCGCGCGCGCGGACACGGAGGCCTTCATCGAGCAGTATGCGCGCAAGCCCGGCACGGCGCCAAAGGGCGCCGTCACGCGCGAGCGCAGCGACACGCCGTCGAGCTGAGCCAAGCAGCCGTGGGGCACCCGCGACTTCGCGGTGCGTGACCCGTCCGGCAACCTCGTCCGGATCGACCAGCCGCCGAAGCAACGGCCCTGACGCGCGGCGCCGGCGCGGATGCGTACCGCGACCGCGGCTCTATCCTGCAACGCGTGCCGTTCGACATCGCCCATGTCTCGCCGCAGCCATGGGAGGCCGGAGGCGAGCTGAACGGCTATATCGACGCCGTCGCGCGCGAGCTGGCCAAGCGCGGCCATCGCGTAATGATCGTTGCCCCGTCGAGTTCGCAGCGATTCGCGGCGAGCTCGCGGCGGGCGCTGCGCGAAGCGCGCGAGGAGCCTCGGCGCCTATGGGGCGAGGGCGGCGGCGAGCCTGTCCTCTTCTCCGCCGGCGAGGTCATGCCAGTCGGGCGCCCGGAGGGCCACGTCGCGGTCCCCGTGGACGTCGCACGGATCGTGGACGAGCTGTTCGAGACGCTGCCACTCGACTTTGTGCACGTGCACGAGCCGTTCGCGCCGAGCGCCGCGAGCGCGGCGCTGCGCCACTCCCGCGCACTGAACATCGGAAGCTTCCACACCCCCGCGGAGCGCCTGCTCACCACGCAGGTCGCACGCCGGTTCGTCGAGCTGTTCTTCGGACGGCTGGACGCGCGCACCGCCAGCTATCAGGCGACGAGCGCGGCGCTCAGTGCGCGCTTTCCGGCTGACTATCGCGTGATCATGCCGGGCGCAGGCATCCTCGCACGCGCGGGAGCCGGCGAGCGCGAGCCGGCGACGCACATCGTCTACGTCGAGGACGAGGAGCGCGCGGCGCTACGCACCTTCCTGCGCGCGCTGCGCCGCCTCCCCGGGGACTGGCGAGCGACCGTGCTGAGCGGCCGCGTCTCGTCGAGCCGCGTGCAGTTGCGCAGCGAAGTCGCCGAACGCGTGCGCTTCGCGACACCGGACGACCTCGCGCGGGAGGCGCTGCTCGCGACTGCCGATGTCGTCGTGTTTGCGTCCGCAGGCGCCGCTCCGACGCCTGGACTCGCGCTGGCGGCAATCGGCGCCGGCGCGGTACCCGTAGCGGCCGGCCTGCCCGTGTATCGCGAAGTGCTCGGCGAAGGCGAGCGCGGACTGCTGTTTGACCCGGGAAGCGCCGAGATGCTCGCCGCGCAGCTCGCGCGGCTCGTTGCCGATCCCGCGCTGGTAGAGCGGCTGCGCACGGACGCGGACGGCTTCCGGACGGAGCTGTCGTGGGCGCGCGTCGCCGATGAGCTCGAGGAGGTCTACGAACAGGTCGCAAGCCGACGGCGCGAGATCGCACCTGCAAAGGCGGCGCCTGGGCGCGCACTGATCGACGTCGACCTGCACATGCACACCGATCACTCGCCGGACTGCGCGACGCCCGTCGAGGTCTTACTCGCGACGGCCAAGGCGGAGGGGCTCGGAGCGATCGCGGTCACCGACCACAACGAGGTCTCCGGAGCGTTCGACGCCCTCGCGAAGGCGAGTGGAATCAAGGTGATCGTTGGCGAAGAGATCAAGACGGCGCATCAGGGCGAGGTGATCGGGCTATTCCTGTCGGCGCGGATCCCGCGCGGGCTCACGCTCGAGGAGACGATCGCCGAGATCCGCCGCCAGGGCGGCGTCGTCTACGTGCCGCACCCGTTCGACCGCCTGCACTCCGTGCCCGACTACGAGCACATGCTCGCGATTCTCGATGAGATCGACGCGATCGAGATCTTCAACCCGCGCGTCGCGATCAGCTCGTTCAATGAGGAGGCGGCACGCTTCGCGGCCAAGTACAGGCTGACCGCCGCCGCCGGCTCCGACTCGCACGTCGCGGCTGGGCTCGGCTCGGTGCGCGTGCGGATGCACGACTTCGACGGGCCGCAGGAGTTCCTGCATTCGCTGCGCGATGCGCAGATCATCACACGGCCGACGAGCCTGCTCTACGTACAGGCGCTGAAGTTCATAGAGACGAAGGCGACGCCCGCGGGCGCCCGGCGAGCTCGCCGCGAGCGCCGCGTGAGACGCGCCATGCGCAAGTCGTGATGCACGCCCAAGGACAAGCAGCCGGGGCACGGAAAACCTTCGCGCCGATGCCTGTAACCGACGACGAGATCCGCGAGCGCTACCTCGACCGCGCGATCCGTGAGCTCAACCTGCTCTCGCGCGAAATCCAGGAGTGCCGTCTATGCCCGCGCGGCGCGCTGATGCCGGTGCTCGGCTCAGGCCATCCCCAGGCCGACATCATGCTGGCGAAGTACGCGCCGCGTCCGTCGGAGATCGAGGAGGGCGTCGCCTTCTACGGGCGGTCGGGCACCGCACTGATGAAGTCGCTGCGTCGCCTGCAGATCGACCCGCTCGCCGTCTACGGCACGCTCTTCGTCAAGTGTCCGGTCGCCGATACGGCCCTCGCCGACCCCGGCTGCCTCGCGCGCGTCGCCGAGGAGATCGCGATCGTGCAGCCGAAGATCATCGTGCTGATGGGCGAGGATGCACTCGAAGCGCTCAACGAGCTCGCCCTGCCGCTTGCGCGCCCGCTCTCACCGATCGTCGGCGAGGTGCAGCCGCTCGCGCCGCAGATGGCCGCTCTGCTCGTGCCGAACATCGACGTCGCGCTCGACGAGGAGCACACAAAGCGCGCCTTCTGGAGCGCGTTTCGCGCGCTCGGCGACTGGTGGGCGGAGCTCCCGCCGTACTGATCTTCGGGTGAGGCGCCTCGCGCGCGGAACCTCGCGCCGGCCGATCAAGCGAAGGTGAGGACCACTTTGCCGAGCTTGCCGCCGGCCTCGAAGCGCGCGTAGGCGGCGGCGACATCCTGCAGCGGGAAGGTCGCCGCGATCGGGACGCGCAGCGCTCCCGACGCGAGTGCTGGCAGGACGTGGAGCTCGAGCGCGCGAGCGGCGAGCGCCTTCTCCTCGAGCGCCCGGTGGCGCATCATCGAGCCGCGGATCGTCGCGCGCTTGCCCATCAGCGCGCGCAGGTCAAGCTCGGCGCTCGCGCCCGCGCCCACACCGATGACAGCGATGCGGCCCCGCATAGCGAGCGCGGCCAGGTTGGAGGCCAGGTTCGGCGCGCCGACGAGCTCGAGGATCACGTCGAACGGGGCGGCGGCGGCGAACTCCTCAGGGGCGAGGACCCTGGCCCCGAGCTCCGTGACCGCCGCGCGCAGGGCGGGATCGCGGACCGTCGCGAAGACCTCGGCGCCCGTAAGCGCGCCGAGCTGGACGGCGGCGGTGCCGACGCCCCCGGCGGCGCCGTGGACGAGCAGGCGCTCACCCGGGCCGAGGGCGCATTGCGTGAAGAGCGCGTCGTGAGCGGTCGTGAAGACCTCAGGGAAGCCGCCGGCAGCCGCCCAGTCGAGGTCTCGCGGGACCGGCATCAGTAAGCGCTCGTGGACGGTCGCGAGCTCTGCCTGGCCGCCGCCGCCGAGGATCGTCATGACGCGCTCGCCGGGCACGAAGCGTGACGCGCCGGGGCCGGTCTGCTCGACGGTGCCGGCAAGCTCGAGGCCCGGGATGTCAGATGGCGCGCCGGGCGTGGGCGGGTAGGCGCCCGCAACCTGGCTGATGTCGGCGCGGTTCAGCCCGGCGGCGTGGACGCGGACGAGGACCTCGCCCGCGCCGGGGACGGGATCGGGGTGCTCGCGCGGCTCGACGCGGCCCGGCTCGAGGATCGTCGCCGCGAGCATCAGCGCGTCAGCAGCGCCACGCACTCGATGTGCGGCGTCTGCGGGAACATGTCGAGCGGCGTGACCTCCCGAAGTTTCCAGCCGGCCTGCGCGAGCTGCGCGGCGTTCGGCGCGAGCGTCGTCGGATTGCACGAGACGTAGACGATGCGCTTGGGCGCTGCCTCGATGATGCGGCGGACGACCTTGCTCGAGAGGCCCGCGCGGGGCGGGTCGACGATGAGCACATCAGGGCGGCCGGCTCGCTCGATCAGCTCGCTCAGTGCGAGGCGCACATCGCCGGCATAGAAGGAGACGTTGGCGATCTCGTTGGCCCTCGCGTTGGCGATCGCGTCCGCGACCGCGTCGGGGATGATCTCGAGGCCGTGGACGGTTCCCGCGCGGGCCGCGAGGGTCAGGCCGATCGTGCCGATACCGCAGAAGAGGTCGAAGACGCGCTCCCAGCCGCGCAGATCCGCCGCCTGCGCCACGACGGCGTAGAGGCGCTCGGCCATCTCGGTGTTCGTCTGGAAGAAGGCGTCGGGAGAGATCGCCACGCGCAGGCCGCAGATTTCCTCGGCGATCGTCGGGATGCCGGCGAGCAGCTCGGTTTCCCCGCGCTGAATCGTCTCGGCGAGCGCGTCCGTGCGCGTGTGCAGGAGACTCTCGACCGGAAGCGCCGCGGCGAGCGAGGCCCCGTCTAGTGCACCCGGCGCGGTCACGAGGCGAACCTGGAGCTCGCCCGTGCGCCGACCCTCACGAACGATCAGGTTGCGCAGGAAGCCGGTGTGCGCGCGACGGTCAAACGGCGCAAGCTCCTGCGAGTTGCACCAGTCGAGGACTGTCTGGCGCGCCGCATTGGCGGCCTCCGAGGCGAGCAGGCAATCGTCGAGCGCGACGATGCGCTCCCATGAGCCGGGCTCGTGGAAGCCGAGCGCAAGCTCGCCGTCCGGCGTCCGTCCGAACGAGTACTCGAGCTTGTTGCGGTAGCGCCAGAGCTGCTCGGCCGGGACGATCGTGTGCAGCGCGAAGTCGTCGAGGTGGCCGATCCGGCGCAGGGCGTCATCGACCTGCGCCTGCTTGATCTCGAGCTGGCGCTCGTAGCGGAGCTCTTGCCAGGGCGCGCCCGGATGGTCGGCCTGGGCCGGGACGCGATCGGGTCCCGGCTCGATCAGCGCTGTGACCCGTGCCTGCGCATAGGCGCGCTTGCGATGGTGGACGCGGGCGCGAACGCGGTCGCCGGGCAATGCACCGTCGACGAAGATGACGTAGCCCTCGTGGCGCGCGACGCCGGCGCCGCCGAAGGCGAGCGAGTCGACCGCCAGCTCGAGCTCGTCGCCGAGGTTCGGGCGCGCGGCCGCCTCTACGCGAGGAGCCATTCGAGCAGCGCCTTCTGCGCATGTCGGCGGTTCTCAGCCTGATCCCAGATCCGCTGGCGGCGTCCGTAGAGGACCTCGGGTGTGATCTCCTCGCCAGGGTGCGCGGGCAGGTCGTGCATCGCGAAGGCCTCGGGCAGGGCGCGGTCGAGCAGGGCGTCGTCGACCCGGTAGGCAGCGAGCGCCCGGCGCCGCGCCTGGGCGTCGGCTTCGTCGCCCATCGAGACCCAGACGTCCGTGTAGATCGCGTGGGCGCCATGAACCGCCTCGATCGGATCGCGGACGAGCGTCGCGCCGATGCCCGGCTCGAGCTCGTAGCCTTCGGGCGAAGCAACCACGACCTCGACCCCGGCCAGCGAGCCGAGGATTGCGAGGCTGCGCGCGACGTTGTTGCCGTCCCCAACGTAGGCGAGCTTGACGGTGTCGAGACGGCCGAACGCTTCGCGCAGCGTCATCATGTCCGCTAGCGCCTGGCAGGGATGGTGCTCGGCGGTCAGCATGTTGAAGACGGGGATCTCGCTGTGCGTGGCGAGCTCTGCCACCGCCGCGTGCGGCCCTGTTCTGATGCCAACCGCGTCGACGTGGCGGGCGAGGACGAGCGCCGTGTCGCGGAGCGCTTCACCGCGCTGGATCTGCAGCTCGTCGCCGCGCAGCACGAGCGGATGACCGCCCAGCTCGACCACCCCAACCTCAAAGGACATGCGCGTGCGCGTCGACGGCTTCTCGAAGACGAGCGCAACCGTCCGCTCCGCGAGCGCGTCGGAGCTACGCGGGGCGCGCTTCAGCTCGCTCGCGCGGGCGAGGATCGAGTCGAGCTCGCCAGCGGAGAGCTCGCGACCGGTTAGGAAGTGGCGGTGCATGGCTGCGGTGCCGGCCGCGGGGGCGGGCTGTGAGGCTTAGGGTAATGGGCCGGCATCCTCGCCGGCTTCCGCGCGCGGCTTGCGCGAGGCGGCCTTCGCTCACCCGCGGCTAAGGCGCCGTAGGCGGGGGGCTGCCGTAGCCGCCGACGCGTCCGACCGAATCGATCCGGCGTTTGGCTTCCGCGTAGAGGTCGGCTGGGAGCGGGCCCTTGGCCGCGATCTCGACGTTCGAGCGCAGGTGAGCCGGGTTGGCGGTTCCGACGATCGTCGTGTGGAGATCGGGGTGGCTGAGCGTGAAGCGCAGTACGAACTCGATCCGCGACATGCCGTCGAGGAGCTCTTCGACGGTCGACTCGCGCCAGCGACGCTCGGACTCGTCGGCCCGCATGCCGATCGGCGAAACACTCCAGCCCTTGTCCTCGGCCGGCGCGCCGCGTGCAGCCCCACCGCGGATCAGGGTCCCGGCGCCCACTGCGGCCGCTTGCGTGATCAGCTCGTCGTGCTCGCGCTGGAGCGCCGAGTAGGGGATCTGAAAGGCGTCGAAGACACCCATCGCGAGGTGGTCGACCAGGTTCGGCAGCGTGCCCGATATCCCGAGGAAACGGATCTTGCCCTCATCGCGCAGGGCGAGCATCGCCTCGACCGTCTGCTCGGCCTCGAGGCGCTCGCGAGTCGGCGACATGTGCACCTGGAGCAGGTCGAGGTGGTCGGTTTGCAGGCGGCGCAGACTCTGGTCGACGCCGGCGCGCACGTTGCCCGGCGTGTAGTCGTGCGGATAGGGCTGCGGCCAGCTCGGGTCCGGGTCGAGTGGGCAGCCGCACTTGGAGGCGAGGAAGTACTCATCGCGCCGGGCGGAGACGAATCGGCCGATCAGCTCCTCGCTGCGGCCATAGTCGATCGAGGTGTCGATCACGTTGATGCCCGCGTCGAGCACCGCGTTCAGGATCGTGCCGGCGTCGGCGTCCGCGATCTCGCGACCATGCGGCGCACCGCGCAGCTCCATCGCGCCGTAGCCGAGGATTGAGGCGTCGAAACCCGTGCGGCCGAGCGTGCGCGTCAGGAGGGTCACTGCGTTGAGGCTAGCCGATACGGAGCATGCGACTGCGAGTGCGGCGCGCTCGGTTCCGTCTAGCGCGCGTCACCCGATTCGGGCGCGTCCTCGCCCGGGAGCAGCACCCAACCGAGGATCCGTCTCCGCCGGCCAGCCTTCGGCGCGTTCGCCAGGCGCGGTTGCACGACCCGGGTCAGGTCGCGCAGGAACTCAGCGTGCTCGGCGGCGTCGAGCCAGAGCCCGGCCATTCGGTAGCTGACGCCGTCGCGAGCGAGGTCGATCGCCTCGCGGCTCAGGTAGCGATCGTAGTCACCGAGCAGGCCCGCCACGAAGGCCATGAACATCTGCCGGTGGTCCTCACGGCTCAGCGTTTCGAGCTCGTCAAGGCCAACGGACGCGGCGGCGACGCGCAGCACGTAGGTGCGCTCCAGCGCACCCCGGACGCGCCGTTCGCTGACGATGCTGAGAACGCCGGCACCGACGAGGCGGGCAATGTTGCGGTAGAGGCTCGCCTGGGGTACGTCCGGAAGCTCGGCGCGCAGCTCCGTGGTCGTAAGCGCGCGGTCGCCGAGGAAAGCCTGCACGATGCGGAGCCGCACCGGGTGCAGCAGGAGGTCAGCGCTGGTCACGGCGGCTAGACACTTTTGATAATCGGCTATGGTAACGTTCTCGATAATGAGAGCGGTGCTCCATCATAGCTCGCGCATGATCCTCGCGGCACCTGCAGACTCGGCGATCGCGTGACGCGAGTCGTCGTAGCCGACTCGCTGACGAAGCGGTTCGGCAGCGTCTTGGCGGTTGACGGTCTGTCGTTCGTGCTCGAGGCGGGCACGATCACGGGCTTCCTCGGCCCCAATGGCGCCGGGAAGACGACGACGCTGCGCATGCTGCTCGGCCTGGCTGCGCCGACGAGCGGCACGGCGCTGCTGTTCGACCGGCCCTACGCCGAGCTCGAGGACCCGGCGTTGCGGATCGGTGCGGTCCTCGAGGCGACCGACTTTCACCCTGGCCGCACGGGCCGCGACCATCTGCGGATGCTCGGCCAGGCGGCCGGCGTCCCCGACTCGCGCGTCGACGAGGTGCTGCGCCTCGTCGAGCTCGCGGATGCCGGGCGGCGCCGCGTCAAGGGCTATTCGCTGGGCATGCGCCAGCGTCTCGGGCTCGCGGCTGCGCTGCTCGGCGAGCCCGATCTGCTCGTCCTGGACGAGCCCGCCAACGGTCTCGACCCCGAGGGCGTGCGCTGGCTGCGCGACTTCCTGCGCGCGTTCGCCTCAGGTGATCGCACCGTGCTGATCTCCAGCCACGTGCTGGCTGAGGTTGCACAAACCGTCGACCAGGTTCTGATCATCAGCCGCGGCCGTCTTGTCGTCGAGTCCTCGCTGGAGGATCTGACATCGCGCGTCGGCGGCGCCGTGCGCGTGCGCAGCGCGCAGCCCGAGCGACTCGTTGCCGCGCTGGCGCACGAAGAGCTCAAAGCGATCGCAAGCGGCGACCAGGCGCTCGTCGTTCACGGCGCGTCGAGCGAGCGCGTCGGAGAGATCGCGTTTGCCGCCGGCATCCCCGTGCATGAGCTCGTCACCGAAGGATCTTCGCTCGAGGAGATCTTCCTCGAGCTGACAGCGGAGGGAGAGTCGTGATCCGCCAGGTCAAGGCAGAGCTACTGAAGGTCCGCTCGACCCGCACGACCATCGGCCTGCTGCTTGGCATGATCGCGCTGATCCTCCTGTTCACGCTGCTCACCGGCCTACTGGCCACCGCATCGTCGTTTGCCGGCGCCGAGAATCAGCGGCAGTTCTTCAGCCTCTCCGACCTCGCGGGCGTCTTCTCGGCGCTCGCCGGCGTGATGCTCGTGGCCAGCGAGTACCGCTACGGGACGATGCGCCCAACGATCCTCTTCACGCCGCACCGCTCGCAGGTCCTCGCGGCGAAGACCGCCGCGGGCGCCCTCGCCGGGTTCGCCTTTGGAGTCGTCGGCGCAGCGATCGGCTGGGCGCTCGGCTACACGATCCTCACCGGCCGAGGCATCACAATCGTCCTGAGCAGCGGCGACATCTCCCAGCTGGTCCTCGGCGGGCTCGCCAGCGTCGCCCTCTGGGGAGCGATCGGCATCGGCCTCGGCGCCGTCATTCGCAACCAGGTCGGAGGCGTGATCACGCTGCTGGCCTGGGGCTTCGTCGTCAACCCCCTGCTCTTCGGACTACTCCCCTCGGTCGGACGATTCATGCCGAGCTACGCCGGCGACGCACTCGTCGGCCTGACCACCAACCACCTCCTCTCGCCCACGGTCGGCGGCATCGTCCTCGTCGGCTGGACGGCACTGCTCGCCGCAGCCGGCCTCGCGCTCACCGCGAAACGCGACGTCGGCTGACGGCAGGCGCTACCCGAACATGCCGTAGCCCTGGAGCGCATGGACGGCACGGCGCCGCCAGCTCCCGGGGCGCGGCAGCAGGCCGAGGTCGACTGCCGCAGCGTGTGCGTCGAAGAAGGCCCGCACACGCCACAGTCGCTCGCCCGCAGGGTCGAGCTCGCACCAGAAGATCGCGTGGACGATGAGCTCGCGGTGGCTTGCCGGGAGGAGGTCGAGCTGCCCCGTGTTGCGGCCCTGGAGGCGTACCGGCAGCGCGACGAAACGACCGCCGGCGAGCGGCTCGCCGGTTGGCTCCATCCGGGCATCCGGAAAGGCGCGCCACAGACGCTCCGCGTGCACGCCGAGCGTCGCCGTCCCGCCGAGCGGACGCGGCGTCAGCGGGTCCTCGTAGTGGAGGTCGGGCGCGCAGATCTCGCGGAACGCAGCCGGATCGCGGCCCGACCACGCGGCGTGCCAGCGCTCCGCGAGCCCTTCGACGACAGTCTGCGTCATCCCAGGTCGGGCATGCCCGCAAGCGGGCTCGAGGCACTCGCATACAGCCGGCGCGGGATCCGTCCGGCCCCGCGCGCTGCGAAACCGGCGGCGACTGCTCCGGCGATCGCCGCCGCCATCGCGACGGGATCCTCGGCGCGCGAGATCGCGCTCGCGCTGAGGACAGCGGAGCAGCCGAGCTCCATCGCGAGCGCCGCATCGGACGCGGTGCCGACGCCGGCGTCGAGCACGACAGGCACGCTCGCCTGCTCGCAGATCAGGGCGATGTTGTACGGGTTCGCGATGCCCATCCCGCTGCCGATCGGCGACCCGAGCGGCATCACCGCAGCACAGCCGGCGTCCTCGAGCCGTCGCGCGAGGATCGGATCGTCGGTCGTGTAGGGGAGCACCTCGAAGCCATCGGCGATCAGCTGCTCGGCGGCGGCCAGCAGCTCGGGCGCGTCCGGCAGGAGCGTGCGCTCGTCGCCGATCACCTCCAGCTTGATCAGGTCGGTCTGCAGCGCCTCGCGCGCGAGACGCGCGGTCGCGATGGCATCCCGAGCCGTGTAACAGCCAGCTGTGTTGGGGAGGATGGCGACCCCGAGCGAGTCGAGCAGATCGACCAACGAACCGCGCGCGGCCGGGTCGATGCGCCGGATAGCGACGGTGACCAGTCCGCTGCCGCTCGCCTCCACCGCCTGGGCGAGCAGCTCGAGGCTCGTGAAGCCGCCGCTACCGAGGATCAGCCTCGACGGCAGCTCGCGGCCGGCGAGGACGAACGCCGTCGTGCCCGTCTTCTCAGCCGCCCTGGATTGCACCGACCACCTCCACGCGCGCCCCGTCGTGCAGCGTTTGCGCACCCCATGTTGCGCGCGGCAGCACCTCGCCGTCGAGCGCGACAGCCACCCCGCGCGGCGCCGCGCCGAGTCCGAGACGCTCGAGTAGCGCAGTCACGCTCGGCGCGTTGTCCTGGGCGTCGCCGTTCACGTAGATCATCCGACCACCGTCGCGTGCGTGTGGCGCGCCGGCGCGACCACGTCGGGCAGCTCGGCGCCGGCGATCGCGTCGAGCACCATCGTCGCGGTCAGCGGTGCGAGCAGGATCCCGTTGCGGTAGTGGCCGCAGGCGAGGATCAGCCCGTCCTCCTTCACGGTCCCGATCATTGGCAGGTTGTCCGGGCTGCCGGGTCGAAGGCCCGCGCTGATCTCCGCGACCTCGAGGTCGAGGATGCCGGGAACCAGTTCCGATGCATCTCGCAGCAGTTCGTACAGCGGCCGCGCGGTGATCGTCAGATCGAAACCGCGTTCCTCAGCGCTCGCGCCCAGCGCGTAGATCCCGTCGGCGCGCGGGACGAGGTAGCCGTGCTCGAAGCGCAGCGTATGCGTGACGAGCCCCTCACCCTCGGGGTCACGGAGCAGCATGATCTGGCCCTTGACCGGGCGCACCGGCACGTTCGCGAGCGCGCCAGCCCAGGCGCCCGTCGCGAGCACCACGTGCTCGCCCGCGAGCCGCTCGCCGCTTTCGAGCTCGACGCCGCGCGCAACGCCCGACTCGCGTGTCACGGAGGCGACCGCGGCGCCCTCGCGTAGCTCTGCACCGGCGGCGCGCATCGCCACGAGCAGCGCGTCGCAGACCCAGCGCGGGTCGACGCTGGCCTCGGTCGGGAGGCTGAGCGCCATGCGCAGCGAGGGCACGAGCGCAGGCTCGATCCGGCGGGCCTCGCTTGCCAGCAGCCGCTCGACGGGGAGGCCGAGGCGCTCGCGGTGGGCGAGCTGGCGCTCGAGCGCCTCCGCCTCGTCGCGGTCGCGAGCGAGGATCAGGGTGCCGTCCGTGCGCAGGCGCGAGGGCTCGCCGATCGCGGCCGCGAGCTCGTCGGCGAACGCCGGCCAGGCGGTGGCTGACTCGAGGCCGAGCGCGAGCAGCGATTCCCCGGCCGTGCCGAAGTCGATCTCGGCGATCGGCGCAAGCATGCCGGCTGCCGCACGGGTCGCGCCGTGTGCGCAGCCGTCGCGCTCGAGGACGAGGACGTCCAGGCCGCGCTGCGCTGCGCGCCACGCAATCGTCAGTCCGATCAAGCCACCACCGACGACGATTACGTCGTGACGTTCCATCGCATCCATGCTGGCACACTTGGGCCAATGGAGCATCGACAGCGCCTCGCGGCGGCGCGCCTGTACCTGATCGCCGACCTGCCGACGCTAGCGCGCGTGCTCGACGGCGCGCTCGGCGGCGGCGTTGACGTCGTGCAGGTGCGCTCACCGGATCCGGCGCCTGAGGAGCTGGCCGCGGTGCGCGATCGCTGCCGCGCGGCCGGCGCACTGTTCATCGTGAACGACGACCCGGCGCTCGCCGCAGCGGTCGACGCAGACGGCGTCCACGTCGGCCAGGACGACATCGCGGTGTCACAGGCGCGGGAGCTCGTCGGCGCGAAGCGCCTCGTCGGCCTGTCAACGCACTCGCAAGCGCAGATCGACGCCGCCGCGGGAGTTGACTACATCGGCGTCGGGCCGGTGTGGGCGACGCCGACCAAGCCGACCTACGCGCCCGTCGGGCTCGAGCTCGTGCGCTATGCGGCAGCCCACGCACGCGTGCCGTTCTTCGCGATCGGCGGGATCGACCCGTCGAATGTTGGCGAGGTGTTCGCGGCCGGTGCGCACGGGGTCTCCGTCGTCAGGGCGATCGGAGAGGCGAGCGATCCGAGGGCGGCGGCGAGGGCGCTCCGAGGGGCGGCGAGAGTTGTCCACGCCTAGGCGTCGCAAGTCGCGACCGGCGCCCGTTGCGGCGCGGCCGATGACGCGCAGCGAGGCGCGCGATGCGGCCGCGCGAGCTCAGCTCGAGCCGCTCGCTCGCGGAGAGCGACCGTTCGGCCTCGTCGCGGCGATCGTCGTGGCATGCGCGCTCGCACTCGGGAACCTGATCGCCTACCTGGCCGGCGCGACGATCAACGGCAAGCATCCCGGGCCATCCGTGCTCGCGTTCACGGCGCTCGTCGGAACGATCGCGGGCGGGATGATCCTGGCGCGTTACTGGGCGGTGCTCCTCTTCGAGGTCCTGCTGACGCTGACGATCCTGCTCTTCTCGCTGTTTCTCGTCGAGGCGCGCTCAATCGGCGGCGCGGCGCTGTGCCTGGGCGTGCTCATTCCTGCGGCGTGGCTTTTCTGGAAGCTGATCCGCGTGATGGGACGGATCGCAGTGACCCGCCGAGGCGGGCGGCACCCGGCCTAACTAAGAAGGTCACTGGGGTTCGGGCGGGCGGCGCGAGCGCTTGAGCTCCGACTGCTCACGCTTGGCCTGTGCGCGGCGCTCGCGCGCCGCCCGCGTCGGGCGCGTCGGGCGCCGGGGCGGCGGCTCGTACAGCGCGTCCGCGAGGCGCGCCCGCAGGCGCTCGAGCGCGAGCTCGCGGTTTCGCAGCTGGCTGCGCTCGTCCTGCGCGTAGGCGCTGACGCGCGCTCCGAGTCGCTCGCGCAGGCGCTCGCGGGCAGCGGGCGGCAGGGAACTCGACGCTTCGACGTCGAACACCGCTTCGACGCGCGAGGCGGTCACGTTCGCGTGCTGCCCGCCGGGGCCGGAGGAGCGGCTCGTGCGGAGCTCCACCTCGCTGCGCGGCACGCGCACACCCGGGGCGATCTCGAGGTCGTCGCTATCCATGGCGGCAGCATCGCCGATCCGAGCGCTGGAAAGGGTGCCGCGTTTCACGGCTCGCTAGGGTACGGACGGATGGCATCGAGAAGCTTCGACTGCGTCGTCATCGGCTCGGGCCCGGGCGGCTACGTGGCGGCGATTCGCGCCGCGCAGCTCGGCATGACGACCGCCGTGATCGAGAAGGACGCGGTCGGCGGGCGCTGCCTCAATTACGCCTGTATTCCGGCGAAGGCGGTGCTGCGCTCCGCCGACATCCTCACCGAGGTGCGTGAGGCCGGCGAGTTCGGAGTCAAGGTCGGGGCCCCCGAGGTCGACTTCGGCGCGGTCATGGAGCGCCGGGCGAAAGTAGTGCACACGCTGACGAGCGGCGTCAGCGGCCTGTTCAAGAAGAACAAGATCGAGCTCGTCACTGGCGAGGGCTCGCTGACCGCGGACGGCACCGTGAAGGTCGGTGAGGACCTGCTGAGCGCGAAGACGATCGTGCTCGCCACCGGCTCGGTACCGCGCGGGCTGCCTGGCATCGACCTCGGCGGGCGGATCGTCGGCACCGAGGAGGCGTGGGCGTTCGCAGAGCTACCCGCGAGCCTCGCGGTCGTCGGCGCCGGCGCCTCGGGCAGCGAGATCGCCTCGGCCTACGCCCGGCTCGGGAGCGAGACCTACCTGATCGAGATGCTCGACCGCGTCCTGCCGGCCGAGGACGTGGACATCTCGACGCTCGTCGAGCGCGGGCTCAAACGGCAGGGCATCAAGCTGCACACCGGCACTGCGGTTGCCGACGTCAAGGCGACGAAGACCGCCGTGACGTTCGCGCTCGGCGACCAGCAGGTGACGGTCGATTGGCTCGTGATCGCGACGGGTCGCGGCCCCGATGTCGCCGCGCTCGGGCTCGAGGCGGCGGGCGTGGCGCTCGACGAGCGCGGACTGGTCGCGGTCGACGGGGCGATGCGCACCTCGCGCGCTGGGGTCTACGCGATCGGCGATCTCGTCGCCGGCCCGGCGCTTGCGCACAAAGCCTCGGATGAGGGGATCATCGCCGTCGAGGACGCCGCGGGGCTGACGACCCACCCGCTCGCCTACGAGGACATCCCACGCGCGACCTTCTGCTCGCCGAATGTCGCGAGCTTCGGCTTGACCGAGGCGCAGGCGCGCGAGCGCGGCCACGACGTCGTCGTCGGCAAGGTGCCTTACGGCGCAGTCGGCGCGGGGACCATCTACGGCGACCGCACGGGCCTGGTGAAGGTGGTCGGCGACCGGCGCTACGGCGAGCTGCTCGGCGCGCACATCGTGGGCACCCGCGCGACGGACCTGATCCAAGAGCTTGTCAACGTCCGCGCGCTCGAGGGCGGCTACCCCGAAATCGCCCGAAGCGTCCATGGCCATCCGACGCTCTCCGAAGCCGTGATGGAAGCCGCGCGCGCCGCGGACGGCTGGCTGATCCACGGCTAGCGGCTGCGGTGACGGCCGCGGACTCTGGAGCGCTAGCCGCGGGCGTGCTGGGCCGTCATCCTCGCCGGCTGATGACGCGCGCTATGGGCAGTGCTCGCGCGCGCTCGAGCCGGCGGGGCTGACGCGGATATCAGCGCGCGCAGTGCGTCACAGCACTCGCGTGTGAGCGTGCGAGGAGGCCGTCGCCGTGCGTGCACGGGGCTCATAATGCGGGTACGTGGACGGCCCCGCAGCCTTCTACTTTGACCTCTTCAGCCCGACCGCCTACCTCGCTGCGGAACGGGTTCTCACGGTTGTGCCGGGACCCTGCCCCTGGGTGCCGATCCTTGCGCGCTCGCTGTCCGCCGCGGAGAGCTTCGAGGCGTACCGATGCGAGACGGACATGCTTGCCGCGCGGGATGTGATCGAGCGACGGGCGCGCGCGGTCGGGCTGCAGGAGGTCGTTTGGCCGTCACCGTTCCCGTTCGACTCCGAGCGCGCGATGCTCGCCGCGACCTACGCGGGACAGATCGGCAAGGGAGTGGCGTTCGCGCTCGCCGCGTTTCGCCAAGCTTTCGCCGGCGGTCATGCGCTCAGCGTCGACGACAACATCCTGATCGCGGGCGCAGCTTGCGAGATGCATCCGCGAGCGCTCCTCAAGGCGCTCGAAGCGCGCTCGGTGCAAGCGGAGCTCGAGCGAGCCACCGCGCAGGCGCTCGCGCTCGGCGTGAGCGACGTGCCCGCGGTGCGGATCGGTGATCAGGTGCTCGTCGGCGAAGGGCAGCTCGAGCACGCCGGCGCGCTGCTCGCGATGCCCGGTTAGCGGGTCACGTCGCGGGTCTCGGCATCCGCTCGCGCTGCGGCGCGCTGTCCTCAGCCCTGCTTCAAGTACTTGATCCGCTGCGGGCGCAGCCTGAAGCTGATCCGCCGCTCGTCGGGGCGGCGATAGGGGTAGCTGTCGACGCCGAGGTACTTCTTCGCGAGGCGGTCGATGTCGGGATCCGCGCCGTCGGTTGTCGCCTCCACGAGCTCGCCCTCGACCGCGACCCACTCGTATGGGTCGTTGCCGGCCATCGCGAGGACCGTCGCGCGCCCGGCGCGCTTGAGGTTCGCCGGCCAGTGGCGTCCGATCGCGCTGTTGAGGAGGATCTGCTCGCCGTCGACGTCCGCCCAGACGACGACCGATTGGACGGTCCCGTCAGAACGCGGGATCGAGACAACGACATAGTTGGGCGCTTCAACGATCTCGCGCGCGCGTCCTTCGAGCTTTGCTGGCATTAGGAGCCTCCCGAGTCGTTTTCCACAGACTTTAGGCGGTGGGCGAATCGGGTCTATGCGCTTCTGTCATCCTCAAACCTATGGCTGATCTTTGGGTTTGCGAGCTCGGGCTCGTCCCCTATCGCGACGCGCTTTCGCTGCAGGAGGCGGTGCGCTCAGCACGCCAAGCCGATGCCGTGCCCGACGTGCTGCTGCTGCTCGAGCATCCGCCCGTCTACACGAGGGGGCGCCGCACCGAGCCGGGCGAGCTGCCGTTCGCAGAGGACTGGTACGCGGCGCGGGGGATCGAGATCGTCGATGTCGACCGCGGCGGCAAGCTCACCTACCACGGGCCGGGACAGCTCGTCGGCTACCCGATCGTGCGACTCGGACCGATCGTCGAGTTCCTGCGCACGATGGAATCGGCGATCGTCGGCACGCTCGCCGGCGAGGGGATCGAGGCGCGCGGCGCCGACGAGCGACCGACCGGGGTCTGGGTCGGCGAGCGCAAGATCGCGTCGCTGGGGGTCCACGTGCAGCGGCGCGTCAGCACGCACGGATTCGCGATCAATGTCGAGAACGACCTCGAACCGTTCACTTGGATCGTCCCCTGCGGCCTCGAAGGCGTCCAGATCACTTCGGTGGCGCGGGAGACCGGCGCGACGGGACGGACGCGCTGCGTGCGCCGCCGCGTCGCCTACGAGCTCGCGAGCGCACTCGGCCGCCGCCAGCGGCTCGTCTCGCGCGCGCGCCTCGAGGCGGCCGTTGCCCCGGCGGTCGCGGCGTAGAGTTCTGGACGATGGCGGCGACGAGATCACGCTCGAGGCCCGGCGGGATGGACGTGCGCAGCGTGCTCGGCGAGCAGACGGTCGAGCTGCGGGCGCGCAAGCCACCGTGGTTCAAGGTACCGGCGCCCGGAGGGCCGCGCTACCGCGAGCTGAACCGCCTGATCGAGGGCGAGAACCTGCACACCGTCTGCCAGGAGGCGGCGTGCCCCAACGTCGGCGAGTGCTGGGAGCGCGGCACCGCGACGTTCATGATCCTCGGCGACACGTGCACGCGCCGCTGCGGCTTTTGCAACGTGAAGTCGGGCAAGCCGACCTGGCACGACCCGCTCGAGCCCGCGCGCGTCGCGCGCACCATCGCTCGGATGGGCTTGCGCCACGCCGTCATCACCTCGGTCGACCGTGACGACCTGCCAGACCTCGGCTCGGGTGCGTTCGCGGCAGTGATCCGCGAGGTGCGCCGGCAGGCGCCCGGCTGTCAGGTCGAGGTGCTGACGCCCGACTTCCAGGGCCAGGAGATGCCGCTCGCGCGCGTCATCGCCGAGCGTCCGGACGTCTTCAACCACAACGTCGAGGTCGTGCCGCGCCTTTATCCGGTGGCGCGGCGCGGCTCGCAGTTCCTGCGCTCCGGGCGCGTGCTCGCCAACGCGAAGCAGCTCGGTGGCGGCGAGGTGACTACGAAGTCCGGGCTGATGGTCGGACTCGGCGAGACGCACGAGGAAATGGTCGAGACGTTCGGCGTCCTGCGCGAGCACGGCGTGCAGGTGCTCACGGTTGGCCAGTACCTGCGTCCGAGCGCCGAGCACCTGCCGGTCGTGCGCTACTGGCATCCCGACGAGTTCAAGGCACTCGAGCAGGCGGCGTACGCGCTCGGCTTCGAGCACGTCGCCGCCGGGCCGCTGGTGCGCTCCTCCTACCACGCAGACCAGCACGTGCCGCAGGCGCTCGCGGGTAGCGGCCCGCTCGCGCGCTCCTGACGTGATCCCGGTCAAGGACGGCGTCCCGCGCGAGCGCCGTCCGCTCGTGACGCTCGGGCTGATCGCCGCGAGCCTGATCGTCTACCTCGTCGCGATCGGCTCCGGAGGCGCGCTCATTGGTGGTCCGAGCACGGTGACAGTTGTGCGATGGGGGGCGATCCCCTACGAGTGGGCGCACCTGGGGCAGCACTGTGCGATCGGGCTGGGCGCGATCGGGCAGGCCGTGCTGTGCACCGGACAGGCGGGCGTCGTGGGGCGCGTGGGAGCGCAGCCGCCCACCTGGGTCACCGCGTTCAGCTCGGTCTTCATCGCACGCAACGCGCTCCAGCTGATCGTGAACCTGTCGCTGCTCGCAGTATTCGGCGGTGCGGTCGAGGACGAGCTCGGGCACGCTTGGTTATTGGCGCTCTACGTGCTCGGTGGGCTCCTGGCGTTGGCGCTCGCGCTGGCGGTGGACGGGGGCTCGGCGACGCCGCTGATCGGGAACGCCGGCGCGCTAGCGGCGGTGATCGGCGCCTACCTCGCGCTGCGCCCGAATGAGCGGATCCTCAGCGTACGGGTCGTGCCGCTGTTCTTCGCGATCGTCGAGACTCCGGCCTGGAGCTGGGCGCTCGCGTGGATCGGCTTCGACGCGCTGTTCGGCGCGCTCGGGACGTTCGCGGGCCTCGGCGGCGGCGCCGGCGCAACCTATTACGTGCACTACGCCTGCCTGCCGCTCGGCGCGCTCGCGGGACTGGCACGCACGCGCCGCGCGGCGCGCTAGCGCAGGAGCGAGCCGCCCCGCGCTTATCGCAGAGCCGTCGCGCCGAGCGGCTTGCGGATGGCGATGACGCACTCCCCGTCGGGGCGCTCGCGCGGGGTGAACCGATCGAGCGTCGCGCCCGCATAGGCGACCTCGAGCAAGCCCGCGGTGATCCCGCGGTGCAGCGCGCAGACAGCCGCCGGAGCGTCGCTCAAGGCCTCGCTGTAAGGGCAGTTGCCCAGCCGGAACGTGACGAGCTCGCGGCTCCTCGCGCCGCGTCGAGGCGCAAAGCCGAGCGCCGCCAGCGACTCCTCGATCGCTTCGACCGGCGCCGCTCGAGCCCCGTTTCGCGCGAGCTCGCGCCCCGTGCGTCGCCCCGCCCGCTCAACCGCTGCGATCCCCCCGCGGCCGATCGCGCCGGCGAGCCATCGCGACAGGTCGACGTAGGGACGGAGCTCCGCGCCCGGCGCGGGCGTGCGCGTGGCCGACCACAGATCGCGCGGCCTGCCGCGCGCGCCGCGCTCGCGTCCGCGGACCACGAGCCCACCTCTGAGCAACGCCTGCAGGTGCGCGCGAACCCCGTTCGGATGCAGGCCCGTCAGCTCTCCGAGCTCGCCTGTGCTCACCGGCCGGCCGAGCCGTCCGAGCAGCTCGAGCAGGCGCGCCCTTGTACTCGGAGCGAGCGCACTGCGAGAGTCCTCGCGGGCCTCCACGCCGTCACTTTACACAGAAGCCATGTAGAAAACGTGTTACGTTACCGCCCATGACCTACGTGATCGCCGAACCATGCATCGGCACCAAGGACAGCTCGTGCGTCGAGGTCTGCCCGGTCGACTGCATCCATCCGACGCCCGACGAACCGGGCTTCGCGGAGGCCGAGTTGCTCTATATCGACCCCGAGGAGTGCATCGACTGCGATGCCTGCGTCGAGTCCTGCCCGGTCGATGCGATCTTCGCCGAGGACCAGCTGCCGGCGGAGTGGCTGCGCTTCACCGCGATCAACGCGCACTACTACGGCCCCAGCGCGAGCTAGCGAAGGCGTTCGTAGAGCTCCTCGGCGATCGCCAGCGCCGCGGTGGCTGCGGGGGAGGGCGCGTTGCGGACGAAGACGACCGGGCCTGCGCGCGCGAGGGCGAAATCGTCGAGCAGAGTCCCGCTGCGCTCGAGCGCCTGCGCGCGGATGCCGCAAGGCCCGCGCTCGAGATCGCCCGGCGTCAGCTCGGGGATGTAGCGGATCGCGGTCCGCTCGCCGGCGCGCAGCGCGCGCACCGCGGCGCGCCAGTGGTGCGCGAGCAGGCGGCGCGTGCCCGGGAAGGCGAGCGCCGCGGCGGCGTCACGTGGCACGAACGCATGGCGCGAGTAGCGCTCGCGCGCGAGCGCGAGCGCCGCGTTCGGACCGACCCAGACCTCGCCGTCCAGGCGGCGCGTCAGGTGGGTGCCAAGGAACGGGAGCTCGGGGTCGGGAACCGGGTAGATGAGGCCGCGCACGAGGTGGGCGCGCTCGGGACGAAGGCGCCAGTAATCGCCGCGGAAGGGGACGATTGCCGGCTCGCGCGGCTGGCCCGACGCCCGCGCCAGGCGATCGGACTGCAGGCCGGCGCACACGAGGACGCGGTCGGCCGCGAGGAGCTCGCCCGTTTCGAGCTCGACGGCGGCGTCGGCGTGGATCCGGCGAACCGCGCTGTTCGTGCGCACCTCGCGGACCTCGCCGGCGAGGGCGCGCGTGACTGCGGCGAAGTCGACGACCGCGGTGTGCGGTGAGTGCAGCGCGCCGGCGCCCGTCGCGTGCGGCTCGATCGCGCGCAGGCCCGCGGCGTCGAGCACGCGCAGATCCCGGACGCCGTTGGCCTGCGCCCGTTCGCCGAGCGCGTGCAGGGCGTCGAGCTCGGAAGGATCGAGCGCGACCACGAGCTTGCCGAGCTCCACGAGCGGGATGTCGCGCTGCGCGCAGTAGGCGCGCAGGAGGTCGCCGCCGCGGCGGCATAGGCGCGCCTTGAGCGAGTTCGGGGCGTAGTAGAGGCCGGCGTGTACGACGCCGCTGTTGTGGCCGGTCTGGTGGGCGCCGAGCCGGTCCTCCTTCTCGAGTAGCAGGACATCGTGGTCGGCGGCGAGCAGGCGCGCAGCGGCGGCGCCGACGATCCCGCCGCCGACGACGAGGATCCGCACCTAGTTCGGCGTCCCGCGCGCCCAGTAAATCCCGGCGCCGGACTGCCAGGCGGCGATCGCCGCATCGCTTTCGGGGTCAACCGCAATCGCGGGCGCCGAGTTCGGACCCGGCCGCGCGAGCTCGACCAGTGCGCCGAAGCCGAGCCCGCCCGGGTCGCGTACGACGTTCGAGCGGACCGCGAAGAGCGCGCGCGACGCACTCCCCTGCGGCGCGGCCTCGAGCAGCGCAACGAGCTCGTTGCGCGGACCGGTTGCGACGGCGCCGAGGTGGACGTCCTCGCCGGCGATCGCGATCACGCGCGGGGCGAGCACGCCGTACTGGCGCGCGGGCGCGGCGTCGAGAACGAGGTCGCCGCTTGACGCGCGCGCCGGCCAGAGCAATGCGACGCCCTCGCTCGAGAGGCGTTCGGCGGCGACCGCCCCCGGCGGCAGGCGCGACATCGCGGACTCCGTGAAGGACGCGAGCATCCGCGTTCGGTGAAAGCGCGGCCCGACCGCCGAGTGCGCGACCAGGATGCGAGCGGTGCCGGCGCTCCCGGGCGCCGGCTCTTCTGTCCAGATGACAAACGCGCGGTCATCGTCGGAGAGGACCGTCGAGATCTGCGGGTCATAACCCGCCGGGCCGAGCCGCTGCAGGCGCTTGACGTGATTGTCGTTTGTGACATAGCGCGCGTAGATCTCGCCCCGCTCGTCCCAGACGATCAGGCGGTCGGCGCGGTAGTCCATGCCGATCGCGAGCGCCGTCGGCGGCTCGCGGCCGGCGCGGATCGCGACCGCCCGCCCAAAGCGGCGCATGTAGTGGCGCTGCGCGCGGACGAGAATCTCGCTGCCGGAGACCGTCGCCACGTCGACGTCACCGATGAAACCCGTTTGGGTCGCGACCGGGGAGTCGGAGCCGCCGAGCTTGCGCAGCCTGGTGAAGCCCTGCGTCGCGAACCCGTCGCCGAGCAGCGCCCTGCCGCCGGCGGCCGCGAGCGCGACGAGCTGACCTCTGGTCGTGCCGGCGAGCGCGGCGAAGCTGGTGAGCGGCACCGTGGTAAGCGAGCGCGGCGGCCCCGGCGCGTCAGCGCTCAGCACCGCGGCGTCGAGCGTTGGCCGCCCCGTGCGGCAGCCGGAGCCGAGCCAGACGATCGCGCCCGGACCAGTTGCGATGTTCGGCGTGCGATACGGGAACACGACCCGCGGGTCGGTCGGGGCGCCGCAGGTCGGCAGCGCCGCGGGGGTGCTCCACGCCAGGCCGGCGTTCGCCGGCGAGCCCGCCGAGGCGAGCGCGAACGCCGCGGCCGTCGCCGCGGCGACTATTGCCAGCACGACGTGGGGAACGCGCATCTGCCGGAAGAGCGAGCGTCGCGCACCATCGCGCCAGCCCAAGACCTAAGCCGCCGGCTCGACAGCCGACGTTGCGAGCACGACGCCCTTCGCCGACAGCGCCTGGACCGCGACGAAGGCACTCGCGGGCGCGCTCAGCGCGGTCTCAAAGCCGGTTGCGCGGGTCGTGGCCCCCGCGGTCAGAGCGGTTGAGCTCGCACCCGACAGGACGCGCCAGGACGCGACGCCCGTTGCGCCGTTCCACGACGCGTAGAGCGTGAGGCCGTGGGCCGAGTGCGTGACGGTGAGGGCGGGCGGCGCCGCCGGCTGCGCGCTCCAGGGGAAGCGCAGTGCGCGGTAGATCTGCGTGTCGTTCGGCGAGTGCGCGAGGAAGAGCACCTTGCCGCTCGCGCTGAGCTCCTCGATTTGGCCGACGTCGCCGAACTCCAGCCACCATTTCTGGCCCGTGAGCGGCTCGAGGTCGCCTTGCGTCTGTGCGAAGACCGGGCTCGGCGGGACCACCGCGTGGGCGAGGATCGCCGTGTGGTTGGTGGTGTTGATCCTGATCAGCAAACCGCGCGAGACCGGATGGGCGATCGGCGGTCCGCTGTTGTCGAAGACCGTGAACAGGTCCGGTCCGAGCTGGCGCGCGTCGTGCTGCCAGGAGAACGCGGCGCCCGGGCCGAGCTTGAAGCTGGATTGGCGGCCGCCGAGCTCCCAGACGATCTGGCCCGTCGTCGAGTTGACGTCGTAGACGGTCCAGGTCGCGCGCGATGAGATCAGCAGGCTGTTGTCGAACTGGAGCTGGATCGAGTTCATGTGAAACCAGTCCCAGGGCCAGATCGTCGTCGAGTGGGCGGCGGGCGGCGCGTGGGAATCCGCGAGCGGGACGTGGTCGAGCGAGTCCCACTCGTACATCACGAGGCCGGTCTTGACGTCGATCTCCTGCATCACCGCGTCGTAGAGGGCGCCCCCGGCCGGACCGCCCACGGAAGTGAGGTTGCAGAGCAGCGGCTTCCAGGCAGTGATCAGCGCGGTGCCCGAAGGCGTGAGCTCGAACTCGTGAAGGTCCTCGGCGAGGCCGTTGCCCGCGGAAACCGTCGCGAGCGGCTGATAGCTGGTGCTGTAGATCTCGCCCTGGCCGAGGCCGAAGCCGTGGTGGCTGATCGTGCCCTGCCACCAGGTGAGGACGGGCTGGCCGAGGTAGCGCTGAACCTGGACGTCCGTCGCGAACGTGCCCGTCGGCAGCGGGTCGAACCAGACGAGCTGGCCCTTCGGGTTCATGATCTCGGGGCCCGTCGCCCCCGGCCCCGGGTAGACCGAGAAGAAGATGTCTCCGCCCGGCTGCGCCTGCGGCGTGTCGACGGAGACCTTCACGTTCGGCGGCGTGACCGTCGGCGCTGAATGGAAGTGCAGGACCGTGCCGGGGGGACCGGTCGTTCGCCCGGTCTCGGGGATTGCGGCGAGCGGGTCGGGCGCGGCGACAACGAAGCTGTAGCTGAAGTTGGTGGGCGTGCCGCCGGGGGCGGTGTAAGTGCCCGTGACAGTGACCGTCTCGCCCGATGTGAACGGCTGGGTCGGGACGAAGCTCGCGCCGTTGAACGCGGCGTAAGGCTGGAGGCTGCCGGCGTGGACTCCCGACTGGCTGCCGGTGACCGCAACGTTCGTGATCGTCGAGGCGGGGGCGCCGAGGAAGCTGATCTGGTTCTGGGGCATCGCGTCGGCGGTGTTCGGCGCGGGGCTCACCAGGAGTGGGGTGTTCGGCAGCACGGCGGAGGCATCGACCGTTTGCGGGACGCAGGCCGGCGAGGCGGGCGGCGTCGTGGCAGCCGCCGCAGAGGCCAGCGCGGCCATCGCCAGCAGCACGATCGCCGCCACGGTGACCGGGCGGGGCCGCGGGAGTGTGCGGCGTGCACTGCTGCCCGTCATCGGCTGCACAAGATAACCAGGCGGAAGGCTGGAGGCGGCGCGTGCCCTACGCGCGCGCCGCACGCGCCGGGTCAAGGCGGGTCATCAGCACGCGCGCGGTGAGCTCCGAGGGGCCGCCCCGGTAGACGCCCTTGATCGGGGGAACGTCGTCGTAGTGGCGCCCGTGACCGATCTTTACGTAGCGCTCGTCGGCACGCGTGCGGTTCGTCGGGTCAAGGCCGACCCACACCGGCTCGCCGTGTCCGCTTGACGCAGGGAGCAGGACCTCGAGCCAGGCGTGCGTGTCGACCTCGATCGAATCATCGCCGCCATCACCGGGCGCCGCGAAGAGGTAGCCGGAGACGTAGCGGGCCGCGATGCCGGCGCGGCGCAGCACGATCAGGCCGAGGTGCACGAAGTCCTGGCAGACCCCGGCACCGATGTCGAGCAGGTCGGCGACGGTCGAGCCGACGTAGGTGATGCCGCGCCGGTAGGCGAAGCGGTCGGGGATGTGCTCGCACAGGTGTAGCGCCGCGCCGAGCGGAGTGGGCGCCCGGGTGAGGTGGTTGAACTCGGCGAGCGCGCTCGCCGAGGGCTCCGCGATGCTCGCCAGCAGATACTCGCCGGCCGCCTCGAGGTAGGCCGGCGAGCCGAGCTCCTCCCAGGCGGGCTCCGGCGGCTCGGCGGGCTCGGAGGTGACGACGCGCGCGCGAACGTCGATCGTCAGCGCGCTGTGCGGCTTCGAGATGCCGAACTCGATGACCTCCGTGCCGAAATAGTCCGCGTGACGGCCGAGGCGCGTCTCCGGGTCGATCCGCACATGGAACTCGTCGACGCGCTGGGTCGCGGTGACCGCGGGCCGCACGCGGAGCGCGTTCAGGTTGTCGGTTACGGGCGCGTCGTAGTGGTACTCGGTCGTGTAGTGAATCGCGAAGTGCATCGGTGCTCACGCGGTCCTGATCCGCTCGGCCGGCGCTACGCCGCCAAAGTACCGTTCGGAGATGTCGCTGTCGGCGAGCGCGAGCTCCGAGCCGACGCTCTCGCAGATGTCGCGCAGGCTGCCCTGCGCCGCGGCGCCGCCGGCGCGGAAGCCAAGGTCGGCGAGGATCCGCGAGAGGCGCAGGACCGGATCCGAGCTGCGCGGCGCGAGATCGGCGAGCAGCAGCGCGTCGCGCACCGCGCCGACCGAGGCAGCGACCGAATCCGGATAGGTCGGCGTGAAGAGGAGGAAGCCGGCGACGGCGGCGGCGCTCGGCGCGCTCGCCGAGGAACGCCGGTAGGCCTGCAGTCCGCCCACCGCCTGGAGCAGCGCGAGCGCCTGCCCGTCGTGCAGCGAGCTCAGGTGGTGGGCGTCAGGGGGTTCCTCGCCCGCTGCCGGCAGGGCCACGCGCAGCATCCGCAGGACCATGTCGGCGCCCTCGAAACGCCCACCCGCGTCAAGGAACGCGTACGCCTCGTCGCGCAGCATCGTCCGCGCCGCGACGCCCCAGAACAGGGCCGCGCGGTTCTTCACGTAGGAGACGAACGAGTACGGTCCCGCGTAGCCCGTGACGCCGACCGCGGCAAGGCCGAGCTGGAAGCCGTTGATCGCCTCCCACATCTCGGCGCTGATCACGTCACGCACGGTCCGCGCGCCCTCGCGGGCGCGCGCGACGCTCGCGAGCACCGAGTGCACGTTCGTCGGGTCGGTCGACAGCAGCGCCACGGTCTCATCGCGCGAGGCGCGCGCGTGCAAGGTCGTCGCGGTCGAACCCATGATCGCGAGCACCGCGTCCCACGAAAGGGTCACGCCGCTGGGATCCTCGTGGTAGGCCTGCACGTCGGCCTGGAAGACGCCGTCGATCAGGCGCGCGGTGTGCTCGGCGCGCGAGATGTTGCGGCCGAGCCAGAAGAGCTCGTGGGCGATGCGGGCGAGCATCAGGCGCTCGCAGGCGGATCCTGGCGTTGCCTGTGCTGTTGCTGTTGCTGTTGCTGTTGCGCCTGGCCGGTCCACGAGCCCAGGCGCAGGTCCGGCAGGGCCGGTGGCGTGAAGGACTGCAGCTCCGGCGATCCCGGTAGCGCTGGCTCCTCCCCGGCGTCGGCGAGGACCCAAGTGTCCTTCGAGCCGCCACCGCGCGAGGAGTTGACGACCATCGACCCCGCCTCAAGCGCGACGCGCGTAAGTCCGCCGGGGACGATGCGGATCTGCTCGCCGAAGATCGCGAACGGTCGCAGGTCGACGTGGCGCGGCGCGAGCGAGCCATCCGCCAGAACGCTCGGCACCGTCGAGAGCTGGACGAGCTCCTGCGCGATCCACTGCGAAGGGTCGGCGCGGACCGTGGCGGCGAGCGACGCGAGACGCGCGGCGTCGGTGTGCGGCCCGATCACGACGCCGCGACCGCCCGACTCGCCGGTTGGCTTGAAGACGAGCCCATCGATCCGACCGAGCGCGTGCTCGAGCTGCTCGGGATCGTCGAGCAGGTATGTCTTGACGTTGTCGAGGAGCGGCTCCTCGGCGAGGTAGAAGCGGATCATCTCCGGCACGTAGCAGTAGATGGCCTTGTCGTCGGCGACGCCCGTGCCGATCGCGTTGGCGATCGCGACCGTGCCGGCGCGGTAGGCGCGGATCAGGCCCGGGACCCCGAGCAGCGAGTCGGGACGGAACTCGAGTGGGTCGATGAACGCGTCGTCGAGGCGGCGGTAGATGGCGCTGACGCGGGCGAGCCCGTTCGTCGTGCGCATGTAGCAGACGTCGTCGCGCACCACGAGGTCCGAGGCCTCGACGAGCTCGACGCCCATCTGGCGTGCGAGGAAGGCGTGCTCGAAGTAGGCGCTGTTCGCGGGTCCCGGCGTCCACACGACAACGGTCGCCTCGCCTTCGGGCCCCGGGGCGACCGACTTCAGCGACTGGAGCAGGAGCAGCGGGTACTCGTCGATCGGGCGCACCCGGTAGTAGGCAAAGAGCGAGGGGACGAGGCGCGTCATCGCGATCCGGTTCTCCAGCATGTACGAGATGCCCGAGGGCGTGCGGACGTTGTCCTCCAAGACCTTCCAGCTGCCGTCGGCGTCGCGGACGAGGTCGCAGCCCGCGATGTGCGTGTACACGCCGCCGGGCGGGCGAATGCCGTAGGCCGAGCGCGCGAAGTGCGAGCGGCTCGCGATCAACGTCCACGGGACGATCTTCGCCTTGACGATCTCGCGCTCGTGGTACACGTCAGCAACGAAGTGGTTGAGCGCCCTGATTCGCTGCGCGAGCCCACGCTTGATCATCGTCCACTCCGCCGATGGGATGATCCGCGGCACCAGGTCGAGCGGGAACGGGCGGTCCGCGACGGCGCCATCGGCGGTCGTCAGGTCGAATGTGATGCCCTGGCGCATGAAGAGCGCATCGCGCAGCTGGCCGGCCGCGACGAGCCGCTCCGGACCGAGGCGCTCGAGCTCCGTGATCAGCGCTTCGGCGTGCGGGCGGCATGCGCCATGGGCGTTGAAGACCTCGTCGTAGACGTCGCTCAGCTGCTCGCTCGCGCTCATTCACACATTCTCGACCAGCCTGTCAAGGCTGTGGGTCGCCACTCGGGCCAATCCGGGAGCCGTCCATTTGTACGAGCTGGCGGACGGCTTGCGGGTAGGATTCGGTCAGGTGAGCCGGGAAGACTGGTCGGCACGAGCTTGACCTACCCCCAGCCGCTCACCAAACAGACCTGACGCCCATGCTCCCGCTTCGACCAGCTTGGGGGCGTCTTGGTGCGGGGTGGCGCCGCGAGGCGATGCGGACGAACCTCTGGCTCGTGCCGACACTCGAGGTGCTCGGCGCGATCGGCCTCTACGTCGTCACGCACCTGATCGACGCGGCCGCAGCGAAGGGCACGCTGACGCTGCCGTCGTGGGTGATCTCGGGCAACGCCGACAACGCGCGCCAGATCCTGACGACGCTTTCGGCGGCCGTCGTCACGGTCGTCGGCATCGTCTTCTCGATCACGATCGTCACGCTGACGCTCGCTTCGACGCAGTTCGGCCCGCGGATGCTGCGCAACTTCATCCGCGACCGCGGCACGCAGTTCACGCTCGGAACCTTCGTCGCGACCTTCGTCTACAGCACGCTCGTCCTCGTCTCGGTCGGCGGCAAGGCCGGCAACTTCGTCCCGCACCTCTCGCTGACCGTCGCCGTGGCGCTTGTGACGCTCTCGATGGCGGTCCTCATCTACTTCATCCACCACATCGCGACCTCGATCCAGCTGCCGTACGTGATCGCCTCGATCGCGGGGGATCTCTCGCAGGCAATCCAGGAGGACTCCAAGGCGTACGACGGCCCGGAGTCGGGACCATCCGTTCCCGAGCTGCTGGTACGCCTCGAACAGAGCGGCGGCACCGTGCCCGCACCGAGCAGCGGCTACCTCCAGTTCATCCGCCACGAAGCGCTCATCGGCCTCGCGGTGAAGCGCGGGGCAGTCATCCAGCTGCTCCACCGCCCCGGGCACTTCGTCGTCGCCGACCAGCCGCTCGCGCTCGTCTGGCCGGCCGGTGCGGCACCCGCGGTCACGGAGTCGCTGCGCCGCGTGCACGTGACGGGCCCGAGCCGCACGCTCGCCCAGGACATCGCCTTCGCCGTCGATCAGCTCGTCGAGATCGCGATTCGGGCGCTCTCGCCGGCGGTCAACGACACCTTCACCGCGCTCACGTGCGTCGATTGGCTGGGAGATGGGCTGTCGAAGATCACGGCGCACTGGCGGCCGATCCTTGTGCACCGCGACGCGCACGGCTTCGTGAGGGTGATCACTGCGCACGTGCGCTACGAGCGCCTGGTGGAACGGGCTTTCGAGAAGATCCGCCAAGCCGCGCGGGCAATGCCGGCGGTGTTTATGCGCCAGCTCGACGCGCTGACGCGGATCATGCTCGAGACCACGCTGCCCGAGCAGCGGGAGCTCCTCGTCGAGCAGGCGGAGCTCGTCTGGCGCGCCGCCGAGACATCGATCGGCGAGCCCGCGGACCTCGCGGACGTTCGACGCGACTACGACGTGTTCCTCGCGACGGCGGAGCGTGTGGTGATGGGAGAGGGCGGGTAGCGGAGCGGCCCTAGGTGTAGGACCCGAGAA
>PLFX01000012.1 GCA_003138355.1 Solirubrobacterales bacterium
CAACCCCACCATCCCACTGAGGGCGGGACCGGTAGCGGGACGCGTCGTCCCTAACACGCGATCGGGGGAGCGTGCCGTTAGGGCTTGATCCAGAGGGAGGCGTGGGCGGGCTGAACGGCGTGGTTGACGCTGTCGAGGAGGTCGCGGCGGATCGTGTCGATGTCGACGGCGTCGCGCAGCCGGGCGCCGAACGCTCCTGCGATCGCCTCTGCGTCGTAGCGGGAGCGGTTGAAGCGGCGGTCGACGAGCTGCTGGACTCGGATGCGTAGTGGGTTGAATAACGTGGCCGCGACAAGCGTCGAGGCGGCGACGCTGATCCGGCTCGAGAGCGGCAGCACGTCGGTCGTGAGGACGACGACGCCGATGAAGGTGCCCGCGAGCAGGGCGGTGAGCACCGCGTACGTGATCGTGCGGCTGAGGATTCGGTCGATGTCGTAGAGGTGGTAGCGCGCGATCGCGACGGCGATCGAGATCGGGAACGCGACGAGACCGACGCTGAGCACCGTCGCGATTTGCTTCCCTACTCCGGTCCCCGGAGCCGCGATGCTCGCGGCGCCGCCGATGAGGCTGAGCAGGGCGCCGCTGGTGAACCATTTGAGCTGGAGGCGCTCGATGTCGCGGGCACGGCGCAGCACCACCAGTTGGCGGCCGAGCCAGGCGAGCGCGCTGAGCGCCGCCACCGGGAAGAACGCGTCCTGCACGTAGCCCCACCAGGCGTTGCCGCCGGTCGGATCGTCGATCGCTACAAGGTCACCGCCCGCGTTCACGTGGACCTGTCCCGTCGCGATTGCGCGCAGAGCGATGCTGAACGCGCCGCCCTGCCAGGCGATGCACAACGCGAGGAACGCCCACAGCCCCCAGCGCCACCTGCGTCCCGGCACGCGGCCTGCGGGAAACAGCAAGATCGAGAGCGCGAAACATACGATCGCCGGCGCCCACGACGGCTGCAACACGACCGCGACCGGGCCGAGCGGGAGCGAGCCGTGGTGGTTGCGGTAGTCGAGCACCGAGTAGTCGCTCGCCAGACCATTCAGTGCAAAGAACAGGCCCGACACCAACAGCAGCCAGCCGATCGCGTTGCGCGGCTGGCGGCGGGCGACAACGACACCGCTCGCGATGAGCGCCAGCGTCATCACCCACGTCGGCAGGACATCAGACGCCGAATCATGCACAGCGATGCTGACGGGGATGTCCGTCACGCCAACGGCAAGCGCAACGGCCGCCAGTGCGAACGGACCGATCGACGCTTCGCGCGTACGAACTCCCGACTCCGTCGGCCGGCTCACGTTGCAACCGTAACGGCACAGCGTTCCGGCAACGTTACGACCGAGAAGCCCGGGCGTGCCGCGCGTTGTACCACTGCGCGCGAATATCGACGGCGCGGCGCCTAACACGCCATCTGGGCGGCGCGCTGACTCGCGCGCACCAGTGGCTACAGCCTGCCGTGGATGGTCTTGATGATCTTGCCGTTGGGGCCTGCCAGGTCGTGGTGAGCGCTTCGGTCGCCTGGCGGCCTGCACGCTCGACGCTGACCCACGACCACTGACGTTGCCGGCGATAGCAGTGTCACAGCTCTGACGGAGGCCATCGCCGATCGAACAGTGGTCGTGGTGCGTGCGGCACCGTCAACCGACCCCGTCTCTGTGCGTCATCATCGCCAGCGGATCTCCGAGGATCGCGGGTTTACCTTGATCGAGCTGCTGGTCGTGATCCTGATCGTTGGCGTGCTCGCCGCGATCGCGATACCGGCCTTTGGGGTGTCGCGCGCCAAGGCGGGCGACGCGCCGGCCAAGGAACTCGTCCACACGGCCCAAGTCACGACCGAAACGGCCGCACTGGACGCCAACGGCAGCTACGCCGGCATCACCGCGACGCTGCTGCACCAGTACGAACCGACGATCTCGACGACCAAGACCAATACCGACACTTACCTGAGCACCGTCAAGACCACCGCGACCACCTATACGCTGACCGTGACCTCCGTCCTGACCGGCAACAAGTTCACGCTTACGCGCAGTGCGAACGCCACGGTCGCCCGCTCATGCACCATCCCGAGCAAGACGAGCACGCACGGAGGATGCGAGAACGTGAGCGGCACGAAAGGAACCTGGTAGACACCGCGGCTTGCCCTGCGGACAAGCCGTCACCGGCTCCCCGTCCGAGCGCAGCACGTCAGCCGCTCGTCGAGCCTAGCCGCGCAAACTCGTAGGATCTAAAGACGATGAGCGGTGGCTTCCCTGCGCGAGCCACGACGGCGAACACGACTGGCGAGGCGCGAGGAGCCCGCGGTCGTCCACGATTTGCACGCGTTCTCGAGGAAGACCCCGCACTTGGCGAAGGTCTCGATGCAGCGCAGCTCGCCAGCGCGGCCGAGGTTGCGCGCGCCGCGGTGATCCAGCTCTCGCCTGGCGAGTGGCAACCGGAAACATGGCCGACGGCGGTTCGCAACGGATTCGGATTGCTCGTGCTCGACGGCCTGCTGCTACGGCGCGTAAGGCTCGGCGACCGCGTGGGCGTCGAGCTGCTCTCAACCGGCGATTTGCTGAGGCCGTGGCAGCGCGAAGACGCCGTTTCCTCGGTCCCGCGCCACCTCGGCTGGCAGGTGCTCGAACCGTGCCGCCTCGCGGTACTCGACATCGACTTCGCGCAGCGAACCAACGCGTTCCCGCAGATCCCCGCAGCGCTCATCGCCCGCGCAATCAGCCGCTCACGCCATTTCGCAGTGAACATGGCGATCGTCCAACAGCCAAAGGTCGAGGCGCGGTTGCACATGCTCCTCTGGCACCTCGCCGACCGCTGGGGCACCGTCACCCGGGACGGCGTGTTCCTGCCGGTCAGGCTCACGCAGACGGTCCTCGCCGCACTCGTCGCAGCACAACGCCCCACCGTCAGCAGCGCGCTCGCGACACTCGAGCGAGACCACCGAGTCACCCGAACGAACCGCGGCTGGCTCCTGCACGGCGCGCCACCGGGAGAGCTACAACTCGCACCCGAAACGCACACCCGTCCGCCGCAGAACTCGTGAGGCCCAACGCGACTCAACCGACTCGATCCACTCAGTCAGGCGCCGGCTGCCCCGTCGGTTCGCAGGAATCAGTGGAGCGGCGTTCATCGGACGGCTCCCGGGTGGCGCGCCTGGTGTCGTCCGAGCATCAGGCGGGGCGTAGTGGCGACGCTCGCATTCGGCTTGGGCGTCGTTGGTTGCGGAACGGGCGATGGTGAGCCGCGTGCAGCCGCGGTGAGGTTAGTTGAGGTGCTGGACGTCGATGATCGCGCGTGGTGCTGGTTCCCGCCCGGTTTGCTCGGTGAATTTCTCGCATGCCTTGACGGTGGCGTCGGGTTCTGATTCGGCTTCCAGCACGTAGCGAAAAGCCTCGGGGCGGGTTGCCTCGTCGATGTTCATCTCCGTGATCACCACGCGGTATCTCATCCGGCGAGATTTCATCCGGCGAGATTATCCGACCGCTCGCCGGCGAGCACGAGGCGTTGTGCCGGTCCGTCAAGTCGATCGCGATCGGACCGCACGTCGTCGTTTACCGACCCTGATCGTGGTCTCGCGCGGCGTGTGCGCGCGAAGCGCGGGTCTCGTGGTTGGCCGTGATAAGGGACGGCTTGGGAGTGCGTCCCGGCATGATGGAAGTCGTGAGGCTGCTGATCGCTCGTAGCTGCCCCGTCATGAGCGGGGGTCGTCGCTGTGTCGCAACCGCCGTGGGGCTGGTTGGTGGCCGGTTTGGCTGACCGGCCGGCTGACGACGCTGCGGCTCGCGCGGCAACAGCCGCGGCGGGGATCGGCGTGCGTGCGCGGCGGACGGTTGTCGCTCGGGCGTGGCGGGCGCGGCTTGAGCGCTCGGTCGCGCGTGGTGGTGGCGGGTTGATGGTGTTGGCGTTGTTGACGGGTGCGGGTGCGGGCGCGGGTGCGGTTGCGTTCCGTTACATGATCGAAGGGTTCACGCTGCTGTTCACGGGGCATGGCGATTACAGCCTGGCGGGTCATGCGGGCAACCCGTGGCTGGGTGTGGGCAGTTGGTTTGTGATCGGTGCTCCGGTGGTTGGCGGGTTGATCTACGGACCGCTAGTGAGCCGCTTCGCGCCGGAGGCGCGCGGGCACGGTGTGCCGGAGGTGATGTATGCGGTCAACCGGCTGGGTGGCCGGATGCGCCCGCAGGTGCCGATCGTGAAATCGCTGGCGTCGGCGTTGTGTATCGGCTCGGGCGGTTCGGTTGGGCGTGAGGGCCCGATCGTGCAGATCGGCTCGGCGCTCGGCTCGGTGACCGGCCAGTTGTTGCGAGTGTCAGAGTCGCAGCTTCGACTGCTCGTTGCGTGCGGCGCGGCGGGCGGGATAGCGGCGACGTTCAACGCGCCGATCGCCGGTGTGTTCTTCGCGCTGGAGTTGATCTTGCGGAACTTCGAGACGCGGTCTTTCGGCCTGGTCGTGCTCAGCTCGGTCACCGCGGACGCGGTCGGCCGCGCTGCGTTCGGCAGCCACCCGTTCCTCACGCTGCCCGGGTTCAGCTTCAGCTCACCGCTGGAGCTGGTGCTCTACGCGGGTCTCGGTGTGCTCGCGAGCGGCGTCGGCCTGGGATTTGTCCGGGTGCTCTACAGCGGTGAGGACGTTGCCGACCGGTTGTGGCACGGACCAGAGTGGTTGCGGCCCGCTGTCGGCGGCGTGCTGCTTGGCCTGTTGCTGCTCGCGGTACCGCAGATGTACGGGGTGGGCTACCCGGTCCTTGAGCACGCCGTCGCCGGCCATTACGTGATCGCCGTGCTACTCGGGCTGCTTGCCGCCAAGGTCCTGGCGACGAGCCTGACGATGTGGATCGGCGGCTCGGGCGGCGTGTTCGCCCCGTCGCTTTTCATGGGCGCGATGCTCGGCAGCGCCTACGGCGCGATCGCGCACGACGCGCTGCCGCACCTCGCCCACAACGCCGGTGCCTACGGCCTCGTCGGAATGGGCGCCGTGTTCGCCGCCGCCGCGCGCGCACCGATCACCGCGGTGCTGATCATCTTCGAGCTGACCGGCGACTACCGCGTGATCCTGCCGCTGATGATCGCGGTCATCGTCGCGACCGCGCTCGCCAACGCCGCGACGCGCGACACGATCTACACGCTCAAGCTGCGCCGCCGCGGCATCGACATCGACACGCCCGCGGAAGCCGGACTGATGGCACGGATCACAGTCGCCGAGGCACTCGACGAGCTACCGGCACCGCTCGCGCCCGACCAGCCGCTGCGCGAGATCATCGACCGCTTCGCAGCCGACCGCGCAAGTGCGCTACCGGTGATCGACAAGGACGGCACGCTGCTCGGAGTCGTCTCCGCCGGTGACGTCGAGCAAGCAGCCGCCGGCAGCACGCCCACCAGGACCGCGCGGGCGCTCGTTCACGAGACCCCCGAGCTGCGCGTCGACCAATCACTCGAAGAGGCCGTCTGGCGGCTCGGGGCGAGCGACGACGAGGGCCTCCCCGTGCTCGACGAAAAGGGTGAGCACGTCGTCGGCTGGCTAACACACCGACGCCTGCTCGACGCGTACCGCAAGCACCTCACCGAACGCGGCGGCGACCCCTAAACGAGACCGCCGACGTAACAGGCCCTCGCCCATCGGACTTGTTCCGCGCGGGTTGTCAGGTCAGCCAGGGGTGGCGGTGTCGGTACCTGACGCTCGGAGTACAGTTGCTAGCGAAGGGCATTTGCGCGAGGTCGGCTCACCGCGTGTGAGCGGGCAACACGCCTTGACTTTCCGAGATTTCTGTTTCGTGATCCCGGAGGTCACCATGCTTCGCTCGCTCGTTGTGCTGGGTTCGCGCTCTAGCCCAATCGCCTGTTTGTTGCTCCGGTTTCGACTGAGCACCGGCGTGCGGTGCAGCGGCATGAGCCGGCCTCCAGCTGGGGCGCGCGCCCGCGAACGATGGCGGCGCGCTGCCGTGTCGGTATTGGGGAGCGCGCTGGTAGCGATGGCAAGGACCGCCAGCCGGTCGACGTTGCTTGGCTCGATGAGCCAGCAATGTGCGCATCACGCTCGCCGCCCGGTCGTGATCGTGCCTACCGGCGGGTCCTCGGCGAGCGCGCGCATGGTCGCGGCGAGCGAGTCCGTTGCTTGAGCGCGGGCTGGAGCCCAAGCAGTTGCCGGTGGACCTGCCGAGTGCACCGAGTCGGGACCATCTGTCCCCGGACTTGCTCGCGCATGTCGATCGCTATTGGCGTGCGGCGAACTATCTGTCGGTCGGGCAGATCTATCTGTATGACAACCCGTTGCTGAGGGAGCCGTTGAAGCTTTCGCATGTGAAGCCGCTGGTTGTCGGGCATTGGGGTACGACGCCGGGCCAGAACTTCATCTACGTGCACCTCAACCGCGTGATCGGCGAGCGCCAGCTCGACATGTTCTATGTCGCCGGCCCAGGGCATGGCGGCCCGGCGCTCGTCGCGAACACCTACCTTGAGGGCAGCTACAGCGAGATCTATCCGAACGTCAGCCAGGACGAGGCTGGGATGAAGCGGCTGTTCACGCAGTTCTCCTTCCCGGGCGGCATCTCCAGTCACGTCGCGCCGACAACGCCCGGGTCGATTCACGAGGGCGGCGAGCTGGGCTACTCGCTCAGTCACGCTTTCGGGGCTGCTTTCGACAATCCCGAGCTGATCGTGGCGTGCGTGATCGGCGACGGGGAGGCGGAGACCGGTCCGCTGGCGACGGCGTGGCAGTCCAACAAGTTCCTTGACCCGGTCAGCGACGGGGCGGTCCTGCCGATCCTGCACTTGAACGGCTACAAGATCAGCAATCCGACGGTGCTCGACCGCATCGAGCACGACGAGTTGGACCAGTTCATCCGCGGCTGCGGCTGGACACCGCACTTCGTCGAAGGGCACGAGCCGGCCGCGATGCATCAGCTGATGGCCTCGACGTTGGACACGGTGATCGCGGAGATCAAGCGGATTCAACGCGCTGCACGAGAGAACGACGACGCGACGCGGCCGCGCTGGCCGATGATCGTGCTGCGCTCACCGAAGGGCTGGACGGGACCGAAGGTCGTCGACGGACTGCAGGTCGAGGGCACGTTCCGCGCGCACCAGGTGCCGCTGCTGGTCGACGCGCAGCACCCCAAGCATGTCGAGCAGCTCGAAGCATGGATGAGGAGCTACCGGCCGGAGGAGCTGTTCGACGACAACGGCCGCTTGATCGCCGAGCTCGCGGAGCTGGCGCCAAGGGGCTCGCTCCGGATGGGCGCTAATGCCCACGCCAACGGTGGGCTGCTGCTGAGCGACCTGCGCCTCCCGGACTTCCACGCTCACGCGGTGGATGTGCCCGCGCCGGGCGCGGTCGATGGTCAGGACACGCTCGTGCTTGGGAGCTTCCTGCGTGATGTCGTCACGCTCAACGAAGAGCGGCGCAACTTCCGTCTGTTCGGTCCTGATGAGACGCTCTCGAACCTGCTGGGAGCTGTCTTCGAGGTGACCTCGCGCCAGTGGGAAGGGCGAGTCGAGCCGAACGACGAGTTCCTCGCCCCAGACGGCCGGGTGCTGGATTCGATGCTAAGTGAGCACCAGTGCCAGGGCTGGCTCGAGGGCTACCTGCTGACCGGCCGGCACGGGCTGTTCAACTGCTACGAGGCGTTCATCCACATCGTCGACTCGATNNGGCTTCACCCATCAGGACCCCGGCTTTCTCGACCATGTCGTCAACAAGAAGGCCGACATCGTCCGGGTGTACCTGCCGCCGGACGCGAACTGCCTGCTGTCGGTCGCCAACCACTGCCTGAACACCCGCGACTACGTGAACGTGATCGTCGCCGGCAAGCACCCGATGCCGCAATGGCTGACGATCGACGAGGCGGTCGTGCACTGCACCGAGGGCATCGGCATCTGGCCATGGGCCAGCAACGATCAAGGCGGCGAGCCGGATGTCGTGATGGCGTGCTGTGGCGACACGCCGACACTCGAGATCCTGGCCGCCACGTCGATCCTGCGCGACGAGCTGCCTGCGCTGAAGATCAGGGTTATCAACGTCGTTGATCTGATGAGGCTGCAGTCCGCCAGCGAGCATCCGCACGGGCTCAGCGACAGCGACTACGACTCGCTGTTCACCAAGGACAAGCACATCATCTTCGCCTTCCACGGCTACCCGTCGCTGATCCACCGCCTGACCTACCGCCGTGAAAACCGTGACCTGCACGTGCGCGGATACAACGAGGAGGGAACGATCACGACGGCGTTCGACATGCGCGTACAAAACAAGCTCGACCGCTTCCATCTCGTCCAAGACGTGGTCGATCGCATCTCCGGGCTGGGTGCGGCCGGCAGCTACCTCAAGCAGACGATGCAGGACAAGCTGATCGAACACGAGCAGTACATCGACAGGCACGGCCAGGACATGCCGGAGATCCGCAACTGGAAATGGGGCCAGAGCAAATGACGGGCCGCCAGGAGTACAGCGCCGTCGCGGAGAGGACGACGGCAGCATGAGCACGACAAGGAGCAAGAAGACCGCCGCCGGCGGGCGCCGTCGTGGCGGCGCGCGAACCCACGGCCACGCACCTCCGGTTCCTGGCGCGGGCGGAGGATCGCCTCCCGAGGCGAGCAAGGATCTGAAGGAGCTGCCGCTCGCGGACGTTGAGAAGCAGCTTGATTCGTCACCCGACGGACTGACCGCCGTCGAGGCGAAGCAGCGCCTGGCGCGGTGTGGGCCGAACGAGATCGAGGAGCAGACGTCGAATCCGTTGCTGGCGCTGCTCGCCTACTTCTGGGGGCCGATCCCGTGGATGATCGAAGTAGCGGTGATTCTCTCGGCCGCGCTTGCGCATTGGGCGGACTTCTTCATCATCCTGCTCCTGCTGGTGGCCAATGCCGCGGTCGGGTTTTCTGAGGAGCATCAGGCGGGCAAGGCGATCGCCGCGCTGAAGGCGCAGTTGGCGATCAAGGCGCGGGTCTTGCGCGACGGGAAATGGAGCACCCCGCCGGCGGGCGAGCTGGTGCCGGGGGATGTGATCCGGATGCGGATGGGCGACATCGTCCCGGCGGACGCGCGGTTGCTTGCGGGCGACCCGGTCGAGGTGGATCAGTCCGCGTTGACCGGCGAGTCGCTGCCGGCCGAGAAGAAGTCCGGCGACGCGGTGTTCTCCGGTTCGATCATCCGCCAGGGCGAGATCGGCGCGCTCGTCTACGCCACCGGATCGAGCACCTACTTCGGCAAGACCGCTCAGCTCGTTCAGGACGCGCACAGTGTCAGCCACTTCCAGCGTGCGGTGCTGAAGATCGGCACGTATCTGATCCTGCTCGCGCTGGCTCTTGTTGCGTTGATCATCGCTATCTCGCTGTTGCGCGGCGACCCCCTGTTGACCACGCTGCAGTTCGCGCTGGTGCTGACGGTCGCAGCGATCCCGGTCGCGATGCCGACGGTGCTGTCGGTAACGATGGCGGTCGGCGCGCGCCTGCTCGCCAAGAAGAACGCGATCGTCAGCCGGCTCGTCGCGATCGAAGAGCTCGCCGGCGTTGACGTGCTGTGCTCGGACAAGACCGGCACGCTGACCCAGAACAAGCTCACGCTCGGCGAGCCATTCGCCGTCAAGGGCGTCACGGCCGACGAGGTGATCCTCAACGCCGCGTTGGCGTCGCGCGCCGA
>PLFX01000024.1 GCA_003138355.1 Solirubrobacterales bacterium
ACCACCAGATCGCAGCAGCCACCAGCTAACCCGAACGGTCAGGGTCGACCCGGCTGTCACTGCCGCGGCATCGACGCCCACACCACCGCAACTTTCCCCGACAGCCTCGCCCACAAGCGAGAGCCGCTAATGGCGCATCGCAGCTGCCTTTCGTGAATGAACGCTGATCGCCAACAGGCGGCCGCGAGCCTCTGCGCCAAGACGGCCGATCCCGACCTCTTGCCGGGCCATAGTGGAGACGGCGGGAATCGAACCCGCGTCCGCGATCGCGTGAAAGTGGCTTCTACGAGCGTAGCCGGCGCTCTGATCTCGTCCCCCACTCGCCTCGCCGGCCGGGTTGCGGGGGACCAGCCCGCTTGGGTGTTCCCGGATTGGCGCGGGCCGACCGCACCGGGTGAGCCTGCTATCTGATCCCGGTGATCCCCGCCGCAGGCTGCGGGGGCCGAGACCTCATGGCCCTAGTGTTTGCTAGGCCGCGAGGGCGTACTCGTGAGAGTCCGCACGTATGGTTTTCCCGGGTGTTTAGCGAGGCCTCCCGGGACCTCGACTCGCAACCACCCCCACGAGCCGACCGCGTCGAAGCCTGTCGTCCCCTGGCGGTGTGTAGGAGCATCGTAGCGCCCGTAACCTGAAGCGCCAAAAGCCCCGCAGACAAAAGTAGACGCGGACCGAGCCGTTCGAGGAACCCTCCACCGGGCGCCCCGAGGGACTCCCAGCTTCTTGGTGGCGCGGCCTCACACCTCAGTGGCCTCGCTCTTGCGACTCAAATCCGCGTCTGGGACCAACATACATTTCGCGCCGCGGGCGATGCAAGAGCCGCTATCGGAAGAAGCCGCATCTTCCGTGAAAATCATGTTTAGCGGACCGGAAGCGCCGGGTGGGAGACTGTGTCGATGGAAGGACACGATTCTCTGGTCCCCCCGGGCGATGCGTTCGGCAAGCCGCGGCGACCTTGGCTGGGGCGCCGCATCGGCGCGCTCGGCGCCGGGATCGTGGCGCTGCTCGCGAAGCTGAAGGCGGTGCTGCTGCTGTTCGGGAACGTCAAGCTGCTCACGACAGCCGCGACCGCGCTCGTGTCGGTCGCCGCATACAGCTTGATCTGGGGCTGGGAGTTCGCGCTCGGCTTCGTGTTGCTGATGTTCGTCCACGAGATGGGACACGTCGTGGCGCTCAGACGCGAGGGGATCAAGGCCAGCGCGCCGATGTTCGTGCCGTTCCTCGGTGCCGTCATCGCGGCCCGCTCGCTTGGCGACAACGCGCTGGCGGAGGCGCGTGTCGGGCTTGCGGGACCGTTGCTCGGATCGCTCGCCGCGGCCGTCGTCGCGGCCGTCGGACTAGCGACCGGCAGCGGGCTCCTCGAGGCGCTCGGCTACATCGGCTTCCTGCTCAACCTCTTCAACCTGTTGCCGGTCGTCCCGCTCGACGGCGGCCGCGCGATGGCGGCGATGGCGCCCTGGATGTGGTTCCTCGGCTTCGGCGCGATCGTCCTGCTCGACTTCCTCACGCCGAACCCGATCCTCCTGATCATCACGCTGTTCGCGGGCTTTGAGCTCTACCGCCGCTGGGAGCAGCGGCGCAACCCGACCGCGCAGCAGCTCGCCTACTACCGCGTCACGCCGCGCGCGCGCCTCGCGGTCGCCGCGGTCTACATCGGGCTGATCGTCGTGCTCGCGCTCGGAATGCACGCGACCTACGTGCACCGGGCGATCCCCTAGCGCCCCGCGTCGCGCAGGCCGCGTTCGATCTCGCGCTGGGCGTCGCGGCGGCGCAGCGTTTCGCGCTTGTCGTGGATGTCCTTGCCGCGGGCGAGCGCGATCTCGACCTTGGCGCGCGGGCCCTTGAAGTAGACGCGCGTCGGGACGAGCGTCAGGCCGCGCTCGTTCACGCGCGCGGCGAGGCGCTCGATCTCGCGGCGGTGAAGCAGGAGCTTGCGCTCGCGGTCGGGATCGTGGTTCTCGCGGCTCGCGGGCGCGTAGGGCGGGATGTGCACACCGCGTAGCCACAGCTCGCCGCTTCGAATCGTCGCGAAGGAGTCCTTCAACTGCGCGCCGCCGGTGCGCAGCGACTTCACCTCGGTGCCTTCGAGCACGATGCCGCACTCGAGCCGCTCGAGCAGGTTGTACCGGTAGGAGGCGTAACGGTTAGACGCGACATCGCCGCTCCCGAGCTTGCGCTTCGCTTTCGCCATCGACTGAAACTAGCCGAGATCGAGATCGACGCGTCCGCGCGGTGCGTCGATCGAGTGCACCACGACGCTGATCGGATCGCCGAGGCGCATGGTGCCGCCGCTATGCGTGCCGTGCAGCACCGTGCCCTCCTCGTTGAGCTCCCACCAATCGCCGCGCATGCGCCGCACCGGAAGCATGCCTTCGTAGCCCTCGCCGAAGGAGACGAAGGCACCGGCGCCGATCAGGCCCGTGACCTCGCCCTCCCAGCTACGTTCGCGGCTCTCGCGCGCGAGCGCGAAGCAACGTGCGATGTCATCGGCCGCGCGTTCGATGTCGGCGGCATCGCGCTCGCGCATCGATGCCCACTCCCCGAGCTCGGCAAGCGCGCCGCGATCCGGAACCGGCTCGCCGCCGCCAACGGCCGCGAGCAGCGACCGGTGGCAGACAAGGTCGGGGTAGCGACGGATCGGCGAGGTGAAGTGGCAATAGCGCGGCGAGCGAAGGCCGGCATGGCCGAGGTTGCGCGGCGAGTAGTAGGCCTGCTTGAGCGAGCGGAGGATCAGCGAGCCGAACGCGAGCCGCCCGCGGCCGCTGCGGCGCACATAGCTCTCAACGAGCTGCGAGATGTTGCCGACGAGCTCGCCGGCCTCGCTCGGCGAGAGATGCTCGGGCAGCGGCGGCGTCGGGATCTCGAGCGAGGCCAACTGCGCGACGAGGCGCTCGACCCGCGCCGGGTCTGGTTGCTCGTGGACGCGGTAGAGGGTCGGGAGCGAGCGCTCCTCGAGGACCTTCGCGACCTGCTCATTCGCGGCGATCATCAGGTGCTCGATCAGGCGGTGCGACTCGGTCTGCTCCCCCAGCCGCAGGCGTCGGACGTGGCCCGAGCGGTCGAGCTCGAAGTCCGGCTCGGCGCTCGCGATCTCGAGGCCGCCGCGCCGCGCGCGTTCGGCGGCAAGTGCGCGTGCTACCTTCCGCGCCAGCGCGAGCGGCTCGGCCCACGGGTCCTGCGGGGTCTCGCTGCCGGCGAAGATCCGGTCGACGCGGTCGTAATCCAGCCGCTCGTCCGAGCGGATCAGCGAGCGCGTGAACGCCGCGCGCGTCACGCGCGCCCCGTCGAGATCCATCTCCGCGGTGACCGCCAGGCGTTCCTGCCCGGGCACAAGCGAGCACTTCTCGTTGGAAAGTGCCGGCGGCAGCATCGGCTCCACGCCGCCCGGGACATACACGCTGGTAGCACGGCGGCGCGCCTCCCGGTCAACGAGCGAGCCCTGAGGCACGAACGCTGCAACGTCCGCGATGTGAACCCAAACGCGGGTACCGCCGTCCGGGAGGGCCTGCGCGGAGATCGCATCGTCGTAATCGCGCGCCCGTGTCGGGTCGATGGTGAAAGTCGGCAGGTGGCGCAGATCAGCGCGCTCGGCGGCCGCGCCGCGCGCCTCGCGCGCCTCGCGCTCGACCGTGGGATCGAAGCGCCGCCGCAGTCCGCGCTCGAGCATCAGCGCCTCGATCACATCGCGCGCCACGTCCGGGCGCCCGATCCGCCGCTCGATCTGCGCCCGTCCACCTCGCTTGGAGCCGCCGATGCGGACGAACACGAGGTCGCCCTCACGTGCGCGCGCTCGCGACGGATCGACCGTCAGCTGCCCGCGCGAGCGAAGCGGACCGCCGCTGCCGCCCGCGCGTGGAAAGAGCTCGCGCGCGACGATGAACCGCCCGCGGCGCTCGAGCACAGCGGCAAAGGCGTCGGGCGAGGCGTTCAACTGACCTTTGCGGCGACGAGCGCCAGCGCGGTCTGCAGGACGGGGTCGCGGTGGGCGGTGACCGCGGCGCCGACGACGACGTTCGGGCGGATGCCGTAGCCGCGCCGGACCCCGCCGGCGCCGAGATTCACCCCGTTCGGCAGGAAGTACTCGCCGACCGTGATGTCGATCGCGCCGCCGTTGGCCAGCGGCAGAACCTCCTGGTAGACGCCTTTGCCGTAGGTGTGGGTGCCGACGACGATCGCGCGATGGTCGTCCTGCAGGGCGCCCGTGACGATCTCGGCAGCGGACGCGGTGCCGCCGTCGACGAGGACCGCCATCGGCTGGGTTGGCGCCAGCGGGTGCCCGGTTGCATAGAGCCGCTCGGTGGGCTGTGCGCGCCCACGCGTCGTGACAATCAGACCGTGGCGGATGAAGAGGCTAGCGACCGCCTGAGCTTCGCTGACGAGCCCGCCCCCGTTCTCGCGCAGGTCGAGCACGATCGCGCGCGCTCCCTCGTGCAGCAGCCGTGCAAGCCGCGCTGCGACGACCCCGTGGATCCCCGTCACGTCGAAGGTGGCGAGCCCGATCACGGCGACCTTGACGCCGTGGACGACACGCAGCGAGCCCGACACGAGTTGCACCGCCGGCGAGTTGACGAGCGCGCGGACGAGTCGAACCTCGAAATGGTCGTTGCCGCGCGTGATCGCGAGCGTCACGGGCGTGCCCGTCCTGCCGCGGATGACGCCCTCCGCGAAGGCCTGAGAACGGCCGGCGAAGGACTTCCCATCGGCGCCGGTGATCAGCTCGCCCGCCGCGAGCCCGCCGCGCGCCGCCGGTGAGCCGGGGAGTACCTCCTCGACGCGAAGGCCACCGCGACCCATTACCACGACGACCCCAACGCCGGAGAAGCGCTCCGATGCCGGCGCCTTCCCGAACTGACGGTATTCGGCGGGCGTCTGGTAGGTCGCGTAGGGGTCGCCGAGCGTGGCCACGGCGCCGCTGATCGCCGCGTTCTCGAGCCGCACCGCACCGAGGCGGCGGTAGTACTGCGCTTGGACATCGGCGAGCGCCTGGTCGACGATCGAGCCGTGCGGGTTCGAGACGAGCGCGTCACGCAGCGGCCCCGGGAGATCGCCGGGATGGCCACCCCACCAGATTCCGAGGATGAGCAGCAGGACCGCCACGACGGACGCAATCGAGATCTGCTTGATGTTGGCTTGCATGGCTGCGGTGACGCTGCGGTGCCGGCCACCGGCCGGCTCCATGTGCCGCCTTCGTGCTGGGCCGTCATCCTCGCCGGCTTCAAGCGCCGAGGAGGTGTATAGCAGCCGTGCAGAAGGAGCAGGCACGCGTGCCCTGCTACGGGGCCGACAGGCTCCAGGCGGCAAGTCGCGCGCGTGCCGAGCAGACGAGGACACCCCGCCCAGCACGGTCCCTGAACATCGCTTGAGCCCGAGGTGGGGTCCCGCAGTACCTTACGAAGGATGCAGAGCATCACGACCACGATCGCGCCCAACGGCCTCGCGGTACACCGCATCGCGGTTCCGGGGACGCGGGCGCTGACAGCCCTGGTTGCCTTCGACGCGGGCGCGCGAGCCGAGCGGCCGCCGGAGAACGGCATCGCCCACTTCCTCGAGCATCTCGTGTTCAAGGGGGGCGAGCGCTACAACGACTACCGCAGCGTGAACGAGACCGCCGAGCGCATGGGCGCGATGCTCAACGCCTACACGAGCCACGACCTGGTCGCCTTCCACATCACCTCGCGCGCCGAGACCGCCCCGCTTGCGATCGACCTGCTCACCGACATCGCCGGGCAGCCGCGGCTAGACGCTGCCGAGCTCGAGCGCGAGCGCGGCGTCGTCATCCAGGAGATCGCGCGGGCAAACGATCAGCCCGCGACGGTCGCCGAGCACCTGATCGACAGGGCCGCGTTCGGCGAGCATCCACTCGGCCGACCCGTGCTCGGGCCGCAGGAGCACCTGCGGAGCTTCAGTCGCGAGCAGATCCTCGCCTTTCGCACGCGCCGCTGGACGCCGAGCCGGGGCGCTGCGTTCCTCGTCGGCAACACCGACCACCTTCCGGATGAAGCGGCGCTCGACGAGTGCTTCGCTCGCTTCCCGGGTGAGGAGGCCGCCGACGGCGTCGAGCCGGCACCCGAGTTCGCGCCGCGGACGCTCGTCGAGGAGCGCGACACTAACCAGTCGCACCTTCGTCTCGTCTACCGAGCGCCGATCGACGCGCAGGACCCGCGAGCGCGCGCCGCGCTCAGCATCTATTCGACGCTGCTCGGCGGGTCGATGGGCTCCCGGCTGTTCGACGAGCTGCGCGAGCAGCGCGGCCTGTGCTACTCGGTTTGGTCGGTCGATCACAGCTTCGCCGACGCGTCGATGCTCGGACTCGGTGCGGGCCTCGATTCGGCCAAGTGCATCGAGGCCTACACCCTGATGCGCGAGATTGTCGATGCGCTGCGCAGCGACGGGCCGACCGAGGAGGAGGTCGAGCGCGCGCGTGCCTACGCGGCCGGACGGCGCGCGATCGCCTTCGAGAACTCCGGCGTGGTCGCGCGTTACGCGGCGAGCCAGTCGATTGTCTACGACGACGAGCTCGACCCCGACCTGGCGATCGCGCGGGTCGACGCGGTCCGCTACGAGGAGGTCGTCGAGGTGGCGCGCGGGATCAGCGAGGAGCTTGCGGTGGCGTGCGTCGGCCCGCACGTCGCGAGCGAGTTCAGCTGATCGCGACCATCCGCTCGATCGCGCGCCGCGCACCGGCTGCGGTCTCGGGCGGCACACTCACCTCGTGGACGCCGTCGCGCAGCGCGTCGCGGAGCTTCGGCAACGTGATCATCTTCATGAAGCGACAGCTGGCCTCGGCATTCGCCGCGATGAATTGCACGTCCGGCGCCGCCGCCCGCAGCGGGTGCAGCATGCCGGTCTCGGTCGCAACGATCGCACTCGTGCCCGGCTCGGCCTCGCGCGCGTAGCGGAGCATCCCGCCGGTCGAGAGGATCTGCACCCCGTCCGCGTCGATATCGCCCGCAGCGACGTACTCCATCACGCTGCTGACGCAGCCGCATTCAGGGTGGATCAGGAGCTCCGCCTCGGGATGTGCGGCACGCGTCGCCTGGATGTCCGATGGGCGGATACCGGCGTGCACGTGACACTCGCCGTCCCAGAGGTAGAGCGGACGGTCGAGCATGCGAGCGACGTAGGTGCCAAGGAAGAGGTCGGGACCGAAGAGGATCTCGGCGTCCTGGCCATGCGACTCGAGGACGCGGCGAACGACCGCGACGGCATTCGCGGAGGTGCAGCAGTAGTCGGTCAGTGCCTTGACCTCGGCAGAGGTGTTCACATACATGACCACGATCGCGCTCGGGTGCTCGGCCTTCCATGCGGCGAGCTGCGGAGCGGTGATCGACTCGGCGAGCGAGCAGCCGGCGTCGGGATCAGGGATCAGCACGGTCTTGTCAGGCGAGAGGATCGCGGCCGTCTCAGCCATGAAGTGAACGCCGCAGAAAGCGATCGTGCTCGCATCTGCGTCGGCGGCGCGGCGCGAGAGCTCGAGCGAATCGGCGACGAAGTCGGCGACGTCCTGCACTTCGGGCAGCTGGTAGTTGTGGGCGAGGATCAGCGCGTCGCGGGCCCTGGCGAGCTCCCTGATCTCGCTCTGCAGCTCGGCGATCTCGGCTGCGCCGAGTGGTGCCGGCTCGGTTACGGCCATTGGGAGGGCGTTCATCGGCGTCACCCGCTGAGCGGCTCGAGGATCATCGAGAGGTCGAGTGCGGGCGCCGAGTGCGTCAGCGCCCCCATCGAGATGAAGTCTACGCCGCTCGCGGCGACCTCCCGGAGATTGGCGAGGCTAACGCCGCCGCTCGCCTCGAGCTCCGCGCGCCCCGCAACATGCTTGACGGCGTCACGCAGCTGCGCGGGACTCATGTTGTCGAGCAGCAGGCGCGGCGCTCCCGCCGCCAGCGCGGTGTCAATCTCCGCCTCATCGCGTACCTCAACCTCGAGTAGACGGTTAGGCGCATAATCCCGAGCCGCCGCGACGGCCGCCCCGATTCCCCCCGCCATCGCGATGTGATTTTCCTTGAGGAGGATCGCGTCATGAAGGCCGATGCGGTGGTTCACGCCCCCGCCGGCCAGCACCGCCGCCTTCTCGAGCGCGCGCAACCCCGGCGTCGTCTTTCGTGTGTCCAGAAGCCTCGTGCTTGTGCCGGCGAGCTCGCGAACGCAGCGCGCCGTCAGCGTCGCGATTCCAGACAGATGCGCAAGGAAGTTCAGCGCCGTGCGCTCACCCGCAAGCAGCGCCCGGGCGCTCCCGCTCACACGCAGCACGACCTCGCCGGGCTCGCGCCAGGCACCTTCCACCGCAAGAGCGTCGACCTCGGCGTCGGGATCGAGCAGCGTGAACGCCAGCGCCGCCGCATCGAGCCCATAGATGACGCCCGCCTCCTTCTGCGTTATGACCCCGAGAGCGCGAGTATCGGCCGGCACCGTAGCCTCGCTGGTCACATCCCCCGGCCCGACATCCTCGTGGAGCGCGCGTTGCACGAGCTCAGTGAGCGCCCGACGAGGAACAGCGGCGTTAGCCACGGTTGCCGAGGAGGTAGGCCCTGACGAAGCCGTCGAGGTCGCCGTCGAGCGCGCGCTGCACGTCGCCCATCTCGTGTCCCGTTCGGTGGTCCTTGGCGAGCGTGTACGGATGCAGAACGTAGGAGCGGATCTGCGAGCCGAAGTTCACGTCCTGCGCCTCGCCCTTCTCGCGCGCGATCTCCTCTTGACGGCGGCGCTCCTCGCGCTCGGCGAGCTTCGAGCGCAGCATCGCCATCGCGGTCTGCTTGTTCTGCGTCTGCGAGCGCTCGTTCTGGCACTGCACGACGATCCCGCTCGGGCGGTGGGTGATGCGCACAGCCGAGCTCGTCTTGTTCACGTGCTGGCCACCGGCGCCGCTCGCGCGGTAGGTGTCGATCTGCAGGTCGTCGTCGTCGATCTCGACGTCGCCCTCGTCCCCGACGACCGGCGCGACCTCGAGGCCGGCGAAACTGGTGTGCCGGCGATGGGCCTGGTCGAACGGCGATAGGCGAACCAGCCGGTGCACGCCCTTCTCGGCGCTGTACAGCCCGTAAGCATTGTCGCCCGAGACGCGGAAGGTCGCCGACTTGATGCCGGCTTCCTCGCCCGGCGTGATGTCGAGCAGTTCGGTCTGGAAGCCGCGCCGCTCGGCCCAGCGCATCTCCATGCGCAGCACCATCTCAGCCCAATCCTGGGAGTCCGTACCGCCCGCACCGGCATTGACCGTGACGAGCGCGTCGCCGGTGTCGTAGCGCCCGGAGAACAGCCGCTCCTCCTCGAGAGCCGCGAGCCGGGACTCGACCGCGGCAAAGGCGCCGTCGAGCTCGCTCGCGAGCTCGGCATCGTCGGCCGACAGCTCGACGAGCGTGTCGAGGTCGGCAACCTCGGATTCGACGCTGCGGTAGTGCTCGAGGCGTCGTGCGAGTCGCGCATGCTCAGCGCCGATCTTCGCCGCGCCCTGGCTGTCGTCCCAGAAGCCGGCCTCCCCCATCTGCGTCTCGAGTGCCGCGACGCGCTCGCTCAGTGAAGCGGGGTCAAAGATAGTCCGCGAGCAGCTTCAGCTGGTCGCGGATCGCGGCAAGGCGTGCCGGCGTCGGCTCTCCTGTCGGTGCGCTGGCCATTTAGGCCCCATGGCAGCGCTTGAACTTCTTGCCCGACCCGCACCAGCAGGGATCGTTGCGCCCGAGCTGCTGCTCCTCGCTCAGGTGGCGCTGCTCCACGGGCTCGAAGGCCTGCTGCGCGTCCTCGGACTCGGATTCGGATCCGGGCTCGGCGAGCGCTGCACCCGCTGCCGCGGCACCGATCGCGCGCGCACCCATCGCGGCGCCGGCCGAGTAGGTGACGTTCGCTGCCCGCGTCGAGCTGCCACCGGCCTGGTAGACGGGCTGGGGCTCACGCATCCCGTTCGGTGCCTGGACCTGGACCTCGACGTGGAAGATCATGCGCGCGAAGTCAGACCAGACGGTGTTCATCAGGTCGGTGAACAGGGTGTACGCCTCGTTCTTGTAGGCGACGAGCGGGTCGATCTGGGCGAACCCGCGAAGGTGAATGCCCTCGCGCAGATAGTCCATGTCGTAGAGGTGCTCGCGCCAGCGCTCGTCGATGATCGTGAGCAGGAGGTAGCGCTCGAGCGCGCGCATCAGCTCATCGCCGAGCTCGGCCTCGCGGGCGTCGTACTGCGCCATCGCGTCCTCGACGACGAGCTCGCTCAGCTCGTTCGTGTCGGCGTGCTCGCGGTCGAGCTCATCGGGGGCGATGCTCACCGGGTAGATCTGCAACAGCCCGCCGAAGAGGGTGTCGAGATCCCAGTCCTCGGCGTACTCGTCGGCGGTGTACTCCTCGATCGTTCGCTCGAGGACGCCGGCGATCTCCTCCCGCGCTGCCTGCGCCATGTTGCCGCCCTCCAGCACCTGGTCGCGCAGGGCATAGATCACGCGACGCTGCTCGTTCATTACGTCGTCGTACTCGAGCGTGTGCTTGCGCATCAGGTAGTTCTGCTCCTCGACCTTGGCCTGCGCGCGCTCGATCTGCTTGGAGAGGAGCCCTGCCTCGATCGGTTCCTCGTTGCCCTCGACGTCCACGGTGCCGAGGCGGTCGAGGATCCTGTAGATGCGGTCACCGGCGAACAGCCGGATCAGGTCGTCCTCGGCGGAGAGGAAGAAGCGCGTCTCGCCCGGGTCGCCCTGACGTCCAGAGCGGCCGCGCAGCTGGTTGTCGATCCGCCGCGACTCGTGGCGTTCGGTGCCGATGATGCACAGCCCACCGGCCTCGAGGACGAGCTGGCGGGCGCTCTCGATCTCGGCGACCGCTTGCGGGAGGCGCTCGTGGAAGGCCTCGTCGTAGCCCTCGTCACCGGGGCGCAGGCCGAGCTTCGCGAGCTGCCCGCGAGCGAGGTGCTCCGGGCTTCCGCCGAGCTTGATGTCAACGCCGCGACCGGCCATGTTGGTCGCGATCGTGACCGCCCCAGGGCGTCCTGCCTCAGCGATCGTTTCGCCCTCGCGCTCCGCATGCTCGGGCTTCGCGTTCAGCACGGAGTGCGCGATGCCGCGCTTGCGCAGGTGCTCCGACAAGAGCTCGGACACCTCGACCGAGATCGTGCCGACCAGAACGGGCTGGTTGTTGCGGTTGCGTTCGGCGATTTCGCGCTCGACCGCCGACCATTTGCCGTCCCTGGTCTTGTAGACCTGATCGTTGCGGTCGGCGCGAATCATCGGCACGTTCGTCGGTACCTGGACCACCGGCAGCTCGTAGATCTTCATGAACTCGGTCGCCTCGGTGAGAGCGGTGCCGGTCATGCCGGCGAGCTTGCCGTAGAGACGAAAGTAGTTCTGCAGCGTGATCGTCGCGAGCGTCTGGTTCTCCTCGCCGATCGCAACGCCCTCCTTCGCCTCGATCGCCTGGTGCAGACCTTCGCTCCAGCGCCGCCCCTCGAGGATCCGCCCGGTGAACTCGTCGACGATCTTGACCTCGCCGTCGATCACCGCGTAGTCGACGTCGCGCTTGAACAGTGCCTGCGCGCGCAGCGCCTGGATCAAGTGGTTGACGAGATGCCCGTTCTCGGCGCGGTAGAGGTGATCGATGGCGAGGAACCGCTCGGCCTTCGCCACGCCGAGCTCGGTGACGGCGGCTGTTTTGTGCTTCTCGTCGATCTCGTAATCGAAGTCGGCCACGAACTCCTTGCGCGTGCGCGGATCGAGGCCGTCCGGGGTCTTGCCGAGGATCATCTGCGGCGCGAGCCGCGCGAACTTGACATAGAGCTCGGCCGCCTGCGTCGCGGCTCCGGAGATGATCAGCGGCGTGCGCGCCTCGTCGATCAGGATGTTGTCGACCTCGTCGACGATCGCGTAGACGTTGCTCGTGGCGTTGCGCCCCTCGATGTCGATCCGGCCGCCGTGCTGGACCTTGTCCTCGAGGCGCTGCGCCATGTTGTCGCGTAGGTAGTCGAAGCCGAACTCGGAGTTCGTGCCATAGGTGACGTCGCACGCGTAGGCCGCACTCTTGGCATCGGTGTCCTGGCCTGACTGGATCACGCCAACCGACACGCCGAGCGCCTCGTAGATTGGTGCCATCCACTCCGCGTCGCGCCGAGCGAGGTAGTCGTTGACGGTCACGAGGTGCACGCCGTCGCCGCGCAGCGCGTTGAGCACGACGGCGAGCGTCGCGGTGAGCGTCTTGCCTTCGCCGGTGCGCATCTCGGCGATCGACCCGCCATGGAGCACCATGCCGCCGATCAGCTGCACGTCGAAGTGGCGCATACCGAGCCTGCGTTTGCCGACCTCGCGCACGATCGCGAAGGTCTCGGGAAGCAACTCGTCGAGGCTCTCGCCGTCCCGGGCACGCGCGCGCAGCGCATCGATCCGCTCGCGCAGCTCCGCGTCGGTGTCGAGCTCGAGCTCGGGCTCGTAAGCGCCGATCAGCGCGACGCGCTGCTCGTGGCGCTTGAACATCTTGCCCTCGCCGATGTTCAGTGCGCGGTCGAGAAGGCCCATGAGGAATCAGCGTAGCGGCTGGCGCTGTGCGACCGGCCCTGCGCTCAACTGATCTTAAGCGTTCGCGCGGGCCTGGCAGCGCACTTGCGGCGGTAGTGCGTCCGCCGTTAGCGGAAGGAGTGCAGGTAGCGCGTCTGCTCCTCGCTCAGCGTGTCGATCTGGACGCCGAGCGAGGCGAGTTTCAGCCGCGCGACCTCCTCGTCGAGTGAGTGCGGTGCCGCGTGGACACCGGCCGTGAGCGTGCCCGCGGAGCGCACGAGATAGGCGACGGCCAGCGCCTGTGCCGAGAACGACATGTCCATTACGGCCGCCGGATGACCGGCGGCGGCCGCAAGGTTGACGACACGCCCCTTGGCCACAAGGTGCAGTCGCCGTCCGCCGGCGAGCTCGTACTCATCGACCAGGGGCAGCACTGCGCGCGGCGGGGCGACAGCGAGCGCGAGCAGGTCGTCGAGGCTTATCTCTACGTCGAAATGGCCGGCGTTCGCGAGGACCGCGCCGTCGGCCATCCGCTCGAAATGCTCGCGGCGTAGGACGTTCGGTGCGCCCGTGACGGCGATGAAGACCTCGCCGCGTGCGGCCGCCGTGAGCGAATCCAGCACGGCGTACCCCTCCATCCGCGCCTCCAGGGCGCGGACCGGATCGACTTCGCAGACGGTCACCACCGCGCCCGCTCCCTTCGCCCGCGCCGCGATGCCGCGGCCGGCCGCGCCGTAACCGATCACGACAACCGAGCGCCCCGCGAACAGCAGGTTGGTGGCACGCAGGATTCCGTCGAGCGCGGACTGGCCGGTGCCGTAGCGATCGTTGAACAGGCGCTCGGTGAGCATCTCGTTCGCCGCGAGCACTGGGCAACGCAGCTCCCCCTCGGCCGCCATCGCGCGCAGGCGCACGAGCCCCGTCGTCGTCTCCTCGGTCGCGCCGAGCACCCCCTGGGCCGCGCCTGCGGCGTGCGCGGTGACGATCAGCTCGGCGCCGTCATCGACGAGCACCCCTGGCGCGCCGGCGACGAGCGTCTCGAGGTTGCGCGCATACGCCGCACGATCCTCGCCGCGGATGGCGTAGACCTCCACGCCGAGGGTCGCGCCGAGCGCCGCCGCCACGTCCTCTTGCGTCGACAGTGGATTAGCCGCGCACAGCGCCAGCTCGGCGCCGCCTGCGCGTAGCGCGCGAACCAGGTTCGCGGTCTCCGCGGTGATGTGCAAACAGGCCGCAATCCGCAGGCCGGCGAGCGGCCGCTCCGCTGCGAAGCGCTCGCTGATCGCGCGCAGCACCGGCATCTGCCGTTCTGCCCATGCGATCCGCTCGTCACCCCCGGTGACCAGATCCTGGAGCGCGCTGCGCCGCCCGGGCGGCATCGGGCTAGTAGCGGTAGTGATCGCTCTTGAACGGGCCCTCGACCGGCACGCCGATGTAGGCCGCCTGCTCAGGTCGCAGCTCGGTGAGCCGCACCCCGAGCGCGTCGAGGTGAAGTCGCGCGACTTTCTCGTCGAGCAGCTTCGGCAACACGTAGACGCGCCGCTCATACTCGGCACGCTTGGTGTAGAGCTCGATCTGTGCGATCACCTGGTTGGTAAACGAGTTCGACATGACGAAGCTCGGATGGCCTGTCGCGTTGCCGAGGTTCAGGAGCCGCCCCTCCGACAGCACGATCACGCAGTGGCCGTCCGCGAAGACCCACTCGTCAACCTGCGGCTTGACGTTGACCCTGCGGATCCCCGGCAACTGGGCGAGCCCCGCCATGTCGATCTCGTTGTCGAAGTGGCCGATGTTGCCGACGATCGCCTGGTGCTTCATCCGCTCCATCTGCTGGGCGCTGATGATGTTCACGTTGCCGGTTGCCGTAACGAAGATGTCAGCGACTTCGAGGACGTCCTCGAGCCGCGCGACCTGGTAGCCCTGCATCGCGGCCTGCAGCGCGCAGATCGGGTCGATCTCGGTGATGATCACGCGCGCGCCCTGGCCGCGCAGCGACTCGGCGCAACCCTTGCCGACGTCGCCGAAACCGCATACGACCGCGACCTTGCCGCCGATCATCACGTCGGTCGCGCGGTTGATTCCGTCGATCAGCGAGTGACGGCAGCCGTAGAGGTTGTCGAACTTCGACTTCGTCACCGAGTCGTTCACGTTGATCGCCGGGAACAGCAACTGGCCCGCCTCGTGCATCTGGTAGAGGCGGTGGACGCCGGTCGTCGTCTCCTCGGTTACGCCGTAGATACCGGCGGCAATGTTCGTGAAGCGCTGTGGCTCCTGGTCGAGCGAGCGCTGGAGGAGCGCCAGCAGGACGCGCTGCTCCTCAGAGTCGGCGCCGTCAGGCGCCGGCACGGCTCCTGCCGCCTCGTATTCCGCACACTTGTGCACGAGTAGCGTCGCGTCGCCCCCGTCGTCGAGGATCATGTTCGGTCCGCCATCCGGCCAGCTCAACGCCTGCTCGGTGCACCACCAGTACTCCTCGAGCGTCTCGCCCTTCCAGGCGAAGACCGGTACGCCGCGCGGATCGTCGGGCGTGCCGTTTGGCCCGACCGCGACCGCCGCCGCCGCGTGATCCTGCGTCGAGAAGATGTTGCAGGAAGCCCAGCGGACCTCTGCGCCGAGCGCCACGAGCGTCTCGATCAGCACGGCTGTCTGGACGGTCATGTGCAGCGAGCCCGTGATCCGGGCGCCCGCGAGCGGTTGGGTGTCGGAGAACTCGCGCCGCGTGGTCATCAGCCCGGGCATCTCGTGCTCGGCGAGCTCGATCTCCTTGCGCCCGAACGCCGCCAGCGAGAGGTCGGCGACCTTGAAATCGAGCGTTGCTGTTTGGGTCATGCGATCTCCATCTCTCTCAGGTTGACAGCGGCAAGCAGCGCCTGGTGCTTCTCCTGCTCCCAGCGCAGCCAGTCGTCGGGCGAAACCTCGGCCGGACGCTCGGGCACGGCGTCAAGCCACTGATCGACAGCCGCGCGCAGCTCCGGCTCATCGCGCAGCCGCAGCGCGAAGCCGAGCTCGGCGAGCCCGAAGCCGTGCTGCGCGAGCAGCTCGCGTAGCGTGCGCAGCCGCTGGAGCTGCTCGGGTCCGTAGAGCCTGTAGCCGGCGGCGGTACGAGCGGGCTCGACTAGTCCGACACGTTCGATGTAGCGCAGCATCCGTGGCGACCAGCCCGTGATCGGCGCCGCTTCGTGGATCGTCAGGCCGTTCATCAGGCTACCCAGCCAACCTTACCAAAAGATTGTCAAGGTTGGTGGTGGATTCGACTAGCGGTTCTCAGGCGCGACGATCTCGATCCAGTCCAGTGAGCGGCCACAGAGCTCTTTGGCCTGCGGCGGCTGCAACTCGATCGTCCGCGACGGGCTGAGCGGCTGGAGCGCGATCTCGTCGAGTCCCGTGTAGCCGACCTCGTTGTCAGCGCCACCAGGCGCGAAGCTCGATGCCTGCGGGTAGGTGAGCGCAATCGTGTGAACCCCCGGTCGCAGGGTTATCGGGAGACCGACCTCGTTGTAGTCACCGATGTTGTTGAGCTCGTTCGAGACGGCGCCGAGATAGCGACCGTCGACGGTCACCTGGAAGCCGCGTGCGAAGCTGCCGCCGAGCCAGAGCTGGTAGCGGTGCGGACCGGTCGGCAGCGATATGTGGGCGAGCGCAGTGCCCGGGGCCGTCGGCTCTAGCGAGCCGGCGGCCGAGTTGGCGATCCATTCGAGCGGCCAGCTCGTCTGGGTGGCGCGCAGCACGATCGGGTCGGCGCGCTCATAGGCAAGCAGCTCGCCACCGTCGCGTGCCGCCTCGCGACCGAGGGCGAGGACACGCTTGCAGCGTGGCACCGCGGCCGGCTGGATCGCGCACAGCTGCTCGAACGGACGGCCGAACTCCGCCGCACCGCAGTAGTCGAGTTGCGTGTCGCCCAGCGGGACATGCACCAGCACGCGCTGGGTGGGATGGGCCGGCTGCTGGTAGAGCTCGTAGTAGCGACCTTGCCAGATGCGTTTGAAGATCGATGGCGGCCGGCTCTCGACCGGCGAGCGGCGCAGCACGAGCGAGCGGTACTGCTCGAGCGTCGCGAGCGGGAACGAGTCGATGTCCGCCCAGGCGGCACTGGTAAGGACGGCGCCAGTGACCGTGGCCAGGAGCGGCCCACGGTATTCCGCGGGCTCGATCGGGGCACCCGCGCGCAGGAAGTGACGATCGGCGTAGATCTCGTACTCGTTGATGAACGTCGGGCCGTGCCCGGCCACCATGGACCCGATCGTCTCGAGCTCGGCGAGCTGATCGCGCGGCGCGAGCGTGACGCTGCGGTACTGCAGCCAGTTGGACCAGATCACCCCACCCGCGATCGCCGCGAGCACGACGACCCCGACGACAAGCGGGACGGTCCGCTCCTCACGGAACAGCAGTGCGCCCCCGAGTAGGCCCGCCATCAGCACCGCCGGCGACGAGATCGCAAGCGCCTTGCCGAGCAGCCACGGTGTCGTGTTGTCGACCCAGCCGAGCAGCACGGCGACGACCGCGAGCGCCACGTAGACGGCGATCGCGAAGCGGCGCCTGTAGAGCGACCACGCCAGGGCGCCGGCGCCGGAGATGAAGACGAGCCAGATCAGCGGGTAGCGCGGGAACCAGCCGGGTGCGGTGAAGTAGCCGGCCGTGGCGGTCACATCACGGAAGTCCCCGGCCGGCCAGATCCCAGCGATCTGGATTGCCCGCAGCGGAGCGACGAGGTTGCCGAGCTGGGTGTGCGCGGTCTGGCCGGCCGTGTAGGACCCGTTATCGACGCTGAGATAGTGGGCGAGGATCAGCCACAGCGGGAAGCCACTCGCAGCAGCGAACGCGAGCAGTGCCACCAGCGTGCCGCCGAGCCGGACCATCTTCGAGAATGGGACCGCCAGGACCACGAGGAGCAGGACGGCGCCCAGCGCGATCGGGGCGACGAAGCGCGCCGAATGCAGTCCGAGGACGCCGACGGTCAGTGCCGCGACGGCGAAGACGAACGCCAAGGCCCCGAACGCTGGCGCCCGCCTGCCCTTTTCGAGTGCGTTCCAGAGCAGCCCGACGAACGCGAGGGCGGCGATCGGCGCCCCGTAGGCCGCCGCGCCAGGCCCGCCGAGCGTCAGCATCAGCGCGCCACCGACTACGCCCAACGGCAGCGTGCTGCGCCAGCGCGGCGCGGGGGCGGACACGAGGCGCACAGTGAGCGCGGCGCCGAGCGCGACAAGGAAGCCGGCGGTGAGCTCCTTTATCCCACCCCAGGTCGCGTAGCCGAAAAGCAGCGCCGACTGCGCGGCGATGAATGCGACGAACGCGCGCAGCCAGCGCCAGTCGAGGAGCGCGCCGAGCAGCGCGTAGACCGCGAGCGCCACTGCCGCGGCGCAGCACGCGAGGTAGGGCTGGAACAGCCACGCGATGTCGACGCCGCCGGTCGCCCAGTGGCCGACGCCGAGGAGCATGAACGAGCCGGACGGATAGGCGACGCCCGTGACGCCGTGCAGCGTCCCCGTGCCCAGGTTCTGCTGCGCGTTCCACAGGTAGGTCGAGACGGGCAGGCTGGAGAACGATCGCCCGTGCGAGAAGAGGGCATCGGTGAGGTTGAACCACGTCGCTGTGTCGTCGAGGCGGACGTAACCGAGGAACGTCGCCTCGCCGCTCATGATCACGGGGGCGCCGTAGACGAAGAGGACACCGATCGCGGCGAGCGCGGGGGCCGCGCCGAGGCGCGCGCGGCCCCAGACGAAGCCGACGCCGAGCAGGGCGCCGATCGCGGTGAGCGGCGCCGCCAACTCGGCGGTGCCGGAGAACGCCGTGAGCATGCCGGCCACGCAGATCGCGGTCGCAAGGCCGATCGGGATCGTCAGCGGACCGAGCTCCTCGTGGCCGGCGAACCATTGGACGAGAGCTCCCCACCCGAGTCCGATCGCGGCAAGGACGAGCGGGAAGAGCGCCCAGGAGAGAATCAGCGACATGGCGTCACGCGAATGGCGCCGGGGCAGGCGGCCGGCGCCCGGCGGAGGCTAACAAGGGCGGGAGACCGAGGCTCGCAGCAGCAGGCGGACGAGAGCGAAATAGGCGGTCTGTAGAGCGACCAGCAGACCCGGAGGTTGGCGCAGGTATGGATTCTCGAGCGAGCTACTGAGACGCTCAGCGAAGGTTGCCGCCCGGATCGTGCGCAGCGACTGGACGCGCCGGCGCCGGACGAGAAGGCGCGGCAGCGACCGCAGAACCGCAAGGTTGGCGCACAGCTTCGCGCCCAGCCAGCGATCGCGAGCGGCGACCGCCAGCAGGGCGAGCTCTGAGACCGCGAGCGCCGGCGCGAGCGCAAAGAGCAGTGCCGGCGGATAATCCGCGAGTAGGGTCGACCAGCGATTGCGCTCGAGCAGGTACCACTTGCGGGTGCCCTTGTCGAAGTCGTAGTGGTGGGTCACCCGCGCACGCGGCTCGATCCCGACGCGGTACCCCGCGAGCCAGAGGCGGAGTCCCAGGTCGAGATCCTCGCCGTAGAGGAAATAGGAGTCCTCGAAGCCGCCGACCGCCTCCCAGGCCTCGCGCCGGATCACGAGCGCGGCGCCGGAGGCGAAGGCCACCTCGTGCGGGTGATCGGGGAGGGCGCTCGCCGGCTCACCGCACTGACCGGCCCAGCCGAGCCCGATGAAGTGGACCACGCCGCCGCTCGTGTTGATGCGGCCATCGGGGAGCATGATCGCCGGCTGCCAGGCGGCCCACGCCGGCTGCGACGCGGCGATCGCGCGCAGCCGGGTGAACGCGTCGCGGTCGAGACGCACGTCCGGGTTCAGGAACAGTAAGAGCGGAGCGCCGCTCGCCTGCGCGCCGGCGCGGCAGGCGGAGGCGAAGCCGAGATTGCCCGGCTGCTCGATCACCCGGGCCTCGGGCATGCGCTCGCGGATCCGCGCGAGCGTCCGGTCGCGCGATGCGCTGTCGACGAAGATGATCTCGTCCTCCTCGCCGAGCGCACGATCGAGGCCCGCCAGCAGGTCATCGAGCTCACCCGCGCTGTCATGAGTGACGACGACGACCGCGATCGCGGCGCTCAACGCTTGCTCACCGCACTGGGCTGCGGCTCGTCCGACGGCTGCTCGTCGCTGACGCGCTCGTCGAGGAGGGCGAGACGCTGGGCAAGCAGCTTGCTCTGCTCGGACAGACGCGAGATGACGAGCGAGAAGTGCAGGAGGAGTGTCACGACAAAGACGAAACCGGCGGCGAACAGCGCGTTGACCGGGGTGTAGATGCCGAGCTCGCTGGAAATCCGCGTCAGTAGGCCCTGCCACAGCGCGAGTACGACGAGCACGATCGCGGCGAACAACCAGAGCAACGCGTACCGCTCCATCAACGCGCGCCGGCGAACGAGCTCGAACACGAACAGGAAGACGAGCACCGCGATCGCGATGACCGCGACGCGCTGAAGGGTCGCGGTCGTCTGGCTGGCATGCGCCGCAACAGCGATCACGGGGCCGCCTCCGAGAGCGGTCCCGCCTTGCCCTGCGGGTGGGAGCGAAGCGAACTGACGAGCACGGCCAGCAGGACCTTCGCAAGGTAGTAGCCGCTGAGCGAGGCGGAGATCTTCGACCGCCCACTCGTCCGGGCGCGCATCTGGACCGCTATCTCGCGCGTGTGCAGCGCGTAGGTATGCGCGAGCACGATCGCCTCGACCTCCGGATAGTCGCTCGGGTAGTCGCGCGCGAAGAGCTCGATGCCGACGCGATCGGTCATCCGGAAGCCCGAGGTAGGGTCGGTGACCTGCTGAGCGGTGAGCGCTGACACGAGCCGCGCGAAGAGCGCGATCCCGACGCGGCGCGACGCGGTCGAACGGTGGCCGTTGCCGTGCTCGAGGAAGCGCGAGCCGGTGACGAGGTGCGTGTGCGGATCGCCGTGCATCACCTCGAGCAAGCGCGGGATGTCGCGCGGATCGTGCTGCCCGTCGCCATCGACCTGAACGGCGATCTCATAGCCGTGTGCGCGCGCGTAGATGTAGCCGCACTGCACGGCGGCGCCGACGCCGAGGTTGAATGGGAGGCTGACGACGCGCGCGCCGGCGCTTGCCGCGGCCGCGGCGGTCTCGTCAGTCGAGCCGTCGTCGATGACGAGCACATCGAAATCGGGCGCTGCGGCCCGGATCTCGGCGATCGTCGTCGCGATCGCTCCGAGCTCGTTGTGCGCCGGGACGATGGCGAGATGGCGGTTCATGGCGAGCGCAACCGCGTCCAACGTTAGTGGTTCTCCCCGTCGGCAAGCGTCGTTCGAAAGCCGGGCCGTTGTCAGCGCCCGCGCGCGCGCAAGAGGGCCCACTCCGCCCGCAGCAGGCGTCGCAGCTTGGTTGCGAGCTCACCGACACGCCGCCGGCGCAGGCGCGGCAGGCCGCCCGATCGTTGCTCTGGGCGCTGTGCCGAGCGCTCGACCGCTCGCGGGTGCTCGGCCCGGTAGGCGTAGATGCGAAGCGGCGTGCTGTCGCCAAAGGCACCGGCGCGAAAGACAGCGATCCAGTTCGCGCGGTGCTCGACCGTTGAGTAGAGCAAGCGAGCGCGCCAGCGCGGCCGGCTCGCGAGCCGGGCCAGGCGCAGCAGGATAGGGTGCGGCCCGGGCTCCTCGCGGATCAGCTGCCAGCCGTCCGGTGCGGGCGGCGGTGCGATCGCGGCGAGGACGAGGACGAGCTCACCGGCAAGCGTGAAAGCGCGCTCGAGCGCAGCCTGGTCGGGCTCGATCGCGAGGATCGCGCGCGCCGGTCCGATCGCGCCGACCTGCGGGTCGACCAACGCGACCGGCGACTCGCTCGCCGCGTCCGCCGGGTCGATCCCGGCCGCCTCGAGGGCCGCGAGGAGCGGCGCCGCGAGCGCGACCTGCTCGAGCGTCGGCGGCGCCGGGACGTCAGCGAGCTCGGGGTAGCGCGGGTATGTCGTGCTCCAGCCGGAAGCCACCTGCTTGCGCGCAAGATAATCCGGATGGCGCTCGGCGTCGCCATCGCCGAGATGGGTCGCGTAGATGTTCGCGGCGATGCCGACGCGATAGCCGGCGCGGCGCAGGGCGTGACAGGTGATGCCGTCGCTCATGTACGGGACGCGCAGCGCGCTGCGCCGGATCAGGTTGAGCCAGACGCCCGTCGGCGTCTCGAGCAGCTCGCCGTCGATTCGCGGCGCCGAGTCGAGCCGAGCGTTGCGCGCGGCGCTGATGCTGTCGAGGCGCACGGCGATCAACCCGAAGTCATCGTGGCGTGCGGCCAGCGAGAGCAGCCGCGTGAGCCAGCAGCCGTCACTCGTCGGCGCGCCGACGACGAGGTCGGCATCGGACACGACGAAGATCTCTGACTCGGTCGCCCTGATGCCGCGGTCGAGGCCGGCGAGATGCTCGTTGCGTTCGTTCCAGATGATCTGGTGAAAGCGCCAGGCGTTGGCGCGCAGCCATTGGCGCGTCGCGGCACCCGATGCGTTGTCGACGATCGTCAGGCGGTATGGGGCCTGCGTGCGCCGCTCGAGCGCCGCCACCATCTGCGCGAGGTAGTCGGCGCGGTTGTAGCTGAGCAGGATGATGTCGACAGGCTCGGGCACGCTCAAAGCGTATTCACGGCGCGCCGCAGGATTGCGTAACAGGCGTCTCCGCCGAGGAGCCGGTCGAGGGCGAGGACCGGCGGGTACAACGCGAGCCCGAGCGCGTAGGCCAGCCAGAGCCTCCAGCCTGGCGTCCAGCGTCGGGCGATCAGGTAATGAAGGCTGTAGCTGACGGCGATTATGGTCGAGCTCGTCCCGATTGCTTGCGTCTCGAGTCCGAGACGCCGGGCCGCGACGGCAAGCGCGCGCGGCGAGAAGTGATTGACATGCCGCGGCAGGTCGAGCGGAAACCAGAAGCTCCGCAGCACGAAGCGCTGCCAGCAGCGCCAGTTCGGGGCGAGGATAACCAGCGTTCCGCCGGGCGCCAGGAGCTCGCAGGCGCCGCGCAGCGCCGTGAGCGGCTCAGGAATGTGCTCGAGCGAGTGCGAGAAGACGACGAGATCGAAGTTCGCGGGCTCCCATGGCTGATCCGCAAGCGTGCCCAAGTGGACGGTTGCACCCTGTGCGCGCGCAGCGGCCGCAGCCGCCTCGGAGACCTCGATGCCGAAGGGCTGCCAGCCGAGCGCGCGATAGTGCGCGAGCAGCGCCCCTCCCCCGCAGCCCACGTCGAGCACGCGTCCCGGCGGCCCGACGGGTGCGAACGGAGCACGGCTGAACCGCCGCCGCGCCGCGCGAGCCCGATAGGCAGAGCGCAGCCGCACGAGCACGCCGGCGTCGGGCGCAAGCTCGTGCTCGTAGAAGCTCTCGAAGTAGGCGCCGCCGTAGTAGCGGTCGAGCTCTTCCACGGAAACGTGCCCAAGCTCGCAGGCCCTGCACTCCCAGACGCGAAACGGCCCCTCGCCCGTGACGAGCCGGTCCGGCGCGCTGACCCGTGTCGCTCGCAGCGGCGCGCCGCAAAGCGGGCAGTGCGCCGGCGCGGGCACTACTCGCGCTCGGCGAGTGCTCGCTTGAGCTCGGTGAGCGCATCCACCGGCGTCGGATCGACGCCGGCGAGGATCGCCAGGTAGCACGAGACGAGATCGCCGAGGAGCACCAGTGAACAGACTCGCTCCACGGCCGTCTCGCCGCGCGTGGTAACGACGTGAGTGGCGCGCGCCGCCGGCTCGATCGCCGCGCGCGTCAGCTCGATACGCGCCTTCAGCCGCGGGTGCGTATCGCAGTCATCGAGGAAGATGGCGCTCATCGGAGCGACGGCGGGCGCGCCCTGCCAGCCCGCGATCTCGTTGTGGTCAAGCTCGGGCAGCTCGCCCCAGAAGGCGGGGGCCTTCGCGTTCTCGTTGATCTGGGTCTTCCAGCGGTACGCGACGGCGGCCGTGACCCCGGCGCCGATGATCACCGGTACCGTCCCTTGCAGGCTATGGGCGAGCTGCTTGGCGAGGTTCTCGCCCTCGCCGTCGGGTCCCCACTCGCGCGCGAGCGCGGCGAGATGCGAGCCGGCGACATCGATCTCGGTCGTCAGGCGTGGCCCGGCACCGCACAGCGCGGCTACCTCGAGCGCGCTGACGAAGAGATAGGCGAGCGCCGCGCGGGGCTGGAAGCCACCGGGAACCGGGATCACGCCAACCCCGTCGGCGCGTGCGAGCTCGGCGAGCTGACCGCCCGAGGTGACGACGATTCGGTGCGCTCCGAGCGCACCGGCCGACTCGTAGCAGGCAAGTGTCTCTTCGGTATCGCCCGAGTAGCTGGAGCACAGCACGGTCGTGTCGGGCGTTGTCCACGGCGGCAGGCCGTAGCCGCCAGCCGCCAGGATCGGCCGCGAAGCCGTGTCGCCGAGCGCCGCGCGCGCGAGCATGGCGCCAATCGCCGAGCCGCCCATGCCGGCGACCACGAGACCGCCCCGCGTGTCGTACGGCTCGAGGCCGGCGGACTGGACTCGCCAAAGCGCGTCCTCGAGCTGGCTTGGCAGGCCGAGCACATCCTCGAACATCCCGCGCGAGTCGAGCGCCGCGATTGCAGCTCGATCGAGCGCCGCCATCAGAAGGCCACCGCGCGCTCGCCGAGGGCGACGTCCGGTGAGATGCGGGCGCCGTGTGTAATCACGTTGTACGCGCCGATCACCACGTCCTCACCGATGACAGCGCCACCGCTGATCTCGCTGTGCGCGCCGATCTTGGCTCGCGGACCGACGATGCAGTCGCGCAATATGCAGCGCTCCCCGATCTCAGCCCCGTCGAGCACGATGGCGCGCTCGATCCGGGCACCGGCATGCACGCGGACGTCCTGCCCCAGCACGACGAGACTGCCCGCTTGCGCGCCGTCCGCAAGCTCCACCCCGGGCCCGACAAGGGCCGCCCCGATGAGTCTGCCGGAGATCTTCGCGGTCGGGTCCAGCCCGATGTTGTCGGCGCCCATGTGGGCGCCCAACGGACTCTTGATGATCCCTTCGATCAGATCGAAGCTGCCCTGCATGTATTTCTCGGGACTGCCGATGTCGAGCCAGTAGCCACTCGCGACATACCCGTACATGCCGTTGCGGATCAGCTGCGGCCAGAGCTCTCGCTCGATCGAGACGGGTCGTCCGGGCGGGATCAGCTCGAGCAGACCGCGCTCGAGCACATAGGCGCCGGCGCTGATCAGCGGCTCCTCCGCCCGATCGTCGCCCGAGGGCTTTTCGATGAAGGCGCTGACTTGCCCGTCGGCTTCGAGCTTGACGAGCCCGTAGGCGCTCGGGTCCTCGACGCGCGCGAGCGCGAGCGTGGCCACCGCGCCCGTCCTCTCGTGCTGGGCGATCTGGGCGGAGAGGTCGAGATCCGTCAAGACGTCTCCATTGCAGACGACGAACCGCTCGCCGAGGAGATCGGCCGCGTACTTGAGGGCGCCGCCCGTGCCGAGCGGCTCGGGCTCGTCGACGTAGTGCAGGCGGACGCCGTAGGCGGCGCCGTCACCGAGTACCGCGCGAACGCTGGTTGCGAGAAAGCCGCATGACAGGATCACCTCATCGATCCCATGGCCACGCAGCCAGTCGAGCATGAAGGCGATGAACGGGCGATCGACGAGCGTGACAACGGGCTTGGGCACGCGCGCGGTCAGTGGCCGCAGACGCGTGCCGACCCCACCGGCCAGGATCAGTGCCTGCATGACGCCGCGTCTCGACGGGCGCTCACGCGCGCCCGATGCCCTCGTAGACGAGTCCCGCGGCGCGAACGACGTCCGGATCGAGCGCGTTGCGCCCGTCGATGACGACCGTCCCGGACATCGCCTCGGCGACGCGCCGCCAGTCCAGCCCGAGAAATTCGGGCCATTCTGTGACGAGGACGACCGCGTCGGCCCCCTCTACGGCTTCGAGCGACGAGTGGGCACAGGCCAGCTGCGGCATGACTTTGATCGCCTCCGCTTCGGCGACCGGGTCGTAGGAGCGAACGATCGCCCCCTCCGCCTCCAGGCGCGAGGCGAGGACGAGCGAGGAAGCGCCGCGCATGTCGTCGGTGTTCGGCTTGAACGCGAGGCCGAGCAGGGCTATCCGCCTGCCGGCGAGGTCGCCGAGATGACGCTGGAGCTTGGCCACCACGCGCCGCTTCTGGAGCTCGTTGACCTCGATCACCGAACTGAGCAGCTGGAAGTGGTAACCGGAGTTGGCGGCGAGCAGCTTGAGCGCACTCACGTCTTTCGTGAAACAGGAACCGCCATAGCCGATCCCCGCCTGGAGGAACTGCGGGCCGATGCGATCGTCCAGGCCGATGCCGACGGCAACGTCGAGAACATTGGCGTCGAGTTCCTCGCAAACGTTCGCGATCTCGTTGATGAACGAGATCTTTGTGGCAAGGAATGCGTTGGCCGCAAGCTTGATCATCTCCGCGCTCGCGATGTCGGTGCGAACGATCGGTGCCCCCAGCGGCTCGTACAGCGCGGCAACCTCCTCGCCGGCTGGATGGCCGTCATCCCCGATGACCACCCGGTCGGGGTGCATGAAGTCGTTGATCGCGGATCCCTCCTTGAGGAACTCGGGACAGGAGACATAGCCGAGCGACCCCTTGCCCTGTTCCCCGAGCACGCGCTTCAGCGTCTTGCCAGTGCCGCACGGGACGGTCGACTTCATCACGAGGGCGTGCTCGCTCGACGGCGGGACCGCACGGACCACGGCATAGACCGCGGAGAGATCGGCATCGCCGGCGTGGGTCGGCGGTGTACCGACGCAGACGAAGAGGAGCCGCGCGCCGGCGGCCGCGTCCTCCAGCCGCGTCGAAAAGTGCAGCCGCTCACGGTTGCGCGCAATCAGCGAGTCGAGCCCCGGCTCGTATATCGGCACCTCGCCTCGCTCCAGGCGCTCGATCTTGGTTTCGTCGATGTCCACGCAGTAGACATCGCAGCCGAGGTCAGCGAAGCCGGCGGCCGTCACCAGACCGACATACCCAGTGCCGATTACCCCGATCGGCTTTCCGCCTGCACCCATGAGGGCCCGAAGGCTATCGAAGCGCTCGGCTCAGCCCGTCGGAACCGCGCCGGCCGCGCCGCTCGCGCCGGTGGGAGCGCTCGAGCCGCTCGTGCCCGAGCTTCCAGTCGCGCCGCCGGGTGGGCCGACCTGGGCGCCAGGCCCCGTGTACGTGACGTTGAAGGCGTCACCTGTTGTCGCCAGGGTGCCGACGGTGGCGGACGAGCGCAGCGCGTGGCTCAAGCCGAGTCCGCCGCCGGGGCTCGCCTGGAGGTTGATCGCCCCATAGGTCCAGGCCGGATCATCGATCGCGCCCTGGTGGCGGCCATCGCGGCCGACGGCGGTGGCGCTTGCATTCGTGAACGCGACACTCCCGAAATCGGTCAGGGTAAGCGACGTGCAGTTGCTGCGATCGCAGTTGGACGGCGCCTCGGCGATCCACTCGGCCGCGCCGACATCCGGATGCGGTGAGCGCATGACCTTCACGTGCCTGTACGTCGCACCCGTGGTCGTGTCGGCGATCGTGACGGTCGCGCGCTTGCCCCTGACAGCGACGCTTGCGGTGATGCTGTCGCCCGGGCTTACAGGGATCGCGTGGATCGTGTGCGGGCCGTCCGGCACGTACTCGTACCACGCGTAGTAGCTGATCGCGCCCCCGGCGCTGCAGTCGGCCTCTGTCCCGACCTGCTCGAGTGAGCGCGACGTTTGGCGGTAGCCGCCGAGCCCGACCCAGAACGCGGAGAACGTTGGCTGTCCCGGTACGCATGTGGCAGACGGCGCCGTCCAGCTGCCGGATACGCTCGTGAAGCGCTTGGCGAAGGCGTGGGTCGAGGCGCCGGTTATCGCCGCGTAGCCGGCCCAGTTCGTGCTCACCTGGCTCGGGAGCTCTGATGCCCAGCTGGTTGCCGCCAACGCGCCGGCGAGGGCGACACTAACGGCTATCGATATGAATGCCCGCTTGCGGGGGGCCCGACGCATTCGGCTCCAGACATTAGCTGGCCGGCTAAGGCCGAACTCTCGCAGGGCTAAGGGTTCGCCAAGGGTGAAACGTTGCACCACCGGTCAAGGTGGCACCTAATGCCGCGCGTCAGCTCCGATGAGGCCCAGGAACGTCTCCGCGCGCTTCAACTGGCGCGCCGCGCGCGCCCGCGCCTCGCTGTCCTCGGGGGTCGTCTCGAGCAGCTGGAGCGCGCGCGCGCGCGAGCTTTCGAGCTCCGCGCGGTCGAGCTCTTCAATCGGCGTGGCCTCACCGACCAGTAGCAGCGCGCGACTGTCCGCGACCTGCATGAACCCCTCGCCCTGCGCGTAACGCAGGATCTCGCTATCGCTGCGATACAGGCGCAGCTCGGTCGGCTCGAGGCGTGCGAGCAGCGGCGCATGGTTTGCGAGGATGCCGATCAGGCCGAGGGTGGTTCTCGTCGAGACCTGCTCGACCTCGTCGTTGAACGCCTCCCCCTCGGGCGTCAGCACCTCGCAGGGAAACTTCGTGTGCGGCATCAGCTACGGCCCTTCTTTGCGTCCTCGACGACCTGCTCGATCGTCCCCTTGAGGAAGAAGGCGCTCTCCGGCAGCTCGTCGTGCTTGCCGGAGATGATCTCGTCGAAGCCGCGAACGGTGTCCTCGATCTTCACGTACACGCCCGGCGTGCCGGTGAACTGCTCGGCCACGTGGAAGGGCTGCGAGAGGAAGCGCTCGATCTTTCGCGCGCGCTGAACGGTCACCTTGTCCTCGTCGGAGAGCTCGTCGATGCCGAGGATGGCGATGATGTCCTGCAGCTCGCGGTAGCGCTGGAGGATCTCCTTGACGCGCGTTGCGACGCGGAAGTGATCCTCGCCGACGATGTCGGCCTTGAGGATCGCCGAGGTCGAGTCGAGCGGGTCGACCGCCGGGTAGATGCCCTTCTCGGCGATGCTCCGCGAGAGCGTCGTCGTGGCGTTCAGGTGGGCGAACACGGACGCCGGCGCAGGATCGGTCAGGTCGTCGGCCGGGACGTAGATCGCCTGCACGGATGTCACCGAGCCGGTGCGAGTCGAGGTGATGCGCTCCTGCAGCTGGCCCATCTCGGTCTCGAGCGTCGGCTGGTAGCCGACCTGTGACGGCATCCGCCCGAGCAGCGCCGAGACCTCGGAGCCGGCCTGCACGAAGCGGAAGATGTTGTCGATGAAGAGCAGCACGTCCTGGCCCTGATCGCGGAAGTACTCGGCCATCGTCAGGCCGGAGAGTGCGACGCGCATGCGCGCGCCTGGCGGCTCGTTCATCTGACCGAAGACGAGCATCGTCTTCTCGAGCACGCCGGACTCCTTCATCTCGAGCCATAGGTCGTTGCCCTCGCGCGAGCGTTCGCCGACGCCGCAGAACGCGGAGAGGCCGCTGTGTTCCTTCGCGAGGTTGTGGATCAGCTCCTGGATGATCACGGTCTTGCCGACGCCGGCACCGCCGAACAGGCCGACCTTTCCGCCCTTCGCGTAGGGCTCGAGCAGGTCGATGACCTTGATCCCCGTCTCGAACATCTCGGTCACCGTCGTGAGCTGGTCGACCGGCGGCGAGTCCTGGTGGATCGGGCGACGTTCGGTGCCCTCCGGCATGGGCTCGCCGAGGTCGATCGGGTCGCCGAGCAGGTTGAAGATCCGGCCGAGCGTCGCCTCGCCGACGGGCACGGTGATCGGGGCGCCGGTATCGGTCACCTCCGCGCCGCGTGCGATGCCGTCGGTCGTGTCCATCGCGACCGCGCGCACGCGATCGTCCCCGAGATGCTGCTGCACCTCGCAAACGAGAAGCTCGTCGACGGCCGCGGCGATCCCCTCCTGCTCTTCGGCCCCGCTCCCACGTTTGACCGTGATTGCGTGGTAGATCTCCGGCAAGCGATCGGGGAAGACCGCGTCGATGACGACTCCCTGGATCTCCTCGATCCGCCCGAGGTTCTGCTCGGACTTCTTGGGCGCGGTCTTTGGCTTTGCTGCTGCTGGCATCTGCGCTAGCTCCTTCTGTCGGGCCGCCTAGGCCAGCTCCCCGGCGCCGGCGACGACTTCCAAGATTTGCTGAGTGATCTCGGCCTGACGCGCGCGGTTCATCGCGAGGGTCAGGTCCTGGATCAACTCGCCTGCATTTTCCGTGGCGCTGCGCATCGCGGTCATGCGCGCGCCGTGCTCGGATGCTGCCGACTCGAGCAGCGCACGATAGATCGAGATCTCGATGTAGTGCGGCACGAGCTCGCGCAAGAGCTGGTTCGGCTCCGGCTCGTACTCGGGCAGCGCCCGGCGAGCTTTGTGGTCGCCTGCCTCACCCTCCCCGGCGGCTCGCACAGCAGCCGCGGAGGCGGGAAGCAGCGTGGCGCGCGTCGCCACCTGGTTGAGCGGCGACACGTAGGCGTTGTAGATGACCTCGACGCGATCGACGGCACCGTCGAGGAAGGCGCTGATCACCGCATCGCCGATGCGCCGGGCGTCGCGGTAGCCGGGACGGTCGGTGTAGCCGCTGAACGAGCCCGCGAGCTCGCGCCCGCGGAACGTCAATGAGGAGATCCCCCGCCGTCCGCTGGCGAACCACACCGCCCGGGCTCCGTCGGACTCGATCTGCGCGGCGAGCTGGATCCCGCTGCGGACGATCTGCGAGTTGAACGCTCCGGCGAGGCCACGGTCGGCAGTGATCAAGAGGACCCCGACGTGCTCCTCCCGCTCGCGCGTCGCGAGCAGGGGGATCCGCCCGATCTCGGGCCCCGCGTCGCTTGCCGCCTGGGCGGCCATGCGCCGCAGCGCATCCGCGTACGGTCGCAGCGCGGCGATCCGCTTCTCGGCGCGGCGCAGTCGTGCCGCCGAGACGGCCTCCATCGCACGCGTGATCTTCTGGATGTTCTTGAAGCTCGCGATGCGATTGCGAACTTCGCGCTGTGTGGCCAAGGCGCCAAGGAGCCGCAGCTAGGCTACGGCTCCCTCCTCCTCTCGCTCCTCCTCGTCGCTGTCCTGGGCGTCGTCGGACTCGTCGCGCTTAGGCTGCTTGGCGCGCGGAGGCGGCGCGTCCTCGTCGATCGGCTGGCCGTCCTCGTCGAGGTCGTAGCCGAAGTCGTCGGCGAACTCGGCGATCGCCTTGCGCGCGGCCTCCTGCGTCTCATCGCTCCAATCGCCCCCAGCGATCTTCTCGCGCAGATCCTGGTGCTGTGCCCGCGCCCGATCGATCATCCCGGCGAGGAATTCGGGAACCTTCTCGACGAGGATCCGATCTAGGTGGCCGCCGGTCGCGGCGAGCACCGAAAGCACCTCATCCTCCACCGGCAGCGGGGCTCGCTCGCCCTGGTTGAGCGAGGCGACGAGGCGCTCGCCGCGGGCGAGGATGCGCTGGGTGTCCGCGTCGAGGTCGGAGCCGAACTGCGCGAACGCCTCGAGATCGCGGTACTGGGAGAGCTCGAGCTTGAGGCGTCCGGCGACGCGCCGCATCGGCGTGACCTGGGCGTTGCCGCCGACCCGCGACACGGAGATCCCGACATTGATCGCCGGGCGCACGCCGGAGTTGAAGAGCTGCGGCTCGAGGAAGATCTGGCCGTCGGTGATCGAGATCACGTTTGTCGGGATGTAGGCGGAGACGTCGCCCAGCTGCGTCTCGATGATCGGCAGTGCCGTCAGCGAGCCACCGCCAAGCTCGTCGTTGAGCTTCACAGCACGCTCGAGCAGGCGGGAGTGCAGGTAGAAGACGTCGCCCGGGTAGGCCTCGCGGCCCGGCGGGCGGCGCAGCAGGAGCGACATCTGGCGATACGCGTACGCGTGCTTGGTCAGGTCGTCGTAGATGCACAGCGCGTGACCGCCGTTGTAGAGGAAGTGCTCGCCCATCGCACACCCCGCGTAGGGCGCAAGGAACTTGATCGGTGCGGCCTCATCGGCCGGCGCCGCGACGATGATCGTGCGCTCGAGCGCCCCGGCCTCGCGCAGCGTCTCGGCGAGCTGCACCACGGCCGACATGCGCTGGCCGATCGCGACGTAGACGCTCACGACGCCCGTGTCCCGGTTGTTGATAATCGTGTCGAGCGCGATCGTGGTCTTGCCCGTCTGGCGGTCGCCGATGATCAGCTCGCGCTGCCCGCGACCGATCGGGATCATCGAATCGATCGCTTTCAGCCCCGTCTGCAGCGGCTCCTTGACCGGCTGGCGCTGCACCACGCCGGGAGCCTTGAACTCCGCCGGACGCGTGCTCTTGGTCTTGATCTCGCCCCTGCCGTCGAGTGGCCGGCCAAGTGGATCGACGATCCGGCCGAGGAGCTCCTCGCCGACCGGGACATCGAGCAGTTCGCCGGTTCGCTTGACGATGTCCCCCTCGCTGATCTCCTCCCAGTCGCCGAACAGCACGGCACCGACGTTGTCGGACTCCAGGTTCAGCGCGAGGCCGACGACATCGTGGGGCAGCGAGAGCATTTCGAGCGACATCACGTTGTCGAGGCCGTGGACGCGCGCGATCCCGTCGGAGACCGAGAGCACCGTGCCGACCTCGGTCAGCGTGGCGCTCTCGGCGTCGAGACCGGTGATTCGGCTCTTGAGGATGCTCGTGATCTCGTCGGGGTTGATCTGCATGGGCATTGGCTGTCAGGGCTCCTTGCGGTCGCGCGTCCTAGGCGGCGCCGACGACCTCTTTGCGTAGTTGTTCGAGGCGGCCGCGGATCGAAGCATCGAGGATCGAATTGCCGACGCGCAGGACGATGCCGCCAATGATGTTGGGGTCGACCGTGCTGGTGAGCGCCACCGTCTGGCCGGTCTGCTCGCTGATCCGCTTGCCGATCGCCGAGACGGTGGTGTTGCCGAGCTCGATGGCGCTCGTGACCTCGACCGGGAGCAGCCGGTTCTCGCGTTCCCAGAGCTCCTCGAAGCTCGCTTGGATCGCGGGCAGCACTGGCATGCGGTGGCTGTCGATCAGCAGCTCCAGGAAATTCGAGATCAGGACATCGGCGCCGCTCAGCGTGCGCTCGAGCCCGTCGCGCTTCTCGGCCGTCGAGAAGTAGGGCGAGAAGAAGAACAGCCGCAGGTCGTCGCTCCCGGCGAGCGCGTCCGCGAACTGGCCGAGCTGCTCGCGCACGACGTCGAGGCGCTCCCCTTCGCGAGCGGCTTGGAACAGCGCGCGCGCATACACGCTTGCGATCTCCTGCATGTGTCCTAGTTCTCCGAGCCCTCGAGGACGGTGAAGTCGAGCTCGCGTAGCGCATCGTCGACGAGCTTGCGCTGGTCGGTTGCGCTGAGAGCCTTGCGCGTCACCTTCTCGGTCGCCAGGATCGTCAACGTCGCGACCTCCTTGCGGATCTGCTCGAGCGCTCGGCGCGTCTCGTCCTCGATGTCGCGCCTGGTCTGCTCGAGCATGCGCTCGCGGCGCACACGCGCCTCCTCGAGCGTCTCGCGCTCGTGTTGCTTGCCGGCCTCGCGCGCGCGCCCAACGATCTCGTCAGCCTGTGAGCGGGCGTGCGCGAGCTGCTCGCGGTACTCGCGCAGGACGTCCTCGGCCTCCGCGCGCAGGCGCTCCTGAGCGTCGATCTGCTCGCTGATCGCAGCGGCGCGGCGATCGAGCATCTCGCGGATCCGCGGGAACACGAACCTGTTGAGGATCAAGACGGAGATCACGAAGACGACGAGCGTCCAGATCATCAGTCCAACGTCCGGCGAGATCAGCCAGGAGCCGCTTGATGAGGCGATCGGGGTCATGGCTCTAGGCGAGGACGTAGCCGATGAGGCCGCCGACCAGGCCGTAGAAGAAGCACGCCTCGGTCAGCGCGAAGCCAAGCCATTGCAGGCCAGTGAGGTCGGCCTGCACCTCGGGTTGGCGCGCAACCGCGTCATAGACGCGACCGAAGAGCGCGCCGATGCCGGCACCGGCACCCGCCGCTCCGCCGCCCGCTCCGACGCCGATCGAGATCGCCTTGCCGGCGTCGACGCCGAACGTGTCGTTCGCTGACGCGGCCGCAGCGACCAGCGGGTGGATGATTGACATGACGATTTGTGCAAACAAGTAGGACTCCTTATCCCGGCTAGTGTTGTTCGGCCACCGCGGTGCCCAGGTAGATCGCGGCGAGTATGGCGAAGATGAAGGCCTGCAGCCCGGCGATCAGGACCGCCTCGAAGAGGTAGATCGCAACGCCGAACGGAAGCAGAAACCAGGCGAGGTACTTCACGCCGAGCAGCACGGCGAGGCCGCCGCTCATGAAGCTGATCAGCATGTGCCCGGCGAGCAGGTTCGCCCACAGACGAATCGTGAGCGAGAGCAGCCGGAGGATGTTCGAGAGGATCTCGATCGGGAAGATCATCAGCAGCATCGCGCCGCCGACGCCCGCCGGGATCAGGCTCTTGATGTAGCCGCCCGGGCCGTGGGCGCGGACACCCTCGGCGTTGAAGGCGATGTAGACGAGCAGCGCGAGGACCAGTGCGAACGAGATGTTCGTCGTCGCCGCGAACAGCTGAAAGTTCGGCAGGTGCGTGCCGAAGAGATGGAGCTCCTGGATCGGATCCGTGTTGACCGGCAGCGGCACGTAGCCGAGGAAGTTCGAGACGAGGATGAAGAAGAAGAGCGTCGCGATGAACGGGAACCACTTGCGCGCCATTCGGTCGTCCATGTTGTCGCCGGTGATCTGCCCGGCGACGAGCCCGTAGGCCGCTTCGACTGCGGTCTGGACCCGGTTCGGGCGCATCTGCATGTGTCGTGCGACCCAGACCATGAGGCCACAGGTGATGACGCCGGCGAGTACGAGGTAGAGGACCGCCTTGTTCAGATAGATCGGCCCGAACAGGTGCGCCCAGTTGAGCAGCTTGAACTCGTCCTGCGGTAGGAAGCTCGAGTTCTTCTTCCCGTGCAGGCCGAACGCGATGCCGAGCGCGACCGTCCCACCGAGCCACGCAACCAGGAATCCCACGAAGATCTTGCGCCTCTTGCTCCACCCCCGGATCGAGGCGGTCATCGCGCCGTCCTTCCCTGGGGCGGCCCGCTTGCAACGCGGACGGCGAAGCTCACGCTGTAGGCGACGACGATGATCAGCGCCGCCGTCAGCCCCCACGCGCGGTGGCCGACGACGATCGCAACGATGATGCCCCCGGCGAGCAGCCAGACGCGACCGAAAGCCTCGAACAGCGAGTAGCCGAGGTGCTTCACTGGGGCGGTGATCTTGGCGATGAGATGCGCATCGAGTCCCTGTACCAAACGCTGCAGCAGCCATGTGCCGGCGCCGATCGCGTAGCCGCCGACCGGCGCGCCGAGCGGGATCGCGACGGCGGCACCGATCGCAAGCACGATGACGTCGATGTAGCGGCTCAGGTTCATCGACGGTTCAGAGGTAGCGGAAGCGCTTAATGACAACGGCGATCCCGACGAAGAACCCTATCCCGAACCCGGCGAGCAGCAGCGGTACGACCGCCCCCAACAGCGCGCCGAGGCCGGCGCCGATCGCCGCACACAGCGCGTTCACGGCGAGCAGTAGCGCCCCCGCTCCAGCTGCGTCCCTGCCTGTCACCCTCGCGCTCCCCCTTCTGCGCGCAGCACGTGCTCACGCGGCGCGCCACCGTGGCTCGGGTAACGGTTTCGCGTCTGCGCGCGTATCGAGAGGCATGTCGTTGGCGTGCCTCCGCTTGCGGACGCCGTGCGGCAGCTGCCACGCGCCCCGTCGGGCGCCCGGAGGCAGGGCGCAGCGCCGACCGCGGCAGTCTACATATCCGCGGAGTTTGTAACAAGCTTGTAACAAACGCCACCCTGCGCCCCGCGCGCAGGATCTCCTTCAAACGTCCGCACCGCTCCGCAAACGCTTGCGCCTCTTCGCGCCGCTGCCGATAACACGACTGATCGACCCCGAATCCCCTGAGATGACGAAGATCAGAGCAACAAGCAAAGGCCAGACGCAGCTCGCCTTCACGAGCTCGCAGGCCGCAAGCTACCTCGGCGTTTCTCTCGCCACCGTTCGCCGCTGGAGCGACGACGGATACCTCCGCGGCTACAGGACCCCGGGTGGGCAGCGGCGCTTCTCGCGCGTGCAGCTCGACGAGTTCCTGCGCTCCCTGAGCGGGCACGAGAGCGACGAGGACGCGCTGCCGGCGGGCTAGCTCAGACGTCGAGCGTGCCCGCAAGGCCGCTCTCCGCAAGCGCTTCGAGTACGCGCGGAAGGGCCGCGACGGTCTTGCGCCAGGACCCTGGCGCCGAGTAGTCGTCCGCGTCGTGGAGCAGCAGCACGGACCCGTCTGGGACACCGCGCTCGAGCAGTGTCGTCGCGATCGACTCGGGGGTGGCGCGAGCGCGCCAGTCGCGGCCCCAGTGCGTCCAGAGCAACGGCCGCCAACGCTCGCGTCGTGCGATCTGAAGGGCCGCTGCGTTGAAGATCCCGTACGGCGGCCGGTAGCGCTCGACCGCGCATCCGGTGGCGTCTTCGATCCGTTCCCGGGCACGCGCGATGTCGAGCGCGACCGCGCGCGGCCCCAGACGCAGCGGGTTGCGGTGTCGATCGCAGTGCAGCCCGATGCCGTGGCCGGCGGCGACGATTTCGGCGGCGAGTGCGGGCGCGCGCGCAACCTGCTCGCCGACGAGGAAGAACGTCGCGGGCGTCTTGAAGCGCGCGAGCACCTCCAGTACCGCAGCGGTCCCCTCTGGATGCGGTCCGTCGTCGAAGGTCAGGCCATAACCGCGTCCGTCGCGCGTCTGCGTCTGCACGCCGAACGCGGTACGCAAGGTCGCCGAGTAGTAGCTGAGCGCGGGCAGCATGTAGCCGACACCGGTCGCAGCCGCAAACGCGGCGGCCGCAATCGCGGGCTGGGTGCGATGATCGCGACTGGTCATGCTCTCTCTGCTCATCGGAGTCCTCGCAGCGGCCGGCGCATCGACGCTGTACAGCCTAGGGATCGGCGTCCAATCGATCGACGCGCGGGTGGCGAGTCCGGAGCACACGCTGCGGATCTCGCTGCTGACGCAGCTCCTGCGGCGCGGACGCTGGCTTTTCGGGACGGCGATGACCGCGCTCGGCTGGCCGCTGCAAATCGTCGCGCTGCTGTTCGCGCCGCTCGAGGTCGTCCAGCCTGCGCTGGCCGTCGGCCTGCTTGTCCTGCTAGCGCTGGGGGAGCGCATGCTCGGCGAGAAGCCGGGCAGGCGCGAGCTCGGCGCGACGTTTGCGATCGTCGCCGGCGTGGCCGGCGTCGCCGCGCTCGCGCCGGCTCGCCAGACGCACCATGTCGGCGGTTTCGCGCTGCTCGCCGTGTTTGCGGCGCTCGGCGTCGCGGCGCTCGTGCCCTTCGCGGCACAGATGCTGCGCCGCCCGATCGCGAACCTCGCGATGATCGGGGCCGGGCTCGCGTTCGCGTGGGGCGCCCTCGCGACGAAGCTCGTGGCCGACGCCGCGTCCGGCGAGCGCTGGGTTGCGGCGCTCGGGTGGGGCGCCGCCGCGATCGTCGCCTCGGTCGTCGGCCTGACAGCCGAGATGAGCGCGCTCCAGAAGCGCCCCGCGATCCTTGTGGCGCCGGTCGTCTTCGTCGCTCAAACCTTCGTGCCGATCATGCTGGCGCCGCTCGTCTTCCACGAAAGCTTCCTGCACACGCCGGCCTCGGGGGTCCCGCTTCTGGCGTGCCTGATCGTGCTCCTCACCGGCGCGACCGTACTGGCACGCTCGCCGGCCCTGCTAGCGATCAGCCAGCGGCGCGAGCGCGACGTGGCGGGTCAGCCGACGCTCGATGGCAGCGGCGTGGCCGCCAACCCGGATGCGCGAACGGCCGCTCCGACCCAGCTGACGGTCCGGAGCGACGTGGCGGCGGAGCCCGCGAGGCGCAGTACGACGACATCGCCCGGGCGCAGCGGCCGCGAGAACACGGGCGCGCGCGAGCCCACCTGAACCGAGCCTGTTACGCCCTTGCCGCCCGCCACCGAGCCGAGGAGCAGCTCGCCGAAGCTCTCGTGGGCAGGATCGAGGTAGTAGAAGCCGCGCCGCAGGTGGAACAGGCGCGCCTCGCGGCGGACCTCGGCTGTGAAGTGAATCCAGTGCAGGCCGTTGCCGCCGCGGACCGCCGGGATCACATCGTCGCCCAAGCGAGCCAGCAAGCGGAGCGTAGGGGTACCCGGGGCCGTCGCGGTCGCAAACGACGCCCTGATGCCCTCGCGCTCGAGCTTGCGGGCGGTCCGTATGAAGTCACGGGGCGGGACGGAAACGACGACGCTGACCGCGTCGAGGCCGCGCGGCGGCAACGTCTTGACCTGATGGCTCAAGACCATCGCGAAGGCATTGAGCTCATCGGTCGACATGACCCAGACGCCGGCGCCGAGCGCGAGCACGATCGAGGTGGTGATGCGCGTCGCGCGCAGCCGCCAGCGCGCGATCGGCCGCACGCGCGCGAGGGCGTTCAAGACGACCTCCGCGGCGGCCGGGCCGTCGGGCCGGATGCCGGTTGACTCCTTCACCGCACCACCGTCGCGGGAGCGCTCGACGTGCTCGACGAGCTCGGCCGGCGAGCTCGCGAACGCGAGCAGCTCGTGCTCGGCCATCCGACGCGTGTTGAGCTTCGCGTGGCCGACGGGCAGCCCGTAGGAGACAACCGGGCAGCCGCGGACCATCGCCTCGAGGCAGGTCACGCCACCGGTTGAGTGCACGAGCACGTCGGCGGCGGCCAAGAGCTCCGACATCTCCTCGGTGAAGCCGAGCACGCGCACGTTCCGGCTGGCGGCAAAACGCTCGGACAGCTCGCGGCGCACTTCCTCGTTGCGTCCGGCAACGCAGACCACCGTCGTGTCGGGAATCCGTTCGAGTTCGCCGACGGCGCCGGCGAGATCCCCCACTCCCCAACCACCGCCGGATACGACCACGACGTGCCCGTCCCGCGGCAGGCCGAGGCCTTTACGCGCGGACGCGGCGTCGCGGGGCTCGAGGAACTCGGCCGCGATCAGCGGTCGAACGACCTGGACGCTGCCGCGGCCGGCAATCCGCTCGACGTCCGCCACTGAGGCCTCATACATCACGAGGTGCGTGTCGATACCGCGCTGCGCCCAAAAGAAAAGGCCCGTCATGTCGGTGATCGTCGCGACCGCCGGCACGGCGAGCATGCGCCGCCGGCGCATGTAGCCGAGGACGACGGTGATCGCCGGATAGGTCGAGACGACGACGTCGGGGTCGTGCTGCGCGATCGCGCGCGCGAGCGACGGCGCGCCAAGCCGGGTCAGCGCGAGCTTCGTCAGGGCGCGCACAGGCGCCGCGTGCTTGAGCAGCCAGTAGTAGGCGGAATAGGACTTCGGTGCCACGCGCAGCTGCGTGCGATAGCCGTCCTCGACGACCGAGCGCAGCATCGATCCCATCGCGGCCAGGCCGTCGATCAACGTGACCTCGACGGGCTCGCCGCAGCGCTCGAGCTGCTGGCGCAGTGCGCGCGCAGCCGCCGCATGCCCCTCGCCAACGTCGGCGGAAAGAATCAGGACGCGCCGCGGTGCGCGGGCGCCCGCGGAAACGGGTTCGTCTGAGTCGCTGGTGCTCAAATCCGAGATCGGGCGCCTCCAGGCCACCTGCAGTCTATCGGCAGGTGCATAGGAACATAAGGAATTCGTACGAAAGGCCCACCGCCGGCGCCGTTGGCAACGATAGAGCCTGCGGCGGTCGGGCGCCATCCAGACTGCCGCCCAAACCGGGAGGATTAGGTCATGACGGCGGCAACGGTGGCCCGCGAACCTGCACCGGCGACCGCGCCCGAGCGCCGGAGCGCGCACGCCGCCACGACGTTCGGGAGCATCGCGCTCGGCGCGCTCGTCGCCTGCCTCGTGCTGCTCGGGGCCAATGCCGCGTCGGGACGCTCGAGCTATGTCCCGTCGGGCGCTCGCAGCTTCCCGGCATGGCTGGCCGGCCCGCTTGCCCGGCTCGGCTTCACGACCTCGCACACGGTGCTCGAGGGCCTCGTGCTCGCGATCTGCGGCCTGTACGCGGTCGTGCTCGTATGTCTGCCCGCGCTACCGGCGCGGCGTGTCTGGCTTGCGATCGTGCTCGCCACGCTTGCGGCGGCACTCGCACCGCCGCTGCTCTCGGGTGATGCGCTCGGCTACCTCGGCTTTGCCCGCCTCGGCGTCCTGCACGGGCTCAGCCCCTATAGCTTCACGGCCAACGCCGCGCCCCGCGACGCGATCTATCCATACCTGACCTGGCGCGGCGCAAGCGCCGTCACGACGCCCTACGGGCCACTCTTCACGCTCGCGAGCTACGCGCTCGTGCCGCTCGGGATCGCCGGCGGGCTGTGGGCGCTGAAGTTCCTCGCGGCACTCACGACGCTCGCGACGCTCGCGTTGATCTGGCGTATCGCCGCGCGGCTCGGGAGCTCGCCGAAATGGGCCGTCGGGATGTACGGCCTGAACCCGGTGGTGCTCATCTTCGCCGTCGGGGGCGCGCACAACGACACGTGGTTCGGACTCGCCGTCGCCGCTGCGATCCTCGCGCTCGTGCGCGCCCGCGAATCGCGCGGCGCGCTCGCGACCGTCGCCGCAACGGCGCTCAAGGTCTCGGCGGTGATGCTGATGCCGTTCGCGCTGATCGCCAGCACCGATCGGCGGCGGCTGTTCATCTGGCTGGCCGGCGCGCTCGCGGTCGCGCTCGTCGCCTCGCTCGCGGTCTTCGGCTTCTCGCTCGACGGGATCGGCCACGCGCTGCTCTCCGAGCAGCGCGACGTCGCGCGCCACAGCCTGCCCAACGAGGTCTCGATGCTGTTCGGCTTCGCTCACCTGCCGGAGGCGATTCGCGCGAGCTTCATCGCGGCATTCGCGCTCGCCGTGCTGGGCGCGCTTTGGGGCGCCTGGCGTGGCCTGTCGTGGCTTGACTGCTACGCCTGGGCGACGCTCGCGCTGCTCGCGGCGAGCAGCTGGCTGCTGCCGTGGTACGCGATGTGGGTCCTGTTGCCGGCGTCGGTGAGCACGAGCCGGCGCGTGAAGGCCGGCGCGCTCATCGCGTCGGCCTACTGCGTGGCGATCAAGATCCTGTGAGCGTCGGCCCGCTCGTCCCCGTCGGCCCGCTCGTCCCCGTCGGCCCGACGTAGCCGGCGCAAGCGGGCGGGACGAGCGAGATCGCGCAATCCGGCTTGATCCCCCAACTTGCGAGCGTGCTCGCGATCACGTCGTAGGCCGGGCGCACGCTGTTGTTCCATGAGATCACCGCCGAGTCCCAGGTGTCGTGGCGGCTGACCGCCTTCCATTCATAGAGGTAGACGCGCTGGATCCGCGGGCTGAGCTTGACGAGCTTGCGCAGGATGAAGCGGTCGACGGCGGCCGCGTGCCTCGCGCCCTGGGCGAAGTTGACGTGCGTCGCGTTGACGCGCTTGACGATGCCGCCGGTCTCCGCAAACCAGATCTTGCCGGCGACGGCGTGGAGCAGCGCCCGCGTCGTCGACGTCTGGAAGCGATTTGCGCCGAAGTAGTTGTTGAGCCCCCAGTAGGCCGGCTGGCGGCGGGCGAAGTGGATGAACTCGTGCACCCACGTCACCATCGGCACTGCCTCCGTGCGCGGTACGTCGAGCAGATCCGCCGCGAGGATCGTGCATCGCGGGCAGTCACGTCGCAGAGCGAGGTAGTACTGCGCGGCGCGCTTTGGGCTGAACGCGGTGCCCTCGAGATAGAAGTTCGCCTCATCCCAGGTCTCGAACTGGGTCACCCACGGGAAGAGGTGGCGCAGCTTGAGGAAGGCCTTGCTGAACTGCGCGACGCTCGGCAGCTTGCGCTCCTCCTTGACGGAACCGATCACGTGGTCGAAGGTGACGAGCGGCCGCAGTCCAAGGGCGTGGGCGTCGTCGAGCCACCCCGTGAGCGCGGCCCGCTCGCGCGGCACGTTGACGGCGTTCCACGGGATGTCGTCCCGCACCTGCCCGATCCCGAGCGCAAGGAAGCGCGGGTCGCCGAAGAGCTGCGTGTTGTTCTCGCCGACGCCGACGACGACGTGCGCGCCGGCGAGCGATGTCAGCGCGAGTGCAACGCCGGCCACGCAAACGAGTACTGCGAGCGTGCGTCGCGCCGTCCTCATCTGGCGAAAGGGTCGCATACCGTGCCTTGGCTCAGCGCCGGACGCACGCCGGCGAGAGCGATGAAAGTGCGCAATCCGGCTGAATGCCGGCGGCGGCGAGGGCTTCCGCGAGCACGTAGTAGGCAGGGCGCGGGATTCCGGTCCACGAGATCAGCGCCGAGTCCCAGCCGTCGAGCGGACTCGGGAGCTGCCACTGGTAGAGGTACACGCGCTGGATGCGCGGGCTCAGATGGGCGAGCGGCCCGAGGATGAAGCGATCGACTCGCGCCTGGTGCGCGAGTGTGGCCTGCGATGCCGCCTGCGCGTGGTTGGGCTCGCTGACGATCCCGCCGGTCTCGACGAACCAGACGTCACCCTTGACGGCGGCAAGCAGCCGCTCTGTGGTGGCGGTCTGGAGGTTGTTGGCTCCGACGTAGTTGTTGAGTGCCCAGATCGCCGGCTCGAAGCCAAGCGCGCGAATCAGCTCACGTGCCCAACGTACCTCGTCGACCGCGTAGCGGCGGTCGGTGATGTCGAGGAGATCGGGCGCGAGGATCGTGCAGGTCGGGCAATCCTTGCGTAGGGCGAGGTAGTAGCGCGCCGCGATAGCCGGGTGAGTGGAGGTCGGCTCCCCGTAGTAGTTGGCTTCGTTCCAGGTCACGAACGCGGTCACCCACGGGTACTCGCTGCGGAAACGCTCGAACAGAGCGCTGAAGCTCGCGACCGAGGGCAGGACGTGGCGCAGCGTCCCGCCCGCGTGGTCGAAGGTGATCAGCGGCGTCAAATGGTCGGCGTACGCCTCGGCCAGCCAGGTCGTGAGGCGCGCGTGCTCGTACGGGATCAGCAGCGCGTTCCAAGCGATCTCGTCGCGCACGTAGCCGATGCGCAGCGCGAGGAAGCGGCGGTCGGTCAGGAACGCGGTGTTGTTGTCGGCGATGCCGATCTCGGGGCCCGGCGGATGTGCAGGCGGCCTCGCACTCGGGCGCGGAGCGGCCGGGCGGGTGGCGGCCGGGCGTGGGAGCCGCTTGTGGTTGTGGTGCGCGGCGCTGGCGCCGCAGGCGGCCAGCACCAGGCAGAGCGCGGTGGTCGCCAGGCCGCGCCTGCGGGTCACGGGCTGGGTTGGGAGTAAGCGCAGGCCGGCGGAAGCGTGGAGATCGCGCAGTTCGGCGTGATGCCCCAGGAGTCGAGCGTATTCGCGAGGACGTCGTAAGCGGGTCGGGGACGGTTGTCGGCGCCGATCACGGCCGAGTCCCAGGCGCTGTGCTTGCGCAGCGCGCGCCACTCGTAGAGGTAGACGCGCTGGATCCGCGGGCTGATCGCCGCGAGCTTGTTGAGCAGGAAACTGTCGACCTGCGCTTCATGGTGCGCCGTGAGCGGAAAGCTGGGCAGTCCGTAGTGGGGGAAGCGGACGATGCCGCCGGTCTCCGTGAGCCAGATGTACCCGGTGACCGCGCCCAGGAGTCGACGTACCGACGTGGTCGAGAGCTGGTTCGCGCTGACGTAGTTGTGCAATCCCCAATACTCCGGCTCGCGCCGCGCATAGTGCACGAACTCGCCGGCCCAGGTGACCTCGTCGATCGCCTCCTTGCGGTTGCCGATGTCGAGCAACTCGGCGGCAAGGATCGTGCACGTCGGGCAATCGCGACGCAGCGCGAGGTAGTAGCCGGCAACGCGCTGCGGGTTGCTGGCGGTCGGCTCACCGAAGTAGTTGGCCTCGTTCCAGGTCGCGAAGTCCTTCACCCACGGCCAGCGTTCGCGGAACGCGAGAAACGCCTTGCTGAACTGGGCGACGGTAGGCAGCTGTGCCACCCTGCCGCGCAGGTCCGAGTGATCGAAGGTGATCAGCGGCGTGAGCCCGTCGGCCTTCGCATCGCGAAGCCAGTTGGTCAGGATGTTGCGCCGGTAGTGGTCGTGGTAGGCCGGCGAGAGCACGTCCCAAGAGACGTAGAAGCGAACCTGCCGGATCCCGAGCGAGAGGAACCGCGGGTCGCTGAACATCGGCAGGTTCTCGTCGGCGATCCCGACCAGGGGGTGCACCGATTGACCACCGGAAGCGGGCGTGGCAGCGAAGCCGACCACGAACGCGGCCAGGGCGAGCGGAGCAAGCAGTAACTGACGGACGCGCGACACGTTCATGGAACTGGGCTGGAAGGGAGAAAGTCGCGCGTCAGCCGGGGCCGAGACCGCTTGCGCGGCGTGGCGCCAGCGCCGGAGGCTCGGCGACGCGGGGTCCGGGATCGACGGGCGGGCGCGCGACCTGCGACCCCGCGCGCCCCCGGAACTTGACGATCTCGAGGACGTAGACGAGATAGACGCTGGCGAGCGCGACGAGCAGCGCGTAGGCGGCGAGCAACGCAAGCCACCCAGCTCGCAGGCTGCCGTGGTTGCTGTATGGAACGAACCGCAACGCGAGGGCCAGGCCGGCGAGCATGACAGTCCAGGCGTACAGGTAGACGACGGTGCGGCGGACGCTGAAGCCGATCCGAGCGAGGCGATGGTGGAAGTGCTCGCTGTCGGCGATGTAGATCGGGCGGCGGTACTTGAGGCGCTTGAGGACGACGAAGGTCGTGTCGAGGAACGGGACGGCGAGCAGGATCAACGGCAGCGCGAAGGCAACTGTGGACTCGGTCTTGAGATCGCCCGTGACCGCCACCGTCCCCATCAGAAGCCCAAGGAGGTTCGCGCCGCAGTCGCCCATGAAGCTCGACGCCGGGTGGAAGTTGTGCGCGAGAAAGCCGAGCGACGCGCCGGCCGTGATCGCGGCGAGCACGCCGGCCGCATTCTGGCCGAGATCGAAGGCGATGACCGAGAAGGCGGCAGCGATGATCGCGCAGACGCCGGCGGCGAGACCATCGACGCCGTCAGAGAAGTTGACGACGTTCATCATCGCGACGAGGCCGATGATCGTCAGCGTCGGCCCCGCGTTCGGGAAGTGCAGCGCGCCGAACACCGGGAGCGTGATCTCGCGTACGACGACGCCGGCTTGCTCGGCGACAATCGCGGCGAGCACTTGGCCGGCCAGCTTGAGCGCGGGGTTCAGATCGAAGCGGTCGTCGATCGCGCCGACGAGCGTGATCAGCCCCGCGGCGAGCAGCACCCCCCGCCAGTGGACCACACCGGTCACGAGCAACCCGTGGCGATGTACCGCGGCGGTCGTAGCCGGCAGCCAGATCAGGCCGGCGACAAGCAGCGCGGCGAAGATCGCAAGGCCGCCGAGCAGTGGCGTGACGCGCGCCGATAGGCCGCGCCCGTTCGGCAGGTCAACCGCCCCGACACGATGGGCAAGGCGCATCGTGAGCGGTGTCAGAGCGAACGCCACCCCCGTTGCTGCAGCAAAAGCTAAGACCGCATCGAGCCCGGAAGGGTTCATCGACTTGCGAAAAGCATCGCAGGCCGACCCGTCACGTGTCGTGTCCCGCAACGGACGCTGCGAGCGCGCGGAGGCGCCGCTGCGCCCCGGCGGCGCGCATCAAACGTGCGCAGCGAGCTCCGCGTAGAGCGGATAGCGCTCGACGATCGCGACGGTGCGCTCGAGCAAAGCCGCCCGCATCGCCTCGAAATCCGGACCGAGTGCGACCCCGATGATCTCGCCGATCTCATGGAAGTCGTCGACGCCCAGGCCGCGTGTGACCATCGCCGGCGAGCCGATCCGCAGACCGGATGTGACGCGCGGCGGTCGCGGATCAAACGGGATCGCGTTGCGGTTCACGGTGATGTTCACCTCCGCGAGGCGATCCTCGGCCTCCTGACCGCTGATGTCGCTGCCGCGCAGGTCGACGAGCACGAGATGGACGTCTGTTCCACCCGTCAGGACCTGGATGCCCTCGCCGGCGCCGAGCAGCGCCTTCGCCATCGCGCGCGCGCCGTCGAGCGTGCGCTGCTGGCGCTCGCGGAACTGCTCACTCGCGGCGATCCGCATCGTCACGGCTTTCGCCGCGATCACGTGCTGGAGCGGACCCCCCTGCTGCCCGGGGAAGACGGCGGAGTCGATCTTCTTGGCGTGCTCGGCGCGGCAGAGGATCATCCCGGCGCGGGGGCCGCCAAGCGTCTTGTGCGTCGTCGTCGTCACGACATCGGCGTACGGGATCGGGCTCGGATGAAGCCCTGCCGCGACGAGCCCCGCGAAGTGCGCCATGTCCACCATCAGGTAGGCCCCCACCTCGTCCGCGATCTCGCGAAAGCGGGCAAAGTCGAGCTGGCGCGGGTACGCCGACCACCCGGCGAGCAGCATCTTCGGGCGGCGCTCCCGCGCAATCCGCGCCACCTCGTCCATGTCAATCAAGCTCGTCTGCGGGTCGACTTCGTAGGCCGCGATGTCGTAGAGGCGACCCGACACGTTGATCTTCATCCCGTGCGTGAGGTGCCCGCCGTGCGCGAGCGACAGCCCCATCAGCGTGTCCCCGGGCTCGAGCAGCGCGTGATAGACGGCCGCGTTGGCCTGGGCGCCCGAGTGCGGCTGAACGTTCGCGTGCTCGGCGCCGAACAGCTCCTTCGCGCGGTCGATCGCGAGCTGCTCGGTGATGTCCACGTACTCGCAGCCGCCGTAGTAGCGCGCGCCCGGGTATCCCTCGGCGTACTTGTTCGTCAACACGCTGCCCTGGCAGTCGAGCACCGCCTGCGGAACGAAGTTCTCGGAGGCGATCAGCTCGAGCGTGCGACGCTGGCGCTCGAGCTCGAGCTGGAGGACCTCCGCGACCTCGGGATCGACCTCGCCAACCGGGCGATTGAAGTAGTCGTGTGGCAGCGGCTCGCTCACGGGGCGAGCTTAGCGAACAGGGCGGCGAGCGCCTCGTTGGTTTTGGTGCCGTGTCGTAGGACGTCCCAGCTACCGCTTGTCTCAAACGTAGCCAGCGCAACGACCGTGGACGGTACCCCCGGCAGCTCGCCACCATCGATCACCAGATCGGCGCCCTCGCGGATCTCGCGGGGGACCTCCTCGAGGCGGCGCGCGTCGGGTCCGCCGGCGAGGTTCGCGCTCGATTGGAGCACCGGGCCGGGCAGCTCGAAGGCGGTATCGATCACGCGCAGGCCGAGCAGCTCGCCGCCCGCAAGCGGGTAGCGACCGGCGGGGTTTGGGACGAGCACCGTGTAGGGACCCGGAAGCAGGGCCGCAAGCGCGGAGCGCGTGCGTGGCCCGAGCTCTGGCAGTGCGGCGAGCGCGAGCTCGAGATCGGTGAACAGCAGTGCCGTGGGCTTACGGGGCGGACGGCCCTTGAGCTCATACAGGCGCGCGAGCGCAGTGGCATTCGACGGGTCGCAGCAGAGCCCGTAGACAGTGTCGGTCGGAAAGACGGCGACGCCGCCGGCAGCGACGCAGCCGGCGAGTGTCCCGCTCAGCATCGCGCCACCACGACGCGCTCGATGCCTGCGAGATCCGTGAGCCGCTCGACCGCGGAAAAGCCGGCGCCCGCGAGCAGCGCCACAACGGCGTCCGCCTGTCTCTCGCCGACTTCGAGTGCGAGCAGCGGCGTCGCGGCGGCCTGTGCGATCAGGCGACGAACGAGGTCGAGCCCGTCCTCGCCGCCGTCGAGCGCGAGGCGCGGCTCGTGGCGTGCGATCTCGGGCTCGAGCGTCACGATCGTCGCCCGCGGCACGTACGGCGGGTTCGCGAGGATCGCGTCGAAGCCGCGATCGACGCCGTCGAGCAGGTCGGCCTCGATCCACTCGACGTCCAGTCGCAGGCGCTGCGCGTTCGCGCGCGCAACCTCAAGGGCGGGCGCGCTGAGGTCACTCCCGCTCACCTGCAGGTCGGGCCTCTCGTCCTTCAGCGCGAGCGCGATCGCGCCCGAACCGGTGCAGCAGTCGAGGACGCGCGCACCTGGCGCCAGCTCGAGCCCGACCTCGATGAGCAGCTCGGTCTCGGGCCGCGGCACGAGCACTCGGTGATCGACGAGGAGGTCGAGGCGGCGAAAGCCGCGTCGACCGACGATGTAGGCGACGGGCTCACGCTCGATCGCGCGCCGGCGCACGTGTGACTGGAAGCGGCGGACCGCCTCCCCCGCGACGGGCAGCTCCGGCTCGCGCACGAGGCGCTCGCGCGAGACGCCGAGGACGTCGGCGAGGAGGAGCTCCGCATCAAGGCGAGCACTCGGCGAGCCACCCGCCGCGATCGCCGTCCGCGCACCGTCGAGCGCGTCGCGTGCGGTAGCCGGTCCACCCGGCGTGCTCACGTCTGCGCCGCGAGGCGCTCGCGCTTCTCCTCGGCTTGGAGCGCATCGGTCAGCTCGTCGAGCTCGCCCGCAAGCACGGCATCGAGGCTGTAGAGCGTCAGCTTCACGCGGTGGTCGGTGACGCGGCCCTGTGCGTAGTTGTAGGTCCGGATCTTCTCGGCGCGATCGCCCGTACCGACCTGGGAGCGGCGGTCGGCGGCGAGCGTGGCCTGTTGCTCGGCGAGCGCGCGCTCGTACAGGCGGGCCCGCAGGACGCGGAGCGCCTTCTCGCGGTTTTGCAGCTGCGACTTCTCGTCCTGCATCGCGACGACAATGCCCGACGGCTTGTGCGTCACGCGGACCGCCGAGTCGGTCGTGTTGACCGACTGGCCGCCGGGACCGGTCGAGCGGTAGACGTCGATCTGGAGGTCGTTCGGGTCGATCTGGACATCGACCTCCTCCGCCTCGGGCAGTACCGCAACGGTCGCCGTCGAGGTATGGATGCGTCCCTGGGATTCAGTCTGGGGCACGCGCTGGACGCGGTGGGTGCCGCCTTCGAACTTGAAGACCGAATACGCGCCGTCACCTTTGACCGCGAAGGTGTGCTTGCCCTCATCGTCGGCGAGCGGCTCGACCGCGAAGCCGCGGCGCTCGGCGTAGCGCGTGAGCATCCGATACACGTCGTCGGCCCACAGCCCGGCCTCGTCGCCGCCCGCCGCACCCTGAATCTCGACGATCACGTTCTTCTCGTCGTTCGGATCGCGGCGGACCATCGCGAAGCGGATCTCCTGCTCCAGCTCCACGAGCCGTTCGCGCGAGCTCGCGAGCAGCTCGCGCAGCTCCGCGTCCTCGACACCGTCGTCGGCGAGCAGCTCCTCCGCGCTCGTGGCGTCGTCGAGCGCGCGCCGCCACTCGGCCGCCAGCCGGGCAGCGGGCTCGAGCTGGCGATAGGCGCGGCCGACGTCGGCGAGTCGCTGACGATCAGCGATCACCGCGGGATCGGACATCTGCGCGGAGAGCTCGGTGAAGCGCGCCTCGATCTGCTCGACGAGGGCGTCGCTCACGCGACCACCTCGAGCCCGACGAGATCACGGGCGCTGAGCTCGTCCTCTCCTTCCGCTTCGAGCACCGCGCGCAGCGCCGCGATCGCCACGGCGAGTTGGCTCTCGTCGGGCTCGCGCGTCGTGAGGCGCTGGAGCGCAAGGCCGGGAGCGATGACGAGCGACACACCCGGGCGGTCGCGGTAGCGCGCGGCGAGGCGGATGATCTCGTAGGAGATCCCGGCGATGACGGGCACGCCGATGATTCGTGTCGCCACGAGCCAGTACCACGCCGGCAGCCCGAGCGGTGCGAAGACGAAGATCGCGACGATCATCACGATCAACAGGAAGCTCGTACCGCAGCGCGGGTGAAGGCGCGAGAAGCGCGCCGCGATCGCCGGCTCGAGTGGCTCGCCCGCCTCGTAGCAAGCGATCGCCTTGTGTTCTGCGCCGTGGTATTCGAGCACGCGACGAAGCTCGCGCAGGCGCGAGATGAGGATGAGATAGCCGAGGAAGATGGCGGTGCGCAACACCCCTTCGACGAGCCAGAAGAGCGTCGCGGAGTGCAGCGGGCGCTTGATCAGGCTGACGATGCCGACCGGTAGGACGAAGAAGAGGCCGATCGCGAGGATCAGCGAGAGCGCGACCGCCCCGGCAAACGTGCCGCGCGGGAGCTCCTCGTCGCCCTCGCCGGCCTGGACGCTGACCGAAGCGCCGAGCGCGCGCATCCCGATGCCGAGCGACTCGCCGACGGCGACGACGCCGCGGACGAGCGGGAGCCGCAGCAGCTTGTGACGGCGCAAGACCGACGAGAAAGGGTTCGTCTTCACGACGATCGCCCCCGCCGGCACCTCGCGCTCGCCGCGCTCGATCTGCTCGGGCGTCGGGGCGCGGCTGGCGACCGACCAGGTCCGCACGCCGCGCATCATCACGCCCTCCAGCACCGCCTGCCCGCCGATCGGGCGGTCGTCAAGCGCCTTCGCCCGCGCGCCATCGGGCTCGCGCGCGGCGCGCGGCGCGGCGACCCCCACGGGGTCCTACTTTGTCACTGCGACGCGACGGGCGCTGCGCGCGGCGCGGCGCTGGAAGCGCTCGACGCGACCGCCCGTATCGATCAGCTTCTGGCGGCCGGTGAAGAACGGGTGGCAGGCCGAGCAGATTTCGACGTGCAGCTCTGGCTTCGTCGAGCGCGTGACGAACTCGTTTCCGCAGGTGCAGCGAACGTGGGCGGTCACGTACTCCGGGTGAATGTCGCGCTTCACAACCAAAAGTGTAGCCGGTGCGCGAAGCCTGCCCGTGAGCCTGTGTGCGGCTGTGCGGTCAGCTGCGGCACTGGATCGACACGGTCCGCCGCGCGTTGGCGGGCTCGCTGATCGAGCCAGATGGATCAGCTGTCGCGGTCAGTTGCGATCCGGCGCTGCAGCGCGGGCCGGTGAACTGCACCGTTACCGCGGCGCCCGCAGCGAGAGTGCTGACGGTCTGCTGGGGTAGCGCAGTGCCGCCGATGTCGAGGGCGACGGCGAAGGCGCCGGCCGCACCGGCGCCGCCGTTGCGGACCGTCACCGAGTAGTCCTCGGTCGTCGCCGGCGGGGATCCCGGGGCATGCGTGATCAAGGCGATGAAGAGATCCGGAGCTGGCACCGGCGCCAGCAACTCGACGCAGGGCGAGCTCACTCCCTTATCGATCCGGATCAGCTGGTGGCGCGCGTTCAGCCAGCGGTAGTGGACGACGGCGCGGAAGGCGGCGGGCGCCGGCAGGTCAAGCACGTTCTCGTTCGCCGTGAACGTCGTGATGCCGGGATTCGACGTTTGCCACACGCCGAAGCCCGGCGCCGGCACCTGCGTGAACGTGCCGTGCGGAGCGCGCTCGAAGAGGTCGAAGCTGATCGCCATCGAACGGGTGCGCGGGAGCGCCAGCATGGTCGCCGTGAAGTGGGCGGAGCGGTCGCCGGCGCTCGCTCCGGTCGTGCAGGCGGTGAGCGTCGCCGAGTCGATTACGCCGGCGCGCGAGTCGATCGCGCCGGGGCCGCTGGCGCCCATTGCCGGGGCCGCCGCGAAGGCGAGCGCCACAAGGGCGGAGATCAGGATCGTGGCGCGGTTGCGCATGACAACAATTGAACACGCCGTGGGGGCGTAGGTTGCGAGACGCTCCTATCGACCGTCGCCGCGCGCACGGAGCGCAGCTGCGAGCCGTGGCAGGATCCGGTGCAGGTCACCGACGATCCCGAGATCGGTGAACTCGAAGATCGGCGCGCGCGCGTCAGTGTTGATGGCGAGGATGCTCTCAGAGCCCTGCATCCCCACCTTGTGCTGGATCTGCCCGGAGATGCCCGCCGCGATGTACAGCTTCGGTGCGACCGTCTTGCCGGTCTGCCCGACCTGGGCAGCGTAGGGGTACCAGCCGGCGTCGACGACCGCGCGCGTCGCGCCAACGGCGGCGGCGGGACCGAAGGCGCGCGCGAGCTCCTCACAGAGCGCGAACGCTTCGGGGCCGCCGAGGCCGCGGCCGCCGGCAACGACGACCTCGGCCGCCTCGATGTCAGCCTCCTCACCGCCGCGCTGGGCGCCGTGCTCGATCATCCGCACCCGAGTCGCGGGCGCGGACGGCTCGAACGCGAGATCCTCGACGGGCGCGTCACCCGCCCCGCGGTCGAGCGCCTCGAACGCGCCGATCCGCGCCACGATGATCCCGGCCGGCCCGCTCAGCTCGATCTCCGAGATCTGCGAGTCACCGAGGACGGGCCGCTCGGCCACGAGGCGCCCGGCCCGCACGCCGGTCGCTGTCACCTCGACGGCGATGCCGGCGCCCAGCCGGGCGGCGAGCGCTGCACCCGCCTCGTGGCCGAGGAGCCCGCCGCCGAAGAGCGCGCAGGCGAAACGGCCCTCGCGCATCAGCCCGGCCATCGCGTCGACGACCGGCTGCGCGACCCCGGCGGGACCGCCGGCTCGGTAGACGCGCGCGGCCCCGTAGCGGCCGAGCGCGGCGCAAGGCGCCTGCCCACCGATCACCGCGGCGTGCGCCTCACCGCCGAGCTCGCCCGCGAGCCGCGCGCCCTCCGACAGCGCGCCGAGCGAGCTCTTGTTGAACTGGCCGTCGTGGTCGAGGACGTGGACGAGGACGTCGGCCATCTCAGATCACGCGCCGCTCGTCGAGCCAGGCGATGATCCGCGCGACGGTCTCCTCGGCGTCCCTGTCCTCGATCATCGTCGCCTGCGGTCGCCGCGCCGGCTGCTTTACCCCAACCCAGCGCGCACGCGAGCCGGCCGCGCCAACCTGGTCGAGCGCAATGCCCAGGTCGGCCGCAGTGAGCGTCTCGAGCGGTCTGTTGCGCGCGCCCATGATCGCCTTCAGTGAGGGGTAGCGCGGCTCGTTGAGCGCATCGCCAACGCCCACGAGCGCGGGGAGCTCTAGCTCGACCGTGTCGTAGCCGTATTCGGCCTGGCGGGCGCAGCGGACGCGCCCGTCGCGTAGCTCCAGCGCAACCACCTGGGTCAGCGCCGGCCAGTGCAGGTACTCGCCGACCGCAGCGCCGAGGGCATAGCACTCGCCGTCATCGGATTGCTGGCCCGCAAGGACGAGGTCCGGCTCGATTCGCTCGAGCGCGGCGGCCAGGGCCTGGGCGGTGGCGATCAGGTCGGAGCCCGCGAAGGCGTCGTCGCAGAGATGAACTGAGCGGTCCGCCCCGAGTGAGACGGCTCTGTGGAGTGCGCGCGACGCGCTCGCGGGCCCCATCGTCACCGCGACGATTTCCTCGACCGCCGCCGAGGGCGTCTCGCGCAGGCGCACCGCCGCCTCGATCGCGTGGGCGTCGTGCGGATTCAGCGTCCGCTCGCCGCTGCGCTCGAGTCGACCGCTGCGCGGATCGAGTCGCTTGCGAACGGTTGCGTCGGGAATCTCCTTGACGAGAACGGCGATCCTCATCGAGCAGCGGCGACCGCGGAGCGGATGAACTCGACCGCCGCCTCGGTCTCGGCGCCCGGTGTGAAGACCTCCGCAACACCGAGCGCCTTGAGCTCTGCGATGTCATCTGCCGGGATCGTCCCGCCAAGGATCACGACGACATGCTCGAGGCCCTCGGCGCGCAGCAGCTCGAGGATCCGCGGCACAAGCGTCATGTGGGCGCCGGAGAGGATCGAGAGCCCCACGGCGTCGGCGCTCTCCTGCAGCGCCGTCTCGACGATCTGCTCCGGTGTCTGGTGAAGGCCCGTGTAGATCACGTGCATGCCGGCGTCGCGCAGCGCTCGCGCGATGACCTTCGCGCCGCGGTCGTGACCGTCGAGACCGGGCTTCGCGACGACGACGCGTATCGGCTTCTCGGTCTGGAGGCTCACGGCTGGCATCAAAGGGCTGCGGCGTGAGTGTATTGCGATAATGCTCGCCTGATGGACGTGAGAGCCGTGCAGGGCCCGCCCGAGCAGACGGGTGCCGACACGATCGTCTACGGCGCCTTCGAGGGTGAGCCCGTCGCGACTACCGCGCTCCAGGCGCTGCTCGACAGCGGCGAGGCCAAGGCGCAGGAGGGTCATATCGCGCTCGCTCACAGCGATGGACGCCGCCAGCTGCTCGTGGGGCTTGGCAAGCGGGAGGAATTCGATGCGGAGCGCGCGCGCGTCGCCGCAGCGAAAGCCGCGAAGCGCGCGCTCGAGCTCGGCTGCAGCTCGCTCTGCTGGGCTGTTCCCGCCGGCGCCGGCGTGCGCGGCACCGGCGCGCTCGTCGAGGGCACGATCCTCGCGAGCTACAGCTTCCGGCGCTACAAGACTGACGTTGAGGAGCCGGAGCGCCCGATCGAGGTGCTGACGCTCTGCACGGAGGTCGACCAGAGCGCCTCGGTGGGACGAGCCGCCGTGGTCGCCGAGGCCGTGAACGCGGCACGCGCGCTCCAGGACATGCCGGCCAACGACATGACACCGAGCGACCTCGCCGCGCGTGCGACCGAGATTGCCGCGGGCCACGCGAATCTGTCGGCGACGATCGAGCGACGCGAGGAGATCATCGCGCGCGGCATGGGCGCCTTCGCCGCCGTGGCACAAGGCTCGGCGCAGGAGCCGGCGCTGATCACGCTCCGCTACAGGGGCTCGAACGCGAAGGGCCCTGTGCTCGGATTCGTCGGCAAGGCCGTGACGTTCGACAGCGGGGGCATCTCGATCAAGCCCTCGCAGTCGATGGAGGAGATGAAGTACGACATGTCGGGCGGTGCGACCGTGCTCGAGGCGATCGGAGCGATCGCGAAGCTCGAACTGCCCGTCGAGGTCATCGGCGTGGTCGGCGCGACCGAGAACCTGCCTTCCGATCGCTCGGTCAAGCCAGGCGACGTCGTGCGCACGATGAACAGCAAGACGGTCGAGATCAACAACACCGATGCGGAGGGCCGTCTCGTCCTCGCCGACTGCATAGCGCACGCGATCGCCGAGGGCGCCGAGCGCGTCATCGACCTCGCGACGCTCACGGGTGCAGCGCTCGTCGCGCTTGGCCACACGTACGCCGCGCTGCTCTCAAACGACGACGAGCTCGTCGCCGCCCTGACAAGGGCCGGCGATGCCACGGGCGAGATCGTCTGGCGATTGCCGCTGCACGCCGAGTACAAGAAGCTCGTCCGCGGGACGGTCGCCGATCTCAACAACGCGCCTGAGCGGGGCCTCGCGGGAACGATCCTCGGCGCCGAATTCCTCGCGGCGTTCGCGGGCGAGACGCCGTGGGCGCACCTCGATATCGCCGGGACCGCATGGAGCCTCGGCCGCGCGTACGCCGAGAAGGGCGGCTCCGGCTGGGGCGTGCGCCTGCTGGTCGAGCTGGCAGGCGCATCGAGCTGAGCGCCGAATACTCGGGCACGCCGCTGCGGGAAACGTTTGTGTCGGCGTGTTGCAAGGGGAGAGCGTGGCCGTGCATCTCCATGCGCTGACCTGGCTCCATGCCAAACGATTGGCTATTCGATCCGAACGGCAGTGGAGCGAGGTCGGGCCTTCTGCGCTGACGTGGCCTGGCAGCGGCTTGCCGACGCGCGAAACCCAACACCGCAGGCCAGCGAACGGGTGACCGCCCGTTCAGGCGTGGTGACGCGTCGTGCGCGCGGAGCGCCGACATGGGCTGGGCGTTGACCGGTGCTGGTTAGGATCTCGGCCGTGGGAGATGTTCTCGTGCGGGCAGTGCCGCTCGCGCAGACGCGGCAGCTGCGGCAGACCGTCCTGCGACCGCACGAGACGCTCGAGCAGCTGGCGGCACACGAGCCCGTCGGCGCGTTCGCGGTTGGCGCGTTCGACGGCGAGGAGTTGATCGCGGTCGGCTTTGTCGCGCCCGACGGAGAGCTCGGCGCGTGGCGCGTGCGCGGCATGGCGACTGCACCACACGCTCGTGGCAGAGGCGCCGGCACGCTCGTGCTCGAGGCGCTGCTGCGTCACGCGACAACGCGCGGGGCGCAGCGCATTTGGTGCAACGCTCGCACGCCCGCCCGTTCCCTCTATGAGCGTGCAGGCCTCAGCGTGGTCTCTGAGGCATTTGAGATCCCAGACATCGGTCCGCACTACGTCATGGAGTTAACTCGCGGCCTTACTCGAGCTACCAGCGGGCCTGATACATGAAATCGGCTGCTGGCCGACCGACCCACTGGGTGATGCGCATGGCAAGGATCATGCTGGTCGCAAAACGGGCAGTCTTGAGGCCGGTGAGCTGGCCTGGCTGGCAGCGCAGGTCGTGAGCGGTCTGCGCCCAGGTGACGCCACGACTCACCCGAGCTTCGTTCAGTCCGGCGTGTAGCGCCTTCAGATCCCAGCGCGGGCGGCGGTCCGGGCCGCAGGCCGGCAGCGGCGCACCAGCGTCAAGGCCAGCGCCGGCCAGGAAGCTCTCCGGCGTGCGCTCCAGCCAACGCAGAAAGAACAGTGCGTGCTGGCAGCTCGTGTCGCCACCCTTGCCCAAGTTACGCAACGTCGAAGGGCTGATCGGATGATTCGCCAGCCCGCGTGCGTCGCGAGCCGCGTTCAATAAGGGCGCCATATCCCAGATCGCCACCGCGGCGCCAGGCCAGCTGAGTCGTTCAGCCTGGCGCTTGGCATCCAGCGCCGCGTAGAGCGCCTTGCCATCAAACTCTCGCATCACCAGTCCCGCGCCATCGGATCGTCCGACCGCGAAGTCTGTCGCAAATTTCGCGAGCAGCCACGTACGACGATCACTGTCACGTTGTCGCGTTGCGCGAGTAGGGAGCGCCTTCCGGAACGACGGCTCTCCGGTGGGTTCTACAGCGCGCGCAGGGAGCGAAGGCCCCGCGCGGCGCTGACTGCGGCGACCGCGCTCAGGCCGAGCATGCCGATGAACTGGATCGCGATGCTGGTCGTGACATTGATCAGCTGGCCCGGACCGTTCCCCGACGCGCCGAAACTGGGTGCGTCGGCGATGACCCCGATCAGGAAGAGGCCAGTGGCTAGAGCGACCGCTGCCATGCAGAGCGCGACGAGCGCGACGGCGGGCACTGAGAACGCGAATGCGCTCCGCGGCACGTCAATGCGGCGCATGATGGCGCGCGGCGCGGCCCAGCAGGCGAAGCCGCCGGCTCCGGCGCAGAGCAGGCAAAACCCGAGTAACAGCCAGCCGCCGACGCCGACGTGGTGGTGATGAGCATTCATCCACAGAGCGAGTAGGCCGACCGAGCCAGCGAAAACGGCGATCGCCGCCGGTGGGACCGCGATCAGCTTCATGAGCGCCGGGTCACGCGCGCGGCGTGCCTGTGCCAGCGAGGTTAGGACGAGCGGCGCGGCGGCTAGCGCGAGAGCGGCTGCGCCGACGAGCGCGGCGATCAGAATGACCGAGTGGGAAATGCCGAGCAGCGGATGGACGTGCTCGGTGTAGTCATCGTTCTCGGTCGTCTTGGCGAAGCCCGAGCCGAAGAAACAGAAGACGATGAAGCAGCCGAGCACGCGGGCGATCGTGCTTTGCGCGCGGGCCGCCGGCGCTGAGCTGGCGAGCGGTCGCAGGTGCGCGGTCAGGGCACCACGCAGCAGATCCAGCGTGGCGGTAATACTCGGCGGCGTCTGATCGAGCAATGCGGACATCTCCTCGCGGTAGCGATCGCGCCAAGCCTTCGGATACAGCGAGAGCAAGCGCTGTCTCATGCGCGTACCTCGGCTGCCGACAGACGGCGCAGGCCAACGCTCGCGACGCGCTCCTGCGCAGTCAACTGCTCGCGAAGCACCGCGGCGCCGGAGCGCGTAAGGCGGTAGGGGCGGCGGCGATCATCGGCCTCGAGCGGCTCGATCAGGCCGCGCTCCTCGAGACGGGCGATCGCGCCGTAGAGCGTTCCCGGGCCGAGCGTAACTCCGGCGATCTCATGCACGTCACGCGTGATCGCATAGCCGTGCTTGGCGCCCTCGGCGAGACTCGCCATGATGAGCAAGGACGGGGCGCTGCTACGCATTACGGTAGATCGTAGCACGTAGTAGTCCGGCGTCGCGCGTAGTGAGCTGCCAATAGCAGGCGCGGTCTTGGCGGCTGCGACACGCCCCAAACCGACGACCAGCAGGAGTCCGAGAATTGCGTCGAGCTGCCCGGACGTTTCTCCTTCGGGTAGCTTCGCGAGATTGCTAGAACTCGCGAACAAGGCCCGCGTGAGCGCCTCTACAAATGACTCCGGCACGCCGCTCGCGCGCAAGCTCGCCATCCAGCCAGGCATGCGCGTCGCCGTCCTCGGCGGGCCGCCCGCGCTCGCCGACGAGCTGGGCGCCTCGAGGGCGCTGCGGGGACGCTACGACGTGATCCTGCTGTGCGCGGGCTCGCTCGCGATGCTCGAGCGGCGGCTGCCGGCGGCGCTCCGCGCGCGCACGGAGCGCGGAGCGCTGTGGATCGCGTGGCACAAGCGCAGCTCCGGCATCGAGAGCGACCTCCCAGAGAGCGTCGTACGTGAGATCGGCCTCGCCACGGGGCTCGTCGACAACAAGGTCTGCGCCGTCGACGAGATCTGGGCCGCGCTGCGCATCGTCGCGCGACGGACCGCGGACGCACCGCCGGGCGCCCGCTCGTCGTGAAGCCGCCCGCAGCTGGAAACAGTCCTACCATCAGCGGCGTGAGTCGCGAATCGCAGTTCCCGCTCTTCCCGCTCGGGCTAGTCGCGCTGCCCGGCGAGGAGGTTGCGCTGCACATCTTCGAGGAGCGCTACCGCGTGATGATCGAGGAGTGCATCAGCGCGAGCCGCGAGTTCGGGATTGTGTGGCTCGCCGAGGACGAGCTCAAGCCGGTCGGCTGCACGTGTGCCGTCGACCGCGTGCTCGAGCGGATGGGTGACGGGCGCTTCAACGTGCTCGTGCGCGGGCGGCGGCCATTCCGGCTGATCGAGCGCGAAGACTCGCTCCCCTATCCGGCCGGGACGATCGAAGCGCTCGAGGACGAAGTCGAGTTGCTCGACGCCAAAGCGACGGAGGACGCGCATGCCGCCTACGCGACGCTTGTCGAGGCCGCGATCGACAGCCAGCCGGAGGCGGCGCAGCTCGCCGGGATGAACGCCTACGACATGGCGAGAACGATCGAGTTCGGCCTGGACGCAAAGCAGGAGCTGCTCGAGCTGCGTTCGGAGAACGCGCGGATGCGACTGTTGGCACGGATGCTGCGAGCGGCGCTGCGCCAGCTCGAGCTCACCGACCGCGCAGGAGAGCGGGCACGCTCGAACGGGAAGGTGCGGTTCGCGTAGTCGCGGCGGGTTAGAAGCTGCGGATCGGGTTTGACTCGCGTCAGTCGGCGCGCGCGCTGCCGGCCAGCGCGGCCGTGCGCGTGCGGCGCACGCGGGGCTCGGCCTCGGGCGGGCGCGTCCGGTCGTGACCGGTCGCGACGACCGTGACCCAGACCTGATCGTCGAGCGTCTCGTCGACCATCGCGCCGAAGATGATGTTGGCGTCCGGGTGAGCCGCCCCACTGACCGCCTTGGCCGCCTCGTTGACCTCCCAGAGCGAGAGGCTCGGACCGCCCGTGATCGACAGCAAGATCGAGCGAGCGCCTTCCACGGAGGTTTCGAGCAGCGGCGAGGAGACGGCCGCCATCGCGGCGTCCACGGCGCGATCGTCCCCGGTACCGAAGCCGATCCCAAGCAGGGCCGTACCGGCATTGGACATGACGGTACGCACATCGGCGAAGTCGAGGTTGATCAGACCGGGGAGCGTGACGAGATCGGCGACGCCCTGCACGCCCTGGCGCAGCACGTCGTCGGCCACCGCGAACGCATCGACCATCGAGGTGCGCTTGTGGAGGACAGAGAGCAAGCGGTTGTTGGGGACGACGATCAGCGTGTCGACGACCTCGGCGAGCTCGTCGATTCCCTGCTGCGCCGCCTGGGCGCGGCGCGTGCCTTCGAAGCCGAAGGGCTTCGTGACGATGCCGACAGCCAGCGCCCCGACGTCGCGAGCGATCTCGGCGACGACGGGTGCGGCGCCGGTCCCGGTTCCGCCACCCTCGCCGGCCGTGATGAAGACCATGTCCGCGCCCTTGAGCTCGGCCTTGATCGCGTCGTAGGCCTCGACCGCGGCCTGTCGACCGATGGCCGCGTCGGCGCCCGAGCCGAGGCCGCGCGTCACAGCCGCGCCGATGCGAATCACGGTGCCCGCCGTTGACTGCTGCAGCGACTGGACGTCGGTGTTGATTGCGATGAACTCGATCCCGGGGATCTGGGCCTCGATCATCCGGTTCACGGCGTTCACGCCGGCCCCGCCGACGCCGACGACGCGCAGGCACGCGCGACCGAGCTGGCGTTCGGCCGGGTGGTGCGCCTCGCCGTTCAGGATCTCGGCCGGCGGCGCGTGCTTACGCGAAGTTCGCGTGGCACGAATCTCGAGGATGTCGCTCGGCAGCTCGGAGCTGAACGCCTCCCGCAGGCGCTCCTGGGCACTGGGACGCGCGGGCGCCGCCGGCGCCGCATCGGCGCCGTCGGAATCAGCGGGTGCTCCCGCCTGCTGCTCGTCGAAGCCCTCGTTCTCCGTCTTGCGGAAGAGGGCCGCGAGCGGGCCTTCGCGCATGCTCGCGCGCTTGTTAGGAGCGACCATTGATGACCTCCTTGGCCAGGTCCCGGTAGGCCTTGGCGGCCGAACCCTTGGGGTCGTAGCGCAACACCGACATCCCCTTCACGGGCGCCTCGGCGAAGCGGACGGTCTTGCGGATCCGCGATGCGAACACGCGGCTGCCGAAGTTCTCCTCGAGGATCTCGATCGCCTCCTTGGCATGAATCGTGCGCGAGTCGACGAGCGTCGGGACGATCCCCTGGATGTCGACCTTCGGATTGAGGTTCTCGCGGACCATCGCGAGCGTGTTCTGAAGCTGGACCAGACCGCGCATCGAGAGGTATTCGCATTGCACCGGCACGATCACCTTGTCGGCCGCGGTGAGCGCGTTGATTGTCAGCAGGCCGAGGCTCGGCGGCGTGTCGATGCAGATGAAGTCGTAGTCCTCGCGGACTGGGTTCAAGGCGCGTTCAAGGGCGCGTTCGCGACCGATCGTCGCCGCGAGCGCAATCTCGGCGCCGGCGAGATCGATCGAAGCGCAGGCGATGTCCACCTCGCGCTTGCGGATCACTTCCCTGATCGATAGCTGGTGAACGAGCACGTCGTACATCGAGCGTTCCAGGGTGTCCGGATCGATTCCCTGCGACATCGTCAGGTTGCCCTGGGGATCCATGTCCACGCAGAGCACGCGGTGCCCCTCCTCGCCGAAGGCTACGGCGAGGTTCAGCGTGGTCGTCGTCTTGGCGACGCCGCCCTTCTGGTTCGCGAAAGCGATGACTTTTGCCTTGCTCACGTGGCCGGTATTCGCAAGTCACGGCCGTAATCCTTCACGCGCGGTTCACTCAGTGCACGCCGTGGCGGGCGCACGACTACTTCGAATTGGGCGAGGGGTGCGCGCGGGTAGAGGCTTCGGCGGTCGCTCTGCGGGCTAGCATCGGGTGATGGCCGCGACCGTGGCAACGCCTCTGCTCGAGCGGCGGCTCCTGTTCGTGCTGGGCAAGGGGGGCGTTGGACGGACGACGGTGGCCGCGGCGCTCGGGCTGTCGGCGGCTGCAGGCGGCGCACGGACAATCGTCGCCGAGGTGAGCGCGCGGGGTGAGCTGCCGGACCTGTTCGGACGCCGGGCCGGCGAGAGTGAGGTGGAGCTCGCCCCGCATTTGTGGACGATTCAGATCGACACGCGGCGTTCACTCGACGAGTACCTGCACGGGCACCTGCCCCTGCGGATGCTCGCGGACGTCGTCGGCGCCACGCGGCTGATCGGCTACCTCGCTGCAGCGACGCCGGGTCTGCGCGAGCTCCTGAACACCGGCAAGCTGTGGGAGCTTGCGCAGACGGAGCGGCGCGTCCCGCTCGCCGACCCTTACCGCCTCGTGGTTGCCGATGCGCCGGCCAGCGGCCACGCTCTCGGCTTGCTCACGGCGCCGCGGACATTTGCGCAAACTGCCCAGGCGGGCCCGATCGCGCGCCAGGGCGAACGGATCGACGACATGCTCCACGACCCTGCGCGGACCGGTTTCGTGGGCGTCACGCGGGCCGCCGACGCGGCGGTGACCGAGCTGATCGAGTTGCGCGCGGCCCTGCGCGAGCGCGCCGAGCTCGACCTCGATCTGGTCGTCGTCAATTACTGCCCGCCTGCGGGGGCGAGCAGCACGGACGTGGAGGCGCTGCGCGCCGCCCTCGCGCGCGACGGTGCCCTCCCGAGCGACGCGCGCGCCGCGATCAAGCGGGCACTGTTCGAGGAGCGCATGCAAACCGTCGCGCTCGAGCAGATCGCGCGGCTCGAGCAGGAGCTCGCAGGCGTCCCGCTCGTGAAGCTTCCAGCCCTCTATGTGGAGCGCGTGGGCCTCGCCGACATCTCCGCGCTGGCGAGCGAGCTCGGGGCGGCCCTGTGACGCGGAGCCTCGGCGAAGTGTTGGCCGACCGGCGCATCTGCATCTGCGTCGGCGCCGGTGGGGTCGGAAAGACGACGACCTCGGCAGCCATCGCGCTCGGACTCGCCGCGCGCGGGAGGCGCGTTGCGCTCGTCACGATCGACCCGTCGCGGCGGCTTGCCGGGGCGCTCGCGCTGAGCGAGCTGAGCAACGAGCCACGCGCCCTCAGCCCCGAGCACCTCGCGCCGACCGGGCTCGATCTGCGCGGCGAGGTCTTTGCGATGGTGCTCGATCCCAAGCGGACCTTCGACGAGCTTGTGACGCAGCTCGCGCCAGACGAGGGCGCGCGCGAGCGCGTGCTGTCGAACCGCATCTATCGCGAGCTGTCGGGCGCCGTGGCCGGCTCACACGAGTTCACGGCGATCGCCAAGCTCTACGAGCTCGATCGCACGCACGACTACGACGCGATCGTGCTCGACACGCCTCCCTCTCGCAACACGCTCGACTTCCTGCGCGCGCCTGAACGTCTGCTGCAGTTCTTCGACGCGCGTACGCTGCGTGTTCTGCTCGCGCCTGCGGGCATCGGCGCCAGGCTCGCGGGCCGTGCCGGTGCCCCGGCTCTGGCGCTGATCCGCCACCTCATCGGAGTCGACCTGCTCGGGGAGATCTCGCTGTTCCTGAGCGCGATCGGCAGCCTGATCGGGGGCTTTCGCGATCGTGCGAGCGCGGTCGCGTCGCTGCTCCAGGACCCGGCTACCGCGTTCGTGATGGTGAGCACTCCGGAGAGCGAGCCGGTCCGCGAGTCGATCGCATTCGCGAGCCAGCTGCGCGCCGCCGGCCTGCCGCTGGCCGGGCTCGTCGTCAACCGCTACCACCCGCCGGTGCCGCAACGGGATGCGGCGACCGCCGCCGCGCTGTCGGCTGCGATCGGCGAAGCTCTCGCGGACCTCGTGCTGGCGGCTGGCGAGCGCGCGCAGGTGCTCGCGGCGCGTGACCAGACGGGGATACAAAGGCTCGAGGAAGCGCTCGGCGATGTGCCGCGCGTGCTCGTGCCGCTGCTCGAGAGCGGGCTTGGTGAGCTCGAGACGCTCGGCGCAGTCGCGCGCGAGCTGCTGCCGTGACGGGCGATAGCTGTGCGGCGTGTGCCCGGCCTACGCCGAGTGCAGCGACATTTCGGTCGTCGGCGCGTCGAACAGCGCCTCATCGAGCGGATCGAAGCGCCGGCGCCGCGGTCGGCTGCTCCCCGGCGGCGGCGTCGAAAACAGGTCCGAGCCGAACGAGCTCGCAAGCGCGCGGCGTGTGAGGTGGAACTCGTCGGCATCTTCGGCGCCCGGCTCGGCTTCGGGCACGTAGATCCGCGCATCGGCGAGCGCCGCGAGGTCGCCGCGCAGCTCGCCCGCAATCACTTCGCGCAGCACCGCGCGCAGCCGATCCTCAACCTCGCTCGCCAGAGCGAGTGCACCGTCGGACAGCTCGGCGCCGGCGATCACCGACTGCTCGAGCGTGAGCGCGCGCAGCATGCGCTTCGTCAGCTCACCGCGCTCAGGACCGTCCGCCGAGAGAGCGGCGAGGCGTCCCGCAAGCCGGCCGCTCCCTGGCCCCTCGGGCTCGAGCAGCGCCCTGAGGGCGAGAAGGAAGTCGCTGAGCCCTTCGAGCCGACCCTCCCGCGAACAGCCGAGCTCGAAGCGGCGCAGCGCCCACGCGATCACGCCGTCCGACGGACGGCGGCGCGCAACAAGCGAGCAGAAGTCCCGCAACTCGGCCTCCTGCTCTCCGACAAGTACGACGCTGCCTTCGGAGCGCCCGCCGGCCGGCAGCGACAGCGCGCGCCAGTCGGTCCCGTTGGCGTGGATCCAAGCCAGCGGTGCGAGCGAGATGCCGCCCGCGAATAGGCGCATCGCGGTCTGGAGCTCAAGCAGTCGGTGGAGCGCGTCGGCGACGCCGTCGCTGCCCTCACCGGGGTCGATCGCAACGACGAGCGCCGGACGGTCTTCACGTAACCAAGCCGGATCGGGCGGCACGCGCCCGAGGCGCTCGAGCGGCGCGAGGATCACCCCTTCGCCCAGGCACAGCTCCTTCGCTGTGCTGCTCACACCGCGCAGCAGGCCGAGCAGCGCGATCTCGGTGTGCTGCTCGATGGCGTTTTCGAACAGCTCCCTGTAGGCCGGCTCGAAGCGCTCCGGCAACAGTAGGAAGCCCTTGTCATCGCCGTCGAAGACGCGCACGATGAACGCGCGCAGCACGGCCTCGGCGGGGTCGCTGAGGCCGTCGTCGGCGAGGTCGGGGAGCGAGTCCAGATAGCTCGCGACCCCAGGCAGGCGGCCGATCTCCTCGAGCGCCGCGCGCGCGCTCGGCTGGTCGCGGAGAACGTGCCAGTGGCGCGCGACGAAAGCGCCGGTAAGCGGTCGATAGCAGTAGAGGGCCGGTCGGTTCGTCCGAGCGCGCTCCTGGACGACCTCGAAGCCGACCTCGTCACCGGCGCGGGTTGCGGCAGCGAGCGCCTGGGCCGCCTCCGCGGCGAACGCGTGCAGCAACTGATGTAGCCGACCTGAGCGCATGCGACAGCGATTCGCCCCAATGCCGCCGCATCCTGCCGCGCGCAGCAGCAGTTGCAGCAGATCGCTTCAGGCTGCGAGCGTCTGGTGCTCCGGGGCGCGCGAGATCTCCTCGCACACCCAGCGGCGCCCGAAATCACGCATGCTGTCGACGATCGGGAGCAAGTCGCGCCCCTTGTCGGTCAGCGCGTACTCGACGCGCGGCGGGACCTCGGGATACGTATGTCGCTCGACGATGCCCTGCTCCTCGAGCTCGCGCAGACGCAGCGAGAGCGTGCGCGGGCTGATCCCGGCAAGCGAGCGCTCGATCTCGCAGAACCGGCCGCGGCCCTCGGCGAGGTCACGGACGAGCAGCAGCGTCCACTTGCCGCATACGAGCTCGGCGATGTGGCACACGGGACACGTGTCGTCGATTGCCATATAGCAACTTTACCAAGTAAAGCGCCCGTCAACGACGGCGCCATGGTGTGAGGGCGGACGGCCGGCGCCCGGGCGCGTGCCCGGCGTGCTAGGAGGCGAGCGCGATCACGTTCGGGTCGGGCGTCAAAGGCACCGCGGCGGGGCCTTCGGCCTCGAGCATAAGTTTGAAGTCGTGCGGGCTGGTCGCAGCCTCGAGCGCGTCCTCAACCTTGACCCGCCCCGAGCGAACATGCGCGAGCAGCGCCTGGTCGAAGGTCTGCATGCCGTAGTAGCTGCCGTCGGCGATGATCTGCGCAAGACCGGCCTCGGAGTGCGTGGGGTCGCGGATCGCGTCGCGGACGCGGCCGGTCATCCGCAGGACCTCGACCGCCGCGACGCGGCCGCCGACTGCTGCGGGCACGAGACGCTGCGAGACCACGCCCTTGAGCGTGCCGGCGATCATCGAGCGCACCTGATGGTGCTGGTGGGGCGGGAAGAAGTCGAGCATGCGGTTGATCGACTCTGCCGCGTCCACGGTGTGAATCGTGGACAGGACGAGGTGACCGGTCTCGGCCGCGGAGAGTGCGGTCTCCACGGTCTCCTCGTCGCGCATCTCGCCGATCAGGATCACGTCCGGGTCCTGGCGCAGCACGCGGCGCAGCGCGTCCTTGAACGAGTGCGTGTCCGAGCCGACCTCGCGCTGGCTGATCATCGAGCGCAGGTCGCGGTGGACGAACTCGATCGGATCCTCGATCGTGACGATATGAGCGGCGCGCGTGCTGTTGATGTGATCGATGATCGCCGCGAGCGTCGTCGACTTGCCGGAGCCGGTGCTCCCGGTCACGAGGATGATTCCGCGCGGCTCTTCCGCGAGCTCTGTGACCACAGACGGCAGGCCGAGCTCGTCGACGCTGCGGATCCGGTGCGGGATCGCGCGCGCGACGAGCGAGATATTGCCGCGCTGGCGGAAGATGTTGATCCGGAAGCGCGCGACGCCGACGATCTCGTAGGAGATGTCGAGCTCCTGGTGGCGCTCGAATTCCGTCATGCGCTCGGTGCCGGCGAGCAGCGCCTTGGCGCAGGCGACCGTGTCGGCGGGCTCGAGCACCGGCCAGTCATCGCTGGTGAGCGGACCAAGCTCACCATCGACGCGAGCGAGCGGCACCGATCCCACTTTCAGATGGAGATCGGACCCATCGCAGGCGACGAGCGCGCACAGGACTTTCTCGATGTCGATCACGCCTAGTAGTCGATCGGCGCTTTACGACGCACTATTGAGAACAACCCGCACTGTCGTCCGTTTGCGGCGCCTGCGTTACGACGATCGTCTAGTACATACGGCCAGCCCTCCGACCGAAAGGCGGAGCTATGCGACGTCGCGGAGCTTCTGCGCCTCGGCGAGGTTCTGGAGCTTCTTCAGCGACTGGTTCTCGATCTGACGGATGCGCTCGCGCGTCACGTTGAACGTGCGACCGACCTCGTCAAGCGTGCGCGGGTGCTCGCCGCCGAGGCCGTACCGTAGCTCGAGCACGCGCCGCTCCCGGTAGGAGAGATTCTCGAGCGCCTCGCGCAGCGCTTCCTTGGTGAGGATCTCCGCCGCGCGCTCATAGGGCGACTCGGCCCGCTCGTCGGCGATGAACTGGCCGAACTCGGACTCCTCTTCATCGCCAACCGGCTTCTCGAGCGAGATCGGTGCCTGCGCCGAGCGCTTGATCGAGTCGACCTCCTCCGGGTCGATCCCGGTGACCTCGGCGATCTCCTCCGGCGTCGGCTCGCGACCAAGCTCGGTCACGAGCTTGCGCTCGGCACGGCCGATCTTGTTCAGCTTCTCGACGACGTGCACCGGGATACGGATCGTGCGTGCCTTGTCGGCAAGCGCGCGAGCGATCGCTTGGCGAATCCACCAGGTGGCGTAGGTCGAGAACTTGAAGCCCTTGCGATAGTCGAACTTCTCGGCGGCGCGAACGAGGCCGAGCGTCCCTTCCTGGATCAGGTCGAGGAAGGGCAAGCCCTGGTTGCGGTAGTTCTTCGCGATCGAGACGACGAGGCGGAGGTTCGACTCGACCATCTTCTGCTTCGCGTCGAGGTCACCGCGCTCGATCCGCTTTGCGAGGTCGACCTCCTCCTGCGCGGTGAGCAGGCGGACCTTGCCGATGTCCTTGAGGAACAGCTGCAGCGAGTCCGTCGTCATGTCCGGCTTGAGGTCGAGCGCCGTCTTGGCCTTGCGCCGGCCGCGTTTGTCCGGCGCGCGCTCGACCTCGGCACCAGCCGCGGTCGCCGGATCGATGTCCTCGACGAGCTCGATCTCGGCGCGCTCGAGGTAGTTGTGGAGCTCCTCAAGATCGGACTCGTCCATATCCAGCTCGGCAACAGCGCCCTGGATCTCGGCGTAGGTGAGCACGCCGACTTGCTGGCCCTTCGTGACGAGGCCCTTCACTTCTTCAAGCTCTTGCAGTTCAGCTACTGACATTTCGTTCCGTTTCCGTGCCGCAGACCCCTCACGGCCACCGGGGCCGCCAGTCTGCGTCGATCTGGGGAGGAGCGTCCGGGCACGCCGCTACGTGCGCTCCGGCCACGTCGCCAATTGTACGCGCTTTACTTAGTGAAGTCAACGTTTGCGAAGCCTCGCTTGACCGCTCAGACTGATGGTCGCTCTCGTATCGGCATTCTCCGGCGCCGATCCGCGGTCCCTCGTTCGATGTTCTAGCTCTTAATACGTACAACGCCGCCCGGCGTTTCAAAGTTGCAACACCGGCACCCGTTGTCGTGTTGAAACCGTCATTGCGGGGCGGTGGTGGTTCCTATATGCTCGCGGCCGCCTAAGCCTAATCGCAGTGGTGTCCGCACCTTGCGAGCGGGGGAACCAATGCGGAGGAAACTCCGCGGGGGCGAATCCGCCGGAAATCCGGCGGTAGCGCTGCCAGCGCGAGCCCGACAGCTCACCCCGTAGGCAACGGTCAACGGAGTGAGAATGCCCGCTACCCATAGAGCGACGCACGTGCTGAGCGTAGGCCTTGCCGTCGCAGGCCTACTCGCGGCGACAACCGCGGTCGCCGCTGCGAAGTCCGCCAGCGGCGGCACGAGCGCCGGCTCGGGCAGCACCTCCGCCGCGCAAGCAAGCTACGGTCAGCCCGTTCCTACCACCGTCGGCTCGACGCTGGGCTCGCTGATTTTGACCCCGGCGAGCGTCGCCGCGGGCCAGCCGACCGTGGCGTCGGGCACGCTCGCGGCCTCCGACGCCGGACAGCCCGTCGCGCTCGAGATCCAGAGCAAGCCGGGGATCTGGGTTGCGGCCGCCACATCCACGGTCGCCCCCGACGGCTCCTACTCGATTCCCTGGATCGCCAAGGGGGTTGGCACCTACGCCATGCGCGTCGTGAGCGGCGCCCTGGCCTCCTCCGCCGCCGCCTCCATCGGCACGCCGCAGTCGACGCTCGTGATCCTGAAGTCCGTGATCGCCACCTGGTACGGGCCGGGCATGTACGGTCGTCGCACCGCCTGTGGTGAGAAGCTGACGCGCTACATCGTCGGCGTCGCAAACCGGAAGCTACCGTGCGGCACCCCGGTCACGCTCAATTACGCTGGCAGGGAGTTGACGGTGCCGGTCATCGACCGCGGCCCGTACGCAAACGGCGCCACCTTCGACCTCACCTCGGCGACGGCACAGGAGCTCGGAATCACCGAGACGGTCAGCGTCGGCTACAGCTTCGTCCGCGGCCAGACGATCGCCCCTCTGTACTGGTACCCGAACGGTGCGACCGGTCCGAGCGGCTCGAGCGGCGCGTCGGGGAACACCGGGCCGACTGCCCCCGCCGGTGCGACCGGCGCAACGGGCACCGACTCGGGCGGCGCAACCGCCCCCGCCTGAACGCCGGCCGGAGCGCGCGGCCGGATACGCTGCGGGCGCGTGCATCTCGACCACAACGCTGCGGATCATGAGTAAGGGAGCAAGCTCCGGCCAAGGGCCGGAGCCGACGACGATCGTCGGCGTGGATGTCGGTGGTACGAAGGTATCCGTCGCAACGCTGCGCGGCGGGAACTTCGGAGAGCCGCGGATCGCGCCGACCGCCCACGGCAGCACGGAGCAGTTCATCGGCGAGGTGGTGCATGCGGTCCACGCCGCCGCCGGCGGGGATCTCGCGGCGGTCGGAATCGGTGTGCCGTCGGTGATCGAGTTCGCCACCGGCCGCGTGCGCACGACCGTGAACATCCCCGTGCTCCAAGACGTGCCGCTCCGCCACGTGCTCGAGGGCGAGCTCGATGTGCCCGTTTTCGTCGACAACGACGCCACCGTGGCAGCGCTCGCGGAGGCACACGACGAGCACGCCGGCCTCGATGCAGGGTGTCTCGTCATGATCACCCTCGGCACCGGAGTCGGCGGCGGTATCGTGATCGGGGGGCGTCCGTACCGCGGTGCGACTGGCGCGGCGGGCGAGATCGGTCACACGTTGATCGGGATCGAGCACGAAATACCTGCAGCCACCGACCACTTCCCGCAGCCCGGCTCGCTCGAGTCGCTGGCCGCCGGCCACGCGCTCGACGGCCTCGCTCGAGCCGCGGCGAGCCGGCAACCGGACAGCGCCCTCGGGGCGTTGCTGCGAGAGCGCGGCAGCGTGAACGGCGTCGATGCCGTGATCGCGGCGCAGGCCGGCGACCGCGTTGCAGTCGAGCTGCTCGCGCTGCTCGGGCGGCGCGTCGGCATCGGCATCGCCAATGCGATCAACACGTTCGACCCGGACGTCGTCGCGATCGGCGGCGGCGTGTCCTCGGCGGGAGATCTCCTGCTGGCACCGGCGAAGGACGTCGCCTGGCAGTACGTCCGCGAGGGCGTCGGCACGAAGACCGAGATCCGGCTCGCGCGATCAGGACCGCAGGCCGGCGTACGGGGCGCGGCACTGCTCGCGCGCAGCGAGCTCGAAGCCCACCATCACGAAGAGAAGGAACCTCGATGACGACAGTGGCACGCGAGACCGAGCTCGACGAGCTCTGCATCAACACGATCCGCACGCTCGCGATCGACGCGGTTGAGAAGGCGAACGCCGGCCACCCGGGCACCCCGATGGCGCTCGCGCCACTCGCCTACGCGCTCTACACCCGGATCATGCGCCACAACCCCGAGAACGGCAGCTGGCCGAATCGCGACCGCTTCGTGCTCTCCAACGGACACGCCTCGATGTTGCTTTACGCATCGCTGTACCTCAGCGGCTACCCGGGCATCACGCTCGACGACATCAAGAGCTTCCGCCAGCTTGGCTCACCGTGCGCGGGCCATCCCGAGTACGGGGATGCCCCCGGGATCGAGGCGACGACGGGCCCGCTAGGCCAGGGCCTCTCGATGGCGGTCGGGATGGCGCTCGGCCAGCGGATGCTGGGGGCGCGCTACAACCGCTCCGGGCATCAGCTGATCGACAACTGCGTCTTCGTCACCTGCTCCGACGGCGACATCGAGGAGGGCATCACGCACGAGTCCTCTTCGCTCGCGGGCCATCTCGGCCTCGGAAACCTGATCGTCTTCTACGACGACAACCACATCTCGATCGAGGGCGACACCGCAATCGCGCTCAGCGAGGACGTCGGCGCGCGCTACGCGGGCTACGGCTGGCACGTCCAGCACCTTGGCGAGGACCTCTCGCCGGCAAGGCTCGAAGAGGCGGCGCAGGCCGGCCGTGACGTCATCGACCGGCCTTCGCTGATCATCATCCGCAGTCACATCGGGTACGGCTCGCCGCACAAGCAGGACACGGGCGAGGTGCACGGGTCGCCGCTCGGCGTGGAGGAGGCCCGGCTGACGAAGGAGTTCTACGGCTGGCCGACGGATCCCCCGTTCCTGGTGCCGGAGGAGGCGCTGGCGCACTTTCGCGAGCAGACCGCCAGGGGCGCCGAGCTCGAACGGGAGTGGCGGGAGCGCTTCGAGGTCTACAAGGCCGACTACCCACAGGAGGCCGCCGAGCTGCAGGGGATCTTCGACCGCCGCGCGCCGAACCTGCCGGCAGGCCTGCTCAAGCGCTTCGAACCGGGCGAGAAGATCGCAACGCGCAAGGCCTCCTCGCAGATCATCCAGGTGGCTGCAGAGCACGTGCCATGGCTCGTCGGCGGCTCTGCCGACCTTGCGCCCTCGACGCTCACGCTGATCGAGCAAGCCGAGAGCGTCTCGCGCGAGAACTACGCCGGCCGCAACTTCCACTTCGGGATCCGCGAGCACGGCATGGGCGCGATCGTCAACGGCCTCTCGCTCACCGGCTGGCGCGCGTTCGGCGCGACGTTCCTGATCTTCTCCGACTACATGAAGGGTGCGATTCGCCTGGCGGCGTTGATGGACCAGCCGTCGATGTTCGTTTACACGCACGACTCGATCGGGCTCGGCGAAGACGGACCAACTCACCAACCGATCGAGCAGCTCGCGACGCTCCGAGCGCTGCCGAACATCAATCTCGTGCGCCCCGCGGACGCCAACGAGACCTCGCTCGCGTGGAGCTTCGCGCTGCGCCAGACCGATACACCGACCGCGTTCGCGCTTTCCCGCCAGGGTCTGCCGATCCTCGATCCCGAGGGGATCCCCGAGGACGCGATCGAGCGCGGGGCCTACATCCTGAGCGACAGCGACGGGCAGCCGCAGCTCGTGCTGATCGGCACCGGCTCGGAGGTCTCGCTCTGCGTGGAGGCGGCGGAGAAGTTGCGCGGAGAGGGGATCGCGGTACGGGTAGTGTCGATGCCATGCATGGACACCTTCGCGCAGCGGTCGCCTAGCGATCGCGAAGCCGTGCTCGGCGCACCCGGCACTGCACGCGTCGCGGTCGAGGCGGCGAGCCCGCTCGGCTGGGATCGCTGGATCGGCGAGCGCGGCGCCTTCATCGGAATGCGCTCCTTCGGCGCCTCGGCGCCCGCCGCTGACGTCTATCGCCATTACGGAATAACCACAGATGCGATCGTCGAAGCGGCGCACGATTTGCTTGCAAGCTGACGACTGAGAGGATCAAGCCCAATGGCAAGCCTTTCCCACACCGAGAACGCGAACATGGCGGCACTGGTCGCCGCGGGCACCGCCCCCTGGCTCGACCAGATCCGCCGAGGGCTCTTGACGAGCGGTGAGCTCGAGCGTCTACGCGACGAGCTGTCACTGCGCGGCGTCACCTCGAACCCGACGATCTTCGAGCAGGCGATCCTCGGGTCGACCGACTACGACGAAGCGCTGCGCGAATACTCACACGACGGCCTCGACGCGCTCGCGATCTACGAAAAGATCGCCGTGGCCGACGTCCAGGACGCGGCCGACATCCTGCGCCCCGTGTTCGAGGAGCACGGCGACGGGTTCGTGTCGCTCGAGGTCGCACCGGATTTCGCGCATGACACGGAGCGCACCCTCGCACAGGCGCGTGACTACTGGCAGCGCCTCGACCGCCCGAACGTGATGATCAAGATCCCCGGCACCGATGAGGGGGTTCCCGCGATCGAGCAGGCGATCTACGAGGGCATCAACGTAAACGTCACGCTGCTGTTCGGCATCGAGCAGTACGCCGCGATCGCCGGGGCCTACATCAAGGGCCTCGAGCGCCGGCACGGCGAGGGCCTGCCGCTTGACGTCCACTCGGTCGCGAGCTTCTTCGTCTCACGCGTCGACACCGAGGTCGATAAGCGCCTCGAGGCGCTTGGACGGACCGATCTCGCGGGCACCGCCGCGATCGCCAACGCGCGCGCCGCATACAAGCGCTACAAGCAGATCTTCGAGAGCGAGCGCTTCGCGGCACTCGCGGGAGCCGGCGCGAAGGTGCAGCGCCCGTTGTGGGCCTCGACGGGGACGAAGAACCCGGCCTACTCGGAGACGCTCTATGTCGACAACCTCGTCGCGCCGGACACCGTCAACACGATGCCGATGAAGACCCTGCTGGCCGTCGCGGAGCGCGGGCATATCCAGCCCGGCAGCGCCGATCAGGATCCGACGCCGCAGCTCGAAGCGCTCGCGCAGGCAGGGATCGACATGAGCGACGTGACGAAGGTGCTGCTAGATCAGGGCATCGCGGCGTTCGTGACGCCAATGAACAAGCTCCTCGCCGGGATCGAGAACGAGCGCCAAGGCGTGCTCACAGGCCGGCCGGAGGTGATCTCGGCCTCGATCCCGCCGGAGCTCGCGGGCCCGGTCGCGCAGCGCGTGAGGAAGGCGGTCGACGAGCAGGTCGCGCGGCGCGTCTGGGAGCACGACGAGTCGCTCTGGGGCGCCCCGGGCACGCCCGAGATCGCCGACCGCCTGGGGTGGCTCGATATCTCCGATGCGATGCTCGAGCAGGCCAACGAGCTCGTCGCGTTCGCGCGCGAGATCGTCGGCGAGAACTTCAAAGACGCGGTGCTGCTCGGCATGGGCGGATCGAGCCTCGCGCCCGAGGTCCTCTGGGGGACGTTCGGCGCACCAACGGACGCGCTCGACCTGCACGTGCTCGACTCGACCGACCCCGACGCGATCCTCCAGGTGCAGAACGAGATCGAGCTCGAGAACACGCTCTTCGTGGTCTCGACGAAATCCGGCGGCACGATCGAGACACTCTCGCTGTTCGAGCACTTCTACGCGCTGACGGGCGGCAAGGGTGAGCAGTTCATCGCGATCACCGATCCCGGAAGCTCGCTCGTCGAACTCGCCAAGCGCCATAAGTTCAGGCACGTCTTCGAGAACGACCCGAACATCGGCGGGCGCTACTCGGCGCTGTCGCTCTTCGGTCTGGTCCCCGCGGCTCTGATCGGTGCGCCGATTCACGCGCTGCTCGAGCGCGCCCAGATCGCCGAGCAGGCCTGCGCGCACTTCGACTCGAGCGAGGCGAACCCCGGGCTTTGGCTCGGCGTCGCGATCGGCCAGCTCTCGCGCGAGGGGCGCGACAAGCTCACCTTCGTCATTGGCGACCCGGTGCAGAGCTTCGGCCTGTGGGTCGAGCAGCTGATTGCCGAGTCAACGGGCAAACACGGCCGCGGCATCCTGCCCGTCGCCGACGAGCCACTGCTCGACCCCGATGCCTACGGGAAGGACCGCGTCTTCGTCCAGATCCGCGACGCGGAGCGCCCGGATGCGACCGAGGACCGCCTGAGCGCGCTCGCACAGGCGGGCCATCCGACCATCACGCTGACCGTCAACGGCCCCGAGGATCTCGGTCGCCTGTTCTTCCTGTTCGAGTTCGCGACTGCGGTCGCGGGCTGGGTACTCGAGATCAATCCGTTCGACCAGCCGAACGTCGCCGAGGCGAAAGAGGCAACCAAGGAGGTGCTCGCCGCCGGACGGCTACCCGACGAGCCGACCGCCGACGCGCAGAAGCTCAGTGCACTGCTCGCCGAAGCCAAGGCGGGCGACTACATCGCGCTGATGGGATACCTGGCCCCCTCGATCGAGGTCGACGACGCGGTCGCAGAGCTGCGCGAGACGCTGATGCGCGCGACGAAGCTCCCCGTCACCTTCGGCTACGGCCCGCGCTTCCTGCACTCGACCGGCCAGCTGCACAAGGGCGGTCCGCCGCGCGGGCGCTTCCTCTCGCTGCTCGTCGACAGCGAAGCGGACGTCGAGATCCCGGGTCAAGAGTTCGGCTTCCGTACGCTCAAGGACGCGCAGGCGCTCGGCGACCTGCAGACACTGCGAAAGCACGCCCTGCCGGCAGAGCTCGTCCGCGACAGCGGCGATCCTGCCCAGGCGGTGCGAAAGCTCCACGAGCAGATCCGGGGGATCCTCTGATGCAGATTGGCTTCGTCGGGCTCGGCAAGATGGGCGGCAACATGGTCACGCGCATCCGGCGCGACTCCGACCACGCGGTCGTCGCGTTCGACTTCAACGCCAGCGCGGTGACGGCCGCCGAAGCGTCGGGCGCGAGCGGCGCCCACACGCTGGAGGAGCTCGTGAAGCAGCTCGACGCGCCGCGCCAGGTTTGGATCATGGTCCCGGCCGGCGAAGCGACCCAGTCGACGGTCGACGCGCTCGCGAAGCTGCTCGAGCCCGGCGACATGATCATCGACGGCGGCAACTCGCGCTGGACCGACGACAAGGCGCGCGCCGCCGCGCTCGCGCCGGCCGGCATCCACTACGTCGATGTTGGCACGAGCGGCGGTGTCTGGGGCCTCGACAACGGCTACTGCATGATGGTCGGCGGCCCGGAGGAGGCGGTCAACCGCCTCGCGCCGATCCTCGATGTGCTGGCGCCGGAGACCGCCGGGGACTCGGTCACGGCGATTGGCGAACGCGGCTGGTACCACTTCGGCGGGCCGGGGGCCGGCCACTACGTGAAGATGGTCCACAACGCCGTCGAGTACGGGCTGATGCAGGCCTACGCCGAGGGCTTCGAGCTCTTTCACGCCGCCGAGTACGAGCTCGACAACGCGAAGATCGCGCACCTCTGGAACCAAGCCTCGGTCGTGCGATCGTGGCTGTGCGAGCTCGCCGCGCGCGCCTTCGAGCAGGATGGCAACGACCTCGCGACCCTCGAGGGCTGGGTCGAGGACTCGGGCGAGGGCCGCTGGACGCTCGTCGACGCGATCGATCACGACGTGCCGATGCCGGCGCTCTCGGCGGCGTTGTTCAGCCGCTTCTACTCGCGCCAGGACGGCGACTACGCGGCAAGGGTGCTCGCCGCCCTGCGCAACCAGTTCGGTGGGCACGCCGTCAAGCAGGCGCCCCCGGCGTGAAGCGCGCGGCCCCGTGACCCTCGGCGGGTCAGGCTGATGGCGGCACACCATCAGGAAAAGGAGCACGAGAACCCGCTCGCAGAGGGGCTCGAGCGTCTGCCTGTACGTCCGACGAGTCTCGTCATCTTCGGCGGGACCGGCGATCTCGCGCGTCGCAAGCTGCTCCCGGCGATCTACAACCTCGCGCATGACGGCGCCCTGCCCGAGCGCTTCAACCTGATTGGCGTCTCGCGCGGATCGATGAGCCACGACGAGTACCGCAAGGTGGCGGCGGACGCGATCCGCGCTTTCAGCCGAACGCATCCCGACGCGAGCGTGCTCGATGCCCTGCTCGAGGACCTGCGCTACGTCGAGCTCGCGTTCGATGACACGGCGCGATACGGACGCCTGCGCGACACGCTCGCCGAGCTCGACGAGGCTGCGGGTGAGCCGATGTCGCGCGCGTTCTATCTCTCCACGGCGCCCGACTTCTTCCCGGTCATCGTCGAGGCGCTCGGGGAAGCGGGCCTGGCGCGAACGGAAGTCCCCGACGGTGACGTGCGCTGCATCATCGAGAAGCCGTTTGGCACCTCGCTGGCCGAGGCACGCGACCTCAACCGGCGCGTGCTTTCGGTGTTCAGGGAAGAGCAGATCTTCCGCATCGACCATTACCTCGGCAAGGAAACGGTGCAGAACCTGCTCGCGTTTCGCTTCGCCAACGGGATGTTCGAGCCAGTCTGGAACCGCAACTTCGTCGAGAACGTGCAGATCACCGCGGCGGAGGACATCGGCATCGGTAGCCGCGCCGGCTACTACGACCACGCCGGCGCGTTGCGCGATCTCGTTCAGAACCACATGTTGCAGCTGCTGACGCTGCTCTGCATGGAGCCGCCGGTGACCTTCCACGCGGACGACGTGCGCGACGAGAAGGTGAAGGTGCTCGAGGCGATCCGCCCACCGACCGCCGACGAGGTGGCGGTGATGAGCGTGCCCGGGCGCTACACGGCGGGCGTGATCGGCGGCGAGCACGTCGTCGGCTACCTCGAGGAGGAGGGCGTGCCGAAGAATTCGCGCGCGGAGACCTACGTCGCGTTGCGCCTGGTCGTGGACAACTGGCGCTGGGCCGGCGTCCCGTTCTACCTGCGCACCGGCAAGCGCCTCGCGCGCAAGGTAACCGAGATCGCCGTGACATTGCGCCCGGTCCCCCACCTCGCGTTCGAGCAGGATGGCACCGCGGATGTGCGCCCCAATCAGCTCGTCGTCACGCTCCAGCCGAACGAGGGCGTCTCGCTCTCTCTCGGCGCGAAGGTCCCCGGACCGCGGATGCGAATCCGCCCGGTCAACATGGAGTTCCTCTACAACACGGCCTTCCTCTCGCAATCGCCGGAGGCATACGAGCGACTGATCCTCGATGCGATGCGCGGCGAGGCGACGCTCTTCACGCGCAACGACGAAGCCGAAGCGCAATGGCGGATCTGCGACCCGATCCTGTCGGGCTGGGTCGAGACGGGGCGAGTTCCAGATGCCTATCCGGCGGGCACGGCTGGACCCGCCGGGGCCGACTCCCTGCTGCTCCCCGGCCACAGCTGGCGGACAATCTGACTGGGGATCACGAGTTGGCCGCACTCGACGACACGGTCTGGGCCGCCGAGCACACGACGCCCGCGGAGATCGAGTCCGCGCTACGCGGCCTGCTCGCGGAGCGCCACGCCGAGGATGCGACACACGTGCCCGCGCGCGTGCTGAACCTCGTCTGCATCGTCGACCGTCAGTGGAGCGGCGAGATCGCGAACCGCTTGGGCGCCGTCGGGCGCAATCACGCATCGCGCACGATCATCTGTGCGGTCACGCCGGGACGCACGACGCTCGACGCGGTCGCGTCGGTCGCCGCCGACGCAGCGGCGACGGACGACGGGGCAGCGCTCACCTTCGAGACGGTGATGATCGACGTCGGCTCCGAGCATCTCGAGCATCTGGACTCGATCGTCGACCCGCTTGTCGTCACCGACATCCCGACGCTCGTGTGGGCGCCGCACGGTCACTGGGAGGCGGTCGACGCACTCGCGGGCCTCTCCCAGTCGGTGCTGCTCGACTCGATGGATGACCCAGACGTTGGCGGCGCGCTGCGCCGCGCGGTGCGCCTGCTCGAGCATCGCAACGTCGTCGACCTGGCCTGGCTGCGCTCGACGCCGTGGCGCGAGCGCGTCGCGATGATGTTCGACGCACCCGGGCAGCGCCCGCGCTTGCGCATGATCGATTCGGTGACGGTGCGCCATCATCCGTTCTCGGGAGCCGCGGCACTGCTGCTCTGCGGATGGCTCGGCTCGCGCCTCGGCTGGCCGGCGCGGCAGCTGCGCCGCGACGGGCGCGGGCACGCCGAGGGCAAGCTCGGCAAGGTGAAGGTCAAGCTGGACTCGGTGGCGCAGGAGGTTCCCGGGCTCGCCGGCCTCACGCTCACGATGCGCGACGGTGGCCTGATCTCGCTCGACCGCGGCTCGGGCGGCCTGCGCGCGACCAGGCGTGAAGCCGACGGTACCGAGCGCGCATGGCGCCTGCTGGGAGCCTCACGGGGCGAGGGCGGGATCCTCGGTGAGGGGATCCGACTCTCGCTCGTTGGCGACGCGATCTATGGGGAGGCACTGGTGCACACGAGCGGCATGCTCGAGGAATGACGCCCGCGCCGCGCGTCATCGAGGAGCTGGATCCCGCAGCGGTGGCCGAGCGCGCCGCCGCGCTGTTCCTGACCACCGTTACAAGCGCGCTCGCCGAGCGTGGCAGCGCTCACGTAGCGGTTGCCGGCGGGACCACGCCGGCGGCGACCTACGAGCTGCTCGCGCCCGGCGTGCTCGCGGGCGTCGATCTCTGGTTCGGGGACGAGCGTTGCGTTGGTCCCGACGACCCGCAGTCGAACGCGCGAATGGTTATTTCGACGCTGCCCCTCGGTGGAGCGGTCCTGCATCGCATCGAGGGAGAACGCGGCGCGGAGGTGGCGGCGGAGGCGTATGAGGACGAGCTGCGGGCACGGGTGCCGCTCGCTGCGGCGGGCGTGCCGGTGCTCGATCTCGTGCTGCTCGGCATCGGCGAGGACGGGCACACGGCATCGCTCTTCCCCGACAATCCGGCACTGTTCGTGGATGACCGCGCCGTCGTGCCGGTGCACGACGCGCCGAAGCCACCGCCGGACCGCGTGTCGCTCTCGCTGCCTGTGCTGCGCGCCGCGCGCAGCGCGATCCTGCTCGCGGCGGGTTCGGGGAAGGCCGCCGCGCTCGCCGGCGCGCTCGGCGAGCCAACGCCGCGCGTGCCGTCCAGCCTGCTCGCGCGCGAGCGCCTGATCGTGATCGCGGATAGCGCGGCGCTCGCCGGTCGATGAGCGACGCCGAGCTCGTCATCGTGCGCCACGCCGACACCTACTGGACGGCGAGCGGACAGCACACGGGCCACACGGATCTCCCGCTGAACGACGCCGGACGCGCCGCGGCGGCCAAGCTCACGGAGCGTCTCGCACCGTGGTCGTTCGCCGCCGTCTGGTGCAGCCCGCTGCGCCGTGCCATGCAGACATGCGAGCTCGCGGGCTATGGCGAGCGAACGGAGCGTCGGGACGAGCTCGTCGAATGGGATTACGGCGACTACGAGGGCGTGACGAGCGCGCAGATCGACGCCGAACGACCCGGCTGGGATCTGTGGCGCGACGGCTGCCCGGGCGGCGAGACGGCATCCGCTGTCGGAGCTCGCGCCGATGCGGCGCTCGCCCTGCTACCTCCGGCGGGTTGCGTGCTCGTGTTCTCACACGGTCACTTCCTGCGCGTGCTGATCGCCCGCTGGGTCGGGCTCGCGCCGGTCGATGGGGCGTGCTTCGTGCTCGCCCCAGGGGCGATCGGGGTGCTCGGGCACGAGCACGGCCGCCGCGTCGTGCGCCGTCTCGGCTAGAGCGCAGCGTCTAGCGCAGCCTGCCGAACTCGGCGGTGACCGCGCGCAGGCGGCGCGCCAGAGCAGCCGTCGCGCCACCCTCCGACAGCCGCCAGCGCCAGTTGCCGCCAGCGCGGCCGGGGGTGTTCATGCGCGCGCTCGCCGGCAGCCCGAGCACGTCCTGCATTTGAGCGATGACCAGGTCGGCACTGGAGGACTGCGCGAGGCGCAGCAGCGGCCAGGGGCCGCCGGCCGGATTGATCCCGCGGCTGCGCATCGCCGCGCCGAGCGGTTCGCGCGCAGCCGCGTCGAGCCCATCCCACCAACCGAGGAGCGTCGTCTGATCGTGCGTGCCCGTATAGAGGACGCGCCCCCGCGCGGCGTCGTCCAGCGGATCCTCGCCCGGCGCGCCATAGACGAACTGGAGCACGGCCATGCCCGGCACGCCGAGTCGCTCGCGCAGCCGCTCGACGGGCGGCGTGATCGCACCGAGGTCTTCGGCGATCAGCGGGAGGCGCCCGAGCGCGCGCTGCGCGGCGAGCAGCGGCGCGGCCCCCGGCCCGCGGCGCCAGCGTCCACCCCGCGCCGTCCGCGCGGTGACCGGCACTGTCCAGTAGGCCACGAACCCGCGAAAGTGGTCGAGGCGGACGAGGTCGTAGAGAGCGGCGCCGCGGCGAAGCCGCTCGATCCACCAGCGATAGCCGCTTCGCTGGAGCGCCGGCCATTCGTAGACCGGATTACCCCAGAGCTGACCTGCGGCGTTGAAGCTATCGGGGGGCGCGCCCGCGCGCAGGTCGGACGAGAAGAAGCGCGGATGGCTGAGCTGGTCGACGCTCCCCGGCGCGACGTACAACGGCACGTCACCGACGATCGCAATCCCAGCGTCGGCGGCGTAGTTGCGCAACGCCGTCCATTCATTGGCGAAGCGGGCCTGATCGCGTACGGCCTCGCGGCCGGCGTAGCGCTCCCATTCGCCGATCCAGTACGACTCATGCTCGCGTAGCGCCTCCTCGTCGACGATCGAGACCGTGGCATGCGGACGCGCGAGCAGCCGCGGCGAGCAGGCGAAGGCAGAGCTCGACCGGTATGGTGAGCGGTACCGGTCAGGTGGCCCGAGAGGCAGCACCTGCCAGTAGGACTGACCGGCGGCTGAGAGCCAATCGACGAAGCGGAAAGCTGCCGGCCCGAGCTTCCCGCCCGGCAGCGACGTGATGTGCAGCTGGACTCCGCTGGCGAGCTTCAGCGGGTTCTCCCGATTAGACGACCTCTTTTCCAGGGTAACTGGTGATGGTGGCGCGAGGGACCAAGGGGACAATCAAGGTGAAGCAGTCGCCGGCGGACGACACGCAGCCGATCGAGCTCCCGCGGCGCAGGCCGTCGTCGATCCTGATCGCCGATCCCGCGCCGGTCGTCGACGGCGGCGCCCACCCGACCAAGCGCTGCGCCGGCGATCAGGTTGCGGTCAGTGCAACGATCTTCCGCGACGGGCATCAGGCGCTTCGCGCGAGCGTGCGGCACCGCCCGGCCGCGGGAGGGGACTGGACGGAGGTGCGCCTCGCGACCGTTGGCCCTGACCGCTACAGCGGCTCTTTTCTTGTCGGCGATCTCGGTTACCACCACTGGCAGCTGGTCGCCTGGGTCGAGCGGTTCGCGAGCTGGCGCGATGAGCTTTCGCGCAAGCTCCTCGCCGGCCAGAAGGACACGAGCTCGGAGCTCGCGGAGGGAATCGAGCTGCTGCGTGCGCTGGCCGCGCGCGCCAGGGGTAGCGACCGTGAGGCAGTCCTCGGCGCGCTGGCGACGGTCGCAGACGCCACGACCCCGGCGAGGGTCCGCCAGCAAGCGGCGCTCGCCGACGCGCTGCTGGCGATCGCGGAGCGCCATCCCGAGCACTACGACGAGGCACACAGTCAAACCTTCGAGATCGAGGTCGAGCGAGAGCGGGCGCGTTTCGGTACCTGGTACGAGCTCTTTCCCCGCTCGTGGGGCGGCTTCGCGGGCGTACGTTCCCAGCTGAGTGCTTTCGCGGCGCTCGGCGTCGACGTGGTCTACCTGCCGCCGATCCATCCGATCGGCCGCACGGCGCGCAAGGGGCCCAACGACTCGCCGCAGGCCGGGCCAGACGATCCCGGCAGTCCATGGGCGATCGGCGCGGCCGAAGGCGGCCACACGGCGATCAACCCCGAGCTCGGGACGCTGGAGGAATTCGAAGCGCTCGTCGCCGAGGCTCGCGGGCTCGGGATCGACATCGCGCTCGACTTCGCGGTTCAGTGCTCCGCCGACCATCCGTGGCTGAAGGAGCACCCGGAGTGGTTCCACCGCCGTCCCGACGGCACGCTCAAGTACGCCGAGAACCCGCCCAAGCGCTACCTCGACATCTACCACCTCGACTTCGACACCGAGGACTGGCAGGGCCTGTGGCGCGCCCTGCTCGACGTCGTGCTCTTCTGGGCCCAGCGCGGGGTGCGCGCCTTCCGCGTCGACAACCCGCACACCAAGCCGGTCGCGTTCTGGCGCTGGCTCATCGCCGCCGTGCGGAGCATCCATCCGGAAACGATCTTCCTCGCTGAGGCGTTCACGCGCGAGCCGCTGCTGAACGCCCTCGCGAAGGCCGGCTTCAGCCAGTCCTACACGTACTTCACTTGGAAGAACTCGGCCTGGGAGCTGCGCGAGTACATGAGCCGGCTCGCTTCCCCGCCCAGCACGGACTTCCTGCGCCCGAACCTGTTCACCAACACCCCCGACATCCTCAGCGCTTACCTGCAGACGGGCGGTCCGGCCGCCTTCGCGGTACGGCTGCTGCTCGCCGCTACGCTGTCGCCGAGCTACGGCATCTACTCGGGCTTCGAGCAGTTCGAGGCGACACCGCGCGTTTCCGGGTCGGAGGAGTACCTCGGCTCGGAGAAGTACCAGATCGTGCCGCGTGCACTCGATGGGCCCCTGCTCGGCATGTTCGGAAGACTGAACGAGATCCGCCGCGAGCACGGTGCGTTACAGCGCATCGAGGGGCTGCGATTCCTCGGCGTCGAGAACGAAACCCTGCTGGCCTACACCCGGCGCACCGGCGAGGAGACGCTGGTCGTCATCGTCAACCTCGATCCGTCGTCCGCGCAGGAGGGCACCGTGATCGTGCCCGAGGAGCTCGGCCTGCCGCCGGTGTTCGCCGTCGAGGACCTGCTCGACGGCCGGAGCTACCGCTGGCGACTCGGGCGCAACTACGTGAGACTCGACCCCAGCGTGCGTCCCGGGCACCTACTCGGGGTGGCGGGGTTCTGATGGCGACACAGCTGGAACGCGATCTGAGCGCGACGCTCGCCGAGAATGGCGGCGACCCGACCACAACGGCGCCGGAGGCGACCCGACAGTGGTTCGAGTCAAACCCGCTGTGGTTCAAGACCGCGACGTTCTACGAGATACACGTGCGCGGTTTCTACGACGCCGACGCCGACGGCTCCGGCGACTTCCGCGGCCTCACGGAGAAGCTTGATTACCTCGAGTGGCTCGGCGTCGACTGCGTCTGGCTGCTGCCGATGTACCAGTCGCCGCTGCGCGACGGCGGTTACGACATCGCCGACTTCAAGTCCCTGCTGCGGGAGTACGGCACCGTCCGAGACGCCCAAGCGTTCATCGACGGTGCTCACAAGCGTGGTATCCGGGTGATCGCCGATCTCGTGATGAACCACACGTCGATCGACCATCCGTGGTTCCAGGAGTCGCGGTCGAGCCCCGACTCGCCCAAGCGCAGCTGGTACGTCTGGTCGGACACGCCGGAACGCTACGGCGATGCGCGAATCATCTTCATCGACACCGAGACGTCGAACTGGACGTGGGACGACGCGGCCGGTGCGTACTACTGGCACCGCTTCTTCTCGCATCAGCCCGATCTGAACTACGACGAGCCCGAGGTCCAGGAGGCGATGCTTGACGTTCTGCGCTTCTGGCTCGACATGGGTCTCGACGGCTTCCGCCTCGACGCCGTGCCCTACCTCTTCGAACGCGAGGGGACGAGCTGCGAGAACCTGCCTGAGACGCACGCGTTTCTTCGTCGGGTTCGCGCGACCGTCGATGCCGAGTACGCCGACCGCGTGCTGCTGGCCGAGGCGAACCAGTGGCCGGAAGACGTCGTGCACTATTTCGGCGACGGCGACGAATGCCACATGGCCTTTCACTTCCCGGTGATGCCGCGCCTGTTCATGGCGCTGCGCCGCGAAGACTCGACGCCGATCACGGAGATTTTGGCGCGAACGCCGCCGATTCCCGATGGCTGCCAGTGGGGTCTATTCCTGCGTAACCACGACGAGCTGACGCTCGAGATGGTCACCGACGAGGAACGCGACTACATGTACTCCGAATACGCACGCGACATGCGGATGAAGCTCAACCTCGGCATCCGCCGGAGGCTCGCGCCGCTGCTCGAGGGTGGCCACGACGAGATCAAGCTGCTGACGGCGATCTTGTTCTCGCTGCCGGGCAGCCCGATCCTGTACTACGGCGACGAGATCGGGATGGGGGACAACATCTACCTCGGCGACCGCGACGGCGTGCGCACCCCGATGCAGTGGACCGGCGACCGCAATGGCGGATTCTCGCGCGCCGATTTCGCCCAGCTCTACTCGCCGCCACTGATGGACCCCGTCTACGGCTTTCAGGCGGTCAACGTCGAAGCTCAGCTGCGCACGCCGGCCTCACTGTTGCGTTGGCTGCGCCGCTTCATCTCGCTGCGGCGTGAGCACCCGGGGTTCGGGCTTGGCTCCTACGAGGCGCTGTCGACGAGCAACCTGCGGATCTTCGCCCACGTGCGCTGCCACGCCGGCGATGTTGCGCTCTGCGTGCACAACCTCTCCCGCGCGGCGCAGGCGGTCGAGCTCGACCTTTCTCGTTACGAAGGCCAACAGCCCGTCGAAATGTTCGGCGGCACCCGCTTTCCGGCAATCGGGAAGCTCCCCTACCTCCTGACGCTCGCGCCGCGCGGATTCTTCTGGTTCATCCTCGGATCGGAGAAGCGGGATGACGGTGGCCGGCGTTGACGTAGGCGCGGCGCTCGCCAGCGCCGGCGTTCCACCGCTGACCGAGGAGCGCCTGCGCGAATGGATGGCGGACCAGCGCTGGTACGCGGCGAAGGTCGACGAGGTCTGCGAGGTCACGATCCTCGACGTCGTGCCGCTGATCGAGGAAACCGACAAGTTGCTGCTGTTGCTCGTCGAGGTCCGTCCCGCGGCCGGCACGCACGACCTCTACCAGCTACTCGTCGGGGTTGGGCCCGCTCGCGAAGACGACGATGGCGCGGCGTTCGAGATCTGCCGGCAGGATGGCATGCGCCTCTACGACGGCCTGAGCGACGGCCGCCAGGGTGGGCGCATCGGCGCTCTGATCGCAGCCGACGCGACGATCGAGCACGAGGCCACGACGGTCGCCTTCCGCCGTAACGGCTCGCTGGCGCTCGGTCCCGACGCGGAGGTACGCGTGGTGGACGCGGAGCAGTCGAACAGCTCGCTCGTCCTCGACGAGGCTCACATCATCAAGGCGTTTCGCCGGCTGCAGCCCGGACTCAACCCCGAGATCGAGATGCTCCGCTTCCTCGACCGCCACGGCTTCGCGAACATGGTGCCGCTCGAGGGTTGGTATGAGTACCGCGGCGAACTCCTCGAGGCGAGCCTCGGCGTCATGCAGCGCTTCGTCACCGGTGCGCACGATGGCTGGGAGCTCGTGCTCGAAAGAATCGCGCAGCAGCGCGGCGAGGAGCTGATCCTGCCTTTGCGTGATCTCGGCAGCGCGACGGCGGCGATGCACAGCCTGCTGGGCAGCGACAGCGAGGATCCCGAGTTCGCTCCCGAACACCCGCCCGACGAACAGGTCGCGCTGCTGACCGCGACGATCGACGAGCAGATCGAGCAGCTCTTCGTCAACATGCCCGCGCGAGCGGAGCTCGAGCCGATCACCGGCCGGATCAAGGAGCTGCGCGACGTCCTCTCGCTGCTGTCGCACACCGGGACCGGCGGGATGCTGATCCGCATCCACGGCGATTACCACCTCGGCCAGACCCTGCTGACCGCCGGCGGCTGGGTCGTGATCGACTTCGAGGGCGAGCCCGCGCGGCCGTTGCGAGAGCGCCGGCGCAAGCGCTCCCCGCTGCGTGACGTCGCCGGCATGCTGCGCTCGATCTCCTACGCGTGCCTGGTCTCCGAGGTCCTGCACGGGGTCGCGGTCGACCGCGAATGGGAGCCGCACGCGCGCCAGGCGTTCCTCGACGGCTACATGGAGCGCATCGACCTTGCGCTGCTGCCGGCCGGCGCCCAAGCCGTGGCGAAGCTGCTTGCGATCTTCGAGCTCGAGAAGGCGATCTACGAGCTGCGCTACGAGCTCCAGAATCGACCGGACTGGCTGGGGGTCCCGGTCTTGGGAATCGAACGCCTACTGGACGGCCAGCGCGATGCCGCCTGAGCGCGCGGACATCGAGCGCCTGCTCGCGGGCGAGCACTCCGATCCACACAGCCTGCTCGGCGCGCATCCGGTCGATGGCGGCGTATGTGTTCGAACGCTCCGGCCGGCTGCCACGGCCGTCGTCGTGCACCCCACTAGCGCGAACGGCGACGGGGCACGCGGCAGCGTCGAGCTGGCACGCATCGATGCGAGCGGCCTGTTCGAAGGCGTCGTACAAGCCGCGCATCTGCCGCTCGACTACGAGATCGAGGCCGCCTATCCCGATGGCGCGAGCCATCGGGCGCGCGATCCGTATGCCTACGCGCCGACGCTCGGCGAGCTCGACCTGCATCTCGCGGCCGAAGGACGGCACGAGCAGCTCTACGACGCACTCGGTGGACGCCGCGTAACGGTCGGCGGCGTGAGCGGCGTGCGCTTCGCGGTCTGGGCACCCAACGCGCGCGGCGTCAGCGTCATCGGCGACTTCAACTTCTGGGACGGGCGGATGCATCCGATGCGCTCGCTCGGCGCGAGCGGGATCTGGGAGCTCTTCCTGCCGGACCTCGCGGAGGGCGCTCGCTACAAGTTCGAGATACACGCCGCGGATGGCGAGCTCCGCGTCAAGACCGATCCGTTCGCGCTCCAGGTGGAAGGGATGCCCGGTACCGCCGCGATCGTGTACAGCCGCCAGCATGAATGGGCGGACGGCGAATGGCTCGCCGAGCGCGCTGGACGCGCGGCTTACCGTGAGCCGCTCTCGATCTATGAGGTCCACCTCGGTTCGTGGCGGCGCACGCTCGAAAGCGCGGAGCTCGGCGCCGAAGAGCTCGGCGAGCAGCTCGCCGCCTACGTCGCGGACCTCGGCTTCACGCACGTCGAGCTGCTACCGGTGATGGCGCACCCGTTCACTGGCTCATGGGGTTACCAGGTGACGAGCTACTTCGCGCCCGATCCGCGCCGTGGCAACCCCGACCAGTTGCGGGCGTTCGTCGAGCGGTTGCACCACGCCGGGATCGGCGTGATCCTCGACTGGGTGCCCGCGCACTTCCCGCGCGACGACTGGGCGCTCGCCCGCTTCGACGGGAGCCCGCTCTACGAGCATGCCGACCCGCGCCGCGGCTCGCATCCGGACTGGGGAACGCTCGTCTTCAACCACGGACGGCGCGAGGTGCGCAACTTCCTGCTCGCCAGCGCGCTCTTCTGGCTGCGTGAGTATCACGCGGACGGCCTACGCGTCGACGCGGTCGCATCGATGCTCTATCGCGACTACTCCCGCCGTGCCGGCGAGTGGACACCGAACGAGTTCGGTGGACGCGAAGACCTCGAAGCGATCGCATTCCTGCGCGAGATGAACGAGCTCGCCTACGGTGGCGTCCCAGGCGTACTGACGGCAGCGGAGGAGTCAACCGCCTGGCCGGGAGTCTCCCGCCCCACCTACCTCGGCGGCCTCGGCTTCGGCTTCAAGTGGAACATGGGCTGGATGCACGACACCTTGGAGTACTTCGCGAAGGACCCGATCCACCGCCGCTACCACCACCACGAGCTGACATTCAGCTTGATGTACGCGTTCAGCGAGTCCTTCATCCTGCCGCTCAGTCACGACGAGGTCGTACATGGCAAGGGCTCGCTGCTCGCAAAGATGCCGGGCGACCGCTGGCAGCGTTTCGCGAACCTGCGCGCGCTGTATGCCTACATGTGGGCGCATCCCGGCAAGCAGCTGCTGTTCATGGGCCAGGAATTCGCGCAGGAGCGCGAGTGGAACTACGACCGCTCGTTGGACTGGCACCTGCTCGAGCACGCCGATCATGCCGGCGTACAGCAGCTCGTCCGCGACCTCAACCGCTGCTACCGCGAACAACCGGCGTTGTGGCGGCGTGACGCCGACAGCGAAGGGTTTGCCTGGCTCGAGGCCAACGCTGCCGACGATAACCTCGTCGCCTTCATCCGCAACGGGGATCACGACGAACGGCTCGTTTGCGTGTGCAACCTTGCACCCGTCGTGCGCGACGGATACCGCGTCGGCCTGCCGGCCGCCGGTGCGTGGCGCGAGCTGCTGAACACCGACTCGCGGCTCTACGGCGGCTCGAACGTCGGCAACGGCTGGGGCATCGAGGCTGAGCCGACCGCGTGGCAGGGCCAGAGCCACTCGGCGCTTTTGACGCTGCCCCCGCTCGGGGTGATCTGGCTCGTTCCCGCGAGCGCAACGTCGATCCGCGCGCCCGCAGCGGCGTGAGCGAGAGCTACCCGTTCACCGCACGACTCGGGGCGCGTCCCACCGGCCGGGAGACCGAGTTCCGAGTCTGGGCGCCTTCAGCGCGCGATCCGGCGGTGATCATCGGCGACGGCGCACGGCTCGAGTTACGGGAGGAAGGCTATGGCGTGTGGAGTGCCCGGGCCGAGGTTCCCGCCGAAGCCGACTACTGGATCGAGCTGAACGGCAGGCGCTATCCCGACCCCTGCTCCCGCCATCAGCCGGCCGGGATCCGGGGCCCCTCGCGCGTCTTCGACCACAGCCGCCACGCCTGGTCGGACGCCGGCTTCACAGCGACGGCGCTGAGCGAGTCGGTGATCTACGAGCTGCACATTGGAACCTTCAGCGCAGCCGGAACCTTCGACGGTGCGATCCCCCACCTGGAGGAGCTCGCGCGGCTCGGCGTGACGACGCTCGAGCTGATGCCAGTCGCCGAGGGCCCCGGCGAGCGAGGCTGGGGTTACGACGGCGTCTACATCTCTGCCGCGCACCATGCGTACGGGGGCCCCGCCGGGCTACAGCGATTCGTCGATGCCGCGCATGCGCTCGATCTGGCGGTAATCCTCGACGTCGTCTACAACCACGTCGGCGCCTCGGGCGCTGAGGCGCTCGTGGCCTTCGGCCCCTACTTCACCGGAGCGCACCACACCTTCTGGGGCGATGCAATCAACTATGATGACGAGCTTTGTGACGGCGTTCGCGAGTGGGCGATCCAGAGCGCAGAGTCGTGGATCCGCGACTTTCACGTTGACGGTCTGCGCCTGGACGCGATCCATGCGATCCACGACGAGAGCGCGAACCCGCTCGTCGGCTCGATCGCTGACCGCGTTCACGCGCTGAACGCGCGGTCGCTCGTGATCGCCGAGGCAGGGCTGAACGACCCCCGCGTCATCCGGCCGGGATCACTCGGCGGGCTGCGCTGCGACGCGCAGTGGGCCGACGACTTTCATCATTCTCTGCGCGTGCTGCTGACCGGCGAGCGAGATGGCTATTACGCGGACTTCGGCCGCGTCGCGGACCTCGCGAAGGCGTTCGGGCGTCCGTTCGTTCACGACGGCAACTGGTCGGCCTTCCGCGAGCGACGTTTCGGCGCGCCGGCGCGCGACCGTCCGCCGGCGCAGTTCGTCGTCTTCTCGCAGAATCACGACCAGGTCGGGAACCGCGCCCGCGGCGATCGGTTGCCGGCGCCGGTGCGCGGACTCGCCGCGTTCTGCGTGCTGCTCGCTCCGTTCACGCCGATGCTCTTCATGGGTGAGGAGTACGGCGAGGCCGCTCCGTTCCAATTCTTCACCGATCACATCGACCCGGCAATCGCGGAGGCAACGCGCAGCGGGCGCCGTCGCGAGTTCGCCGCTTTCGCAGGCTTTGCCGGCGAGGTCCCGGATCCGCAAGATCCGGCCACGTTCGCCGCCTCCAAGCTGACCCGCCGGCGCGACGGGGAGCTTTGCGCCCTGTACGCTGCGCTGATCGCCTGCAGGCGCGAGGTGTCCGGCGAGGCCGAAGGTGTCGTCTTCGACGAGGACGGTCGTTGGCTGCGCCTGAGCCGGGGGAACCACGAGATGGTGTGCAACTTCGCTCCCACGCCCCACAGCTTCACGGTCGGAGACGTTCGGCTGCACCTCGCGACGGCCGCGTGCACGCTCTCCGACGGTCGGCTCGAGCTGCCCGGCGTCGCGGGTGCGCTCCTCGCGCGAAGGTCCGTCGACAGCGGCATCGCGCAGGCATGAGGCGGGTCTGGCGCGGCCAGCCTTTCCCGTTGGGGGCAACCTGGGATGGGGACGGCACGAACTTCTCGCTCTACGCCGCAGAGGCAGAGGCCGTCGAGTTGTGCCTGTTCGACGAAACCGGCGCCGAAGAGCGAATCCGCGTTAGCGAATGCTCGCTGCACAACTGGCACTGCTATCTGCCCGGAGTCGGCCCGGGCCAGCTTTACGGCTATCGCGTATTCGGTCGCTACAGCCCGCAGGATGGCCAGCGCTTCAACGGCGCGAAGCTGCTGATCGACCCTTACGCAAAGGCGATCGACGGCGGCGTCGATTGGAGCGCGGCGAACGTCTTGCCCTACGTACCCGACGCGGAGAACCCGGACGCCGATCTCGAGGCCGATGACGAGGACTCCGCGCCGGCGATGCCGAGGTGCGTCGTCATCGACGAGCAGTTCGATTGGGGCGACGACGACCGGCGCCCGCAGCACGACTGGAGCCGCACGGTCATCTACGAATTGCATGTCAAGGGCTTCACCAAGCTCAACGAACGGATCCGCGAGGATCTGCGCGGCACCTATGCCGGCCTTGCCAGCGACGCCGCGATCGAGTATCTGCGCGAACTCGGGATCACCGCGGTCGAGCTTCTACCGGTGCACCACTTCATCGGCGAGAGCTTCCTCGTTGATCGCGGCCTGACCAACTACTGGGGCTACAGCAGCATCGGCTACTTCGCACCTCACTCGGCCTATGCCGCAACCGGCGAGCGGGGCCAGCAGCTCGACGAGTTCAAGGGCATGGTCAAGGCTCTGCACGCTGCGGGGATCGAGGTGATCCTCGACGTCGTTTACAACCACACCGCCGAAGGGAACCATCTGGGACCGATGCTCGGCTTCAAGGGGATCGGCAACCGGGCGTACTACCGGCTGATGCCGGACGATGCGCGCCACTACCTCGATTTCACGGGCACGGGCAACAGCCTCGACCCAACCAGCCCGGCGGTCCTGCGGCTGATCATGGACTCGCTGCGCTACTGGGTGACGCACTGCCACGTCGACGGCTTCCGCTTCGACCTCGCGACGGTGCTCGCGCGCGAGAACTACGACTTCGACCGTCGCTCGGGATTCCTCGATGTGATCGGTCAGGACCCGGTGCTCTCGCAGGTGAAGCTGATCGCCGAGCCCTGGGATGTAGCCCCGGGCGGCTACCAGATCGGTGGCTTCCCCTCGCCCTGGGCCGAATGGAACGGGCGCTACCGCGATGCGACGCGCGACTTCTGGCGCGGCCAAAGCGGCGCCGGCGAGTTCGCCTCGCGCTTCACCGGCTCGAGCGACCTCTACGAAGACGATGGGCGATCGCCGCTCGCGTCGGTCAACTTCATCTGCGCCCACGACGGATTCACGTTGCGCGATCTCGTCACCTACGACGTCAAGCACAACGCGGCAAACGGCGAAGACAACAGCGACGGGAGCGACGACAACCGCTCCTGGAACTGCGGTGTGGAAGGGCCTACGGACGACCCGGCGATCGCCGAGCTACGCTCGCGTCAGCGGCGCAACCTGATCGCGACGCTCCTGCTCTCTCAGGGCGTGCCGATGATTCTTGCCGGCGACGAGATCGGACGAACGCAGCTGGGCAACAACAACGCCTGGTGCCAGGACAACGAGCTCTCGTGGGTCGACTGGCAGCTCGACGGCGACTCTCAGGCGCTGCGCCGCTTCGTCGGGCAGCTCATCGGACTGCGCCTATCGCATCCGGTGTTTCGCCGGACGCGCTTCTTTGCCGGCTCGGCATCCGGCGACGGAGCACCCGACATCTGGTGGTTTCGTCCTGACGGGCGCCGGATGACCCAGCGCGACTGGCACAGCGAAGACACGCGGGCACTCGGGGTCTTCCTCAACGGGGCGAAGCTCGGCGAGAGCGACGACCGCGGGGAGCCGCTCAAGGACACGTCGTTCGCGATGCTCTTCAACGCGCTCCACGAGGACATCGAGTTCCGCCTGCCAAACGCCTCGTTCGGAAAGGCCTGGAAGCTCATACTGAGCACCGAGCGCCCGGATCTGGAGGTCGGTGCGCTGCGATACGCGGCGCGCGATGCCGTCTCGGTCTGTGCACGATCGCTGCTCGTGCTCGACCTCGCCACCGCATGATGGGCGCGCGACTGCGCGCCGCCTACAGGCTCCAACTCGGCCCGGGCTTCGGCTTCGCCGAGGCCCGCGAGCAGGTCCCCTACCTGCGCGAGCTTGGCATCAGCCACCTCTATCTGTCGCCGTCGCTGCAGGCCGCTCGCGGCTCGACCCACGGCTACGACGTCGTCGATCCGACGAGGCTCAGCGCTGAGCTCGGCGGTGAGGAGGCGTTTCGCGCGCTTGCCCTCGCCGGGCTGCCGGTGATCCTGGACATCGTGCCCAACCACATGGGAATCGGCGACGAGAACCCATGGTGGTCGGATCCGCAGGCACGCGAGCGCTGGTTCGATCTCGACCCGGAAGGCGGCTACCGGCGCTTCTTCGACATCGATTCGATGGCGGCGATCCGTCAGGAGCGTGAGGAAGTGTTCGCGACGAGCCACGCCAAACTGCTCGATCTGGTCCGCGAGGGGCTCGTCGAAGGCCTGCGAGTCGACCATCCCGACGGTCTCGCGAATCCCGCCGCGTACCTGCGCCGACTCGCCTCCTGCGGCGTCCAGCGAGTCTGGGTCGAGAAGATCCTCGCCCCGGGCGAGCGCGTGCGCGACTGGCCGATCTGCGGCACAGTCGGCTACGAGTTCCTCAACGACGTATCCGCGCTATTCGTCGACCCCGCCGGCGAAGCGCCGTTGACCGAGCTGCACGCAGCGGTCACGGGCGAGAGCCGGAGCTTTGCCGAGGTCGCGCTCGAGGCCCAGCTCGAGCAGACGCGAGGCCCCTTCGCGCGCGAGGTTGCAAGACTCGAGCGGGCAGGTCCATTCGACGCGGTCACGCTCGCGCAGGCCCTGGCGGGACTGCCGATCTACCGCACCTATGTTGAACCAGCCGATGGGACCGTCGATGCCGACGATCGCCGCGCGATCGACGCTGCGGGCATGGATCCCCGCCTTTCGCGCGCGCTGCTGCTGGAGGACGCGGAGCCGCAGGCAGAGCTCGTGACGCGCTTCCAGCAGACCTCGCCGGCGATCGCGGCGAAGGGCATCGAAGACACCGCTTTCTACCGCTACCTGCGACTGATCGCGCTGAACGAGGTGGGTGGCGACCCCGGGCGGTTCTCGATCGGGGTGGACGAGCTCCACACTGCCAACAGCGAACGCGCGCGCCGCTTTCCCTCGGCCCTGCTCTCAACCCAGACGCACGACACGAAACACTCCGCGGATACGCGGGCACGGATCGCCGCACTCAGCGCCTGCGCCGAGCAATGGAGCGAGCTCGCGAACCGCTGGCTGGCGCTCGGCGAGCGGCTCGGTGGCGCACCACCGGCGGTCCAGTACCTCCTGTTGCAGACGCTCGTCGGCGTATGGCCGATCGCGCAAGAGCGCCTTGAGGCTTATTTGGTGAAGGCGCTGCGCGAGGCCAAGCGGGAGACCTCCTGGGCCGACCCCGACGAGCGGTTCGAGGGCTCAGTGCTCGAATTCTCGCGCCGGCTCATCGCCAGCGCGGAGTTCCTCGAGTCTTTCTGCCCGTTCGTCGAACATGTCGCGTTGGCCGGCGAGCGCAGCGCCCTCGGCCAACTGCTGCTCAAGCTGACAGCGCCCGGATTCCCCGACATCTACCAGGGTGACGAGCTCTGGCGGCTGTCGCTCGTCGATCCCGACAATCGGCGACCCGTCGACTGGCAGGCGCGGCACGCGGCGCTCGCGATGCTCCGAGCCGGTGCGTCCGCGACGCGTGCGACGAGCAAGCTTGCCCTGATCGTTGCCGCGCTCTCGCTGCGCCAGCGGCACGCGGAGTGCTTCGAGGGCGCCTACACGCCGCTGGCCGCCGGCGCCGGCGTGTGCGCGTACATGCGCGGCGAGCACGTCCTGGCGGTCATCGCGATCCGCCCTGACGGCAATGAAGAGCTGCTCGATTCCCCAGCCGGGCGCTGGCGAGACGTGCTCGACCCTGGTCGCGAGCACGATTTGACTGCGCTCCCGCTGGTCGAGCGGATCGTCAATGGCGCGGGAATCGCCCTGCTCGAACGCGTTGGTTGACGGATTATGGCGAACGCCCGCGAATCTCTAGCCTAACCCTATAGTCGAGCCTTATAGATTGCGGTAGACGTACCGCCGATCCGAATGCCGCCGCCGCCCGCGGCGATATCGTCGCCTTGCGTGAGCCGATGAGCGGCGAGGAAGATCAGGCAAAGTCCGGGGCGTCGCCGGCGCCGCTCGTCGCGCGCATCGAGAGCTGGCGTGATCTCGGGCACGAGCTCACGCGCGCGCGCCTGCGGCGAGCGCGCGTCGAGACGCTCGTTCTCGCGGCCGTCTTCTCCGGCGTGATCATCGTCTACGACCATCGCAGCCCGTGGCTTGGGATCGCCTCAGCCCCAGGCAAGACCGCGGCGCAGGTCGTCACCGTCCTGCTGCTCGTGATCCTCGGCTGGGCGATCGCGCGCGACTTCGGGCGCGCCCTCTCCCCCTCGCTGCTCAAGCGCGCAGACCCTGCGACGGCGGGGACGATCGGCTTCCTGGTGCGACTCGTCACGCTGCTCGCGGCGGTGATCGTCGCCCTGCGGTTCGCCGGGGTAAGGACAGCGGACATCGCTATCGGCGCGTCGTTTACGGCCGTCGTCTTCGGCCTGGCCGCCCAGCAGACCCTCGGCAACCTGATCGCCGGGATCGTGCTCCTGAGTGCTCGGCCGTTTCGCGTCGGCGAGCGCGTGCGCTTGCAAGGCGGCATGCTCGCGGGCCAGGTCGAGGGCACGGTCACCGCGCTCGGCCTGCTCTATACGACGTTTGCCAACGGCCAGGACCGCATCCTCGTCCCCAACAACACGGTCATCCAAATCGCCGTGATCCCGCTGCGCGAGCCGACCGCCGTCAGCCTGCGCGCCCGACTGCGGCCGGGGACTACCCCGAGCGATCTGCAACAGGTCCTGGCGGACGGCATCACCGTCGCGCTCCGCGGACAGCCGACAATCACGCTCGAAGAGCTCGACGGACCGTCCGTCGTCGTCCGGATCAGCGCCACCCCGGTGAACACGAACGATGGCGGACGGCTGGCGAGCGAGCTTCTGACCGCGGTGTCCACGGTCACCGCCGCGGAGGCTGGCTAGCGCCTCACGGCCCCACGAGCGCCGGCCCACAGCGGTAACGAGCGAAGAGCTCGTCGCCCGAGCGCAACAGCTGCAGGAGGGTCAGCGCCGTCTCGGCCTCCAGCGGCGGCGAATCGACGAAGGTGGGCCCCGGCGGGCCCCCGATCAGGCGAGGCGTGATCGTGAGGAAGAGCTCGTCAACGAGGCCCGCGGTGAGAAGGGCGCCGCAGAGCGTCGGCCCGCCCTCGCAGAGCACGAGGTCGACGCCAAAGCGGTCGTGCAGCTCGGTGAAGGCGCCGTCGAGCGTCGCGCCGGCGATGTAATCCACACGAGCGGCGCGCGGCGGCAGGTCGCTCTGGCGAGGCCCGACGACGATGACGTGCGTGTCAGGGTCGGCCAGCAGCGGCAGTGACGGATCGATCCGGCCCGAGCGGGTCGCGAGGATGGCGTAGGGCTGCGGGCGAAGGCCGGCGGCACGGCGACGCTCACGCGTCGCCGGGTCGCGGATGATCGCGCCATAGCGCTCGATCCGCGCCGTGTTCGCGCCGGCCATGACGGCGTCCGCCTGCGCGCGCAGCGCGTGAAAGAGCTCGCGGTCGGCTTCGCCGGAGAGGCCGCCCGAGCGGCCGTCCTTCGTCACGCGGGCGTCGACGCTCGTGATCATGTTGATCGCAATGCGGGGACGCGAGCCGGGCGTCGCGCCCTCGCGGCGCCAGTCGCGCAGCGCCGCGTGCGCGTCGAGCGTCTGCGCGACGGTCAGCTCGTCAAAGCCGGCCATGCGCGCGCGACCATCGGTTGCCTCACTCGGCCTTGAACTCGAGCGCCGCCGAGTTGATGCAATAGCGCAGGCCCGTCGGCTGCGGTCCGTCCTCGAACACGTGGCCGAGGTGGCCCTCGCAGCTCGCGCAAAGCACCTCGGTCCGGTGGATGAAGAAAGCGCGGTCGTCCTCCGTGCGAACCGCAGCGCCATCCGCCGGCTCGTAGAAGCTCGGCCAGCCGGTGCCGGAATCGAACTTCGCATCCGAGCGGAAGAGCTCCGCGCCGCAGCCGGCGCACCGATAGATGCCGGCGTCCTTGTTCGCGTTCAACGCGCCGGTGAACGGGCGCTCTGTTCCGTTCTTGCGCAGCACCTCGTATTGCTCGCGCGTGAGGCTCTCACGCCACTCGACATCGCTCTTGTTGATCCTTGGCGCCATGAACTAAGCCTAGACGGTCGTCGCAGTGCTCTCGCCGAATGAACGCCGCAACCTGCTAGCGTGATTGCTGCAAGACGCCGGATAATCCGGCGTGGGCAGTGCGAGCGCTCGCAGTCGGAAGCTTTTCAAGCGTCCTCCGCGTCGCAGCACAGGTAACAAGACAGTGGAGGAAACGCAATGCCTACGGGCACCGTGAAGTGGTTCAGCGATGACAAGGGATTCGGGTTCATCACACCGGATGACGGTGACAAGGACCTGTTTGTTCATCACACCGGCATCGTCGGCGAGGGCTACCGCTCTCTGCAAGAGGGCGCCAAGGTCTCCTTCGACGCCGAAGCCGGCGACAAGGGACCAAAGGCAGTTAACGTCGTCACGCTGTAGCGCCTAGCGCACCACCCGTTATTCGGCGCTCCGGAGCCCGTCCACGCGGCGGGCTCCGTTTCGAGCGGACCGCGGCCAGGCACGGTCGCTGTATCCTCGCGACCTTGCACCCAGCCGTCAGCAGCGTGACCGCTAGTGGTTATCGGTGGCCGGACCGGGTGGCCGGTCGGCCGTCTTGGGCTCGTGTCTGACGCGACCGAGGTCTCGGTCGAGAGGCTGGCCGAAGTTCGCGGCGCGAGTGTGTCCGCAGCGGTCCGGGCATCCGCGCTTCCAACTCTGAGGTCGCGCAGATCGAGCCTCCACGAGCGCCTCCGGCGTTTGCGCGAGCAGGCTCATACGGAGCGCTGGCTGACGTGGGAGCACGACGAGCCCGTCAGCGAGGCGGCTACGCGCGTCACGAAAGCGGCACTCGGCGTGATGATCGTCGTGAGCTTGTGGATCGCGTCCGTCGCCGCGGCGCACCCGAGCTTCCTCTCACCCACCGCGCACGTCGGCTACTACCCGTTCTGGCTGAGCGGGCCGCTCGGCCCGCTGATGAGCTGGCACAACTTCGGCACGCACGCGCTCGAGGGGATCTTCACCTGGGGCGTCGCCGCGATGTACATCGCCTACGCAGCCGTGCTGATCTGCTCCCCGCGGCTACATCCACGCTGGCCGTTGATGGCGATGGTCGCGCTCCAGCTGATCTGGTTTCTCTCACCGCCGATGCCGCTCACCGACATCTTCAACTACCTCAACTACGGGCGGATGGAGGTCGTCCATCACCTCAATCCCTACACGACGATTCCGGAGCTCGAGCCGCACACGGACCCGACGTTTGCGCTCAGCAACTGGCACGGGCTGGAGAGCCCGTACGGGCCGCTCTTCACGTTGATCACCTTTGCGGTCGTGCCGCTCGGCACGACCGGGTCCTACTGGATGATGAAGACGCTGCTGCTCGCAACAAGCCTCGCGAGCGTCTACATGTTGTGGCGCTGTGCGGACCTGCTTGGCCGCAACAAGCTCGGTGCTGCGCTGTTTCTCGGCCTCAACCCGATCGTGCTCGTCTGGGGTATGGGCGCGGATCACAACGACTTCCTGATGATGCTCGTGATCATCACCGCGATGTATCTCCTATTGCGCGCTCAGGTCGGACGCGCGCGGGCCAGGTCAGGGACCGTGCCCGTCGAGCGCGCCGCGGGAGCTCGCGCGCGAGCAAGCACGGCCCTCGCCTGGCTCGACGGCTCCGGGCGACCGATCGTGCGCGGCGAGCCACGGCTATGGTGGGAGCTCGGCGCGGGCCTCGCGCTCGCCGCCGCAGTCGCCCTCAAGGCATCGGCGGCAATCCTCCTGCCGGTGATCATCGCCGGGTCGACGCGGCGACTGCGCCTGGTCGCAAGCTTCTTGGTGGGCTTGGCCGCGTTCGGCGCGATGGCGTACGCCGCGTTCGGTGCGAACCCGCCGAATCTCGCGCAGCAGGCCGCGCTGGTGATCCCGCTGGGGATACCGAACCTCACCGGCTACATCCTCGGCTTCGGCGGTGAGACGATCGGCTGGCGGATCGCGATCGAGTTCGGGCTGGTTGCGGCGATCGTCATCTGCACGGTCGCGGCGGCGCGCCGGCGAGACTGGCTCGTCCCGGCGGCATGGGTCACGTTCGCGCTGCTCGTCACCCTCAGCTGGGTGCTGCCGTGGTATCTGATCTGGCTGCTGCCGTTCGCCGCGCTCGCGCGCACGCGCCGCCTGCGCGTCGCCGCGCTCCTGCTGGGCGTGTACCTGTTCCTCGGCTGGATGCCCTACGCATCAACCTTCTGGCACGACATCGGCTTCAACCCGTCGACGACGATCACCGGCCGCGCGGATGCGCGCTACCTCCACACGCTCCTCAACTGACGCGCCGATCGTCGAGATGGACAGGCCGGCGCGCATACCCGAGAGCCTCGACGAGGAGTTGCTCGCCGCGGAGTTCGCCGAGGTCGTCTCACTGCACTCCGATGCCGAGCGGATCGCGCGGATCGCGAACGAGCTGGCGCAGGGATTCCAGGCGCTGACGCACCTCGGGCCCGCGGTCTCGATCTTCGGGTCGGCGCGGACCCCACGCGACGATCCGCGGTATGCCGCCGCACGCGCGCTCGCCCGCACTCTGGCGGAGAGTGGCCTTGCCGTGATCACAGGCGGCGGCGGTGGGCTGATGGAGGCGGCGAATCGCGGCGCACAGGAGGGGGGTGGGAAGTCGATCGGCCTCAACATCGAGTTGCCGCGTGAGCAGCAGCCGAATCCCTATACCGACCTTGCACTCCGGTTCCACTACTTCTTCGTGCGCAAGATCATGTTCGTTCGTTATGCCAGCGCGTTCGTCGTCCTCCCGGGCGGGTTCGGCACGCTGGACGAGCTCTTCGAAGCCGCGACGCTGATCCAGACCCACAAGATCCGCCACTTCCCGCTGATCCTCTTCGGCGACGACTACTGGGACGGCCTGCACGACTGGATCGAGGCCGCACCGCTCGCACATCGCAACATCGCCGCCAACGATCTTGACATCGTCACGGTCCTCGACGATCCACATGCGGTCGCCGAGCTGGCCACGGCGGCCGCGCGCCGCCAGGGACGCTCGCCGCGGCAGTGATTGGTGCCGATCAGTGCTCCGCTACGTAGCCGTTCGCGGGAGCGATCGGCAGCCCGGCGTCGACCCAAGCCTGAATGCCGCCGGTCATCGTGTAGGCCTCATAGCCCGCGGTGCGAAAAGCGCTTGCAGCCATCGCTGAGCGGACGCCGAGCCGGCAGTGGAAGACAACCGGCGCCGATTTATCGATCGTGTCGGCCTGACCGGCGAGCCGTTCGAGCTCGATGTGCCGGGTTCCATCGATATAGCCGGCGTCGCGCTCGTAGCCTTCGCGGACATCGATCACCGTCACGCCCTCGGCGAGCAGCTCGCCGGCACGCTGAGGGCTGACCTCGATATCAGGGCTGTCGAACGCGCTCATCACGAGCTACCTTAGTAGAGGAGATGAGCCCGTCGCCTCCTTCGCTGTCGCAGCTGGGTCGTGGAATCGCGACCGGGCTGTTCGTGGCGCTCGTCGTAGGGGTCGTAGCGAACCCCCCGGCTCATTCTGGGCTTGTGCGCCTGCTCGAGCTGATCGCGATCGTCGTGCTGGGCTTCGTCGCGCTCGCGACGGTCGTCGAGCTAGTGATCTCCCACATCGCGGGCTGGCAGGACAGCGAGCAGGACTTCGAGCTGAAGGTTCGGCGCAGCGAGGAGCTCGCGCGCGACGATCTGGCGTGGGATCCACAGGAAAGCGAGTTCCTCGCGCTCGACCCGCTCATCGACGCGGACTTCGAGGAACTCGTGCGGGACGCGCTCGATGATCTGCCGGACCTCCTTCAGAACGCCCTGGACCACGTTGCCGTCGTGATCTCAGACGGCGGTCGGCGGGCCGGCCTTTACGGCCTGTACCAAGGTGGCGGCGGGCGTACCGACGCGGCTCATCGCATCGTGATCTTTCGTGACAGCCTGCGCCGCGACTTCGGGTACGACGCGACGGCACTGCGCGAGCAGGTGACGCGCACCGTGCGACACGAGCTCGCCCACCACGTCGGATTCGACGAGCTCGGCGTGCGCGAGCTCGGTCTCTAGCGAATCGTTCGCGCCAGCGACAGCGCGAACCAGCCGCGCTCGTCCGTGTACCAGTCCGTCAGCGCCAGACCGGCTGCGGAGAGGTCGGCTTCGAGTCGCGCGCGCGTCAGCTTGGCGCTGATCTCGGTCAGCAGATCCTCGCCTTGGGCAAACTCGATCGTGAGATCGATACCCGGGAGCCGGACCGTCTGCGGCTTACGTGCGCGCAGGCGCATCTCGATCCAGTCATTGCGCTCGTCGTAGAGGGCGAGGTGCTCAAAGCAATCAGGATCGAAGTCGGCCCCGAGCTCACGGTTCAGCACCCGGAGCATGTTCCTGTTGAACTCCGCCGTCACGCCGGCGGCATCGTCATAGGCCGCGATCAGAGTCGCGCGGTCCTTGACCAGGTCGGTACCAAGAAGGAGGCGATCCGCCGGCCGCAGCAGCGCGACGATCGTGCGCAGGAAGCGTCGCCGCGACCCGGGGCGGAAGTTTCCGACCGTCCCGCCGAGGAACGCCACGAGCCGGCGCGCGCCGGGCGGCGGCAGGCGGTCCAGATGACGCTCGAAGTCGCCGATCAGCCCGTGTACCGCGAGCCCCGGATACTCGCTGACCAGCTGTTCGGCGCTCGCGCGCACGGAGGCCTCGTGGACGTCGACTGGCACGTAGCGCGCGAGGAGCCCGGCGCGTGACATGGCATCCAGCAGCAGTCGCGTCTTCGTCGCGCTGCCCGAACCGAGCTCGACCAGCTCGCCGGCGCCGCTGCTGGCGATGATGCGGTCTGCTTCCTGCTCGAGGATCGCCCGCTCGGTCCGCGTCGGGTAGTACTCGGGCAGCTCACAGATCTCATCGAAAAGAGCTGCGCCGCGGCTGTCGTAGAAGTGCTTGGGGGCGAGTTGCTTAAGCGGCTGGGTCAGGCCGTCGAGGGCGTCTTCGGCGAGTGTGCGCGTGGCGGATCCGTCGAGCGCGTGGTCGATTGTGATCGAAGGCGCGGCGAAGCGAGTCCCGCTGCTCATCCGAGATCACCGGCGAGCCGCAGACCGCAGAAGATCTGCCTGCGCTGGGGGTAGTCCCAGTTGCGAAACGTGGTGGTCACGACGTCGCGACTGGCGGCAAAGGAGCCGCCGCGCAGCACGCGGTAGTCGGGCCCGAAGAAGACCTCCGAGTACTCGCGGTAGGGATGGGCGCGAAATCCGGCGTAGCCGCGGAATTCGCTCGCCGTCCACTCCCAGACGTCGCCGATCAGCCCGAGCGCGCCGCATGGTGCGGCGCCATCAGGCAGCGATCCCGCGGGGAGCGGCGCGAAGATCCCCGACTCGATCAGGTTCGCGTGGCGCGGGCTCGGCCGCTCGTCTCCCCACGGCCAATCGAGCTTCAGCCCGCGGTCGGAATCCCAAGTCGCCGCGACCTCCCATTCGAGCTCGCTCGGAAGTCGTAGGCCATGGGACCGCGCGAATGCGTCGGCCTCGTACCAGGAGACGTGCACGACGGCCGCGCCGGGCTGGAACTCGTGCACGCCGTCGAGGCGCCGCTCGCGAGCGTCGTCGATCCACTGGAGGGGCCGCTCGACCCCCTCGCTCTGGCGCCACTCCCAGCCGGCTGGCGACCACCAGCGGCGCCGCGCATACCCGCCGGCCTCGACGAAGCCCAACCAATCGACGTTCGTGACCGGTAGGCGGCCGATGGCGAAACTATCTACCTCTATCTCATGTCGAGGCTTTTCGTTGTCGTAGGCAAACCCGTCCGCCGCCGCACCGATCGGCACGATCCCCGCAGGCACGACGACCAGGTCGATGCCGCTCGCCGGGCTCGCAGCAGCCGAAGCCACGACGAGCGAAGGGGGCGTCCAGCCGTCGAGCCTCGCGAGCGCCAGTGTTTGGAGCATCGTCTCGGCGTGCTGTCGCTCGTGCCGGAGGACCAGCTCAACGATCGCGTCGTCCGCAGGTAGGTCGAGCTCGCGGACGCGTGCCCGCACCGCCGCGAGATAACTCTCGGCCTCGGCTCGCCGCAAGTAGCGCAGCTCGCTGCGCCGCGCGCGCGGCGTCTCGAAGGCGTCGTAGGTCGCCGCGAGGTCCGGGCGCAGCAGCGGCCGACCGCCGCGACGGTGGCACAGCCACAAATCCTCGAACGCAGCGATGTGCCCGAGATCCCAGACGAGCGGACTCATCAGCCTCGAGTGCACACGTTCGAGATCGTCGTCCCCGAGGGTCTCGACAAGCGCCAGCGTCTGCTCGCGCGCTCTCTCGAGGCCGTCTGTCTCGAGCACCGCCATCGCGACGATCATCCTAGCGGGCAGCCGCGCCGGGCTAACCGGGCGGGTGCCGGCAGCGCCGGCGCAGTGCGATCTGCGACGGCCCCACAGGCCCGCACGCGACCTGCGCCACGCCGAGCACCCCGGGCTCGCAGGAGCCCGGGGCACCGGCCGGGGTGTGTGGCCCTCGGGCACGACCCGATCGGGATCGCACTCCCCCCGCGTCTTGCCCCGGGGGCTCGAGAGCTCGCTGGGCGAGTTGGTCAGGCTCGCAAGCGGCACTTCAGCAGCCGCGAACCGGGAAGTCGTGAAGATCCTGATAGCAATGCGCCCAGTTCACCGTCTCGTCACAGAAATGTGCGAATTGCAGGCGAATCTGCTCGCATGACAATTAGCGAAGGGATCAACGGTAAACGGACGCTTGTCGACCTCCATTGTCATTCGAGCGCGTCGGCCACATCCCGCCTCGGGGTCCAACGCGCGCTCGGGTTACCGGAATGTGCGACTCCGCCCGAGGAGGTCTACGAGCTGGCCAAGCGCCGGGGAATGGACTTCGTAACGATCACAGACCACGACACGATCGACGGCGGGCTCGTGATCGCACACAACGACGACGTGTTCATCTCCGAGGAGCTGACCGCCTACTTCCGTGGCGAGCCGCAGGCCGTACACGTGCTCTGCTTCGGTATCTCGTCCGAAGACCACGAGTTCTTGCAGCGTCACAACCGTGACGTCGAGGAATGTGCCGAGTACCTCCATGCGAACTCGATCGCCTGCGCACTCGCACACCCGTTCTACGCCGTCGGCGCTCCGCTTCGCCCACGCCACCGTCGGCGCCTTGGGGAGCTGTTCACCGTCTGGGAGACTCGTAACGGTTCGCGCGCGCCGGAGCTCAACATGCCGGCGAGCATCTACGTCGAGACGAACGGCGGCACCGCGATCGGCGGCAGCGATGACCACGCCGGGGTCGACATCGGACGCACCTTCACGGTGGCCCCGCCCGCCGGCACACCTGCCGAGCTGCTCGAGCACATCCGCAGCGGTCGCGTGCAACCGGGCGGCGAGCAGGGCAGCGCCGAGAAGTGGGCGCACGCCGCGATGGCGCTGGCCGTGCGCGCACTCGGCCGCGACGGCGAGGTCTCGAAGCTCGATCCGGTCACGGTGCTGAAGATCGCGGAGCGCCTGTTGCGCGAAGGCGATGCTCGGGAGGGCGGCGCTCAGGCGGACCTGCGTCCGGCGGACGCTCGCGCGCTGCTTCGGGCGTGGCTCGAGTCGGTCGGTCTCGACCACCTCTCCGAGGACGATCTCGTCGCCTACATGCAGGACGAGCGCTTCAGGCACGGCGGGCTTGCGCGGCGTGCACACCGCGCCCACGAGCGCCGACTACGCGGCGCCGTCGATCGGGCATTCGCTGCGGCCGGCCGCGGGGAGCTCGGCGCGATCGGACCGATGCTCTTCGACGCGTGCCTGCCGGCAATCCCGTACGCGCCGTCGGCGGCTTTCATCGCGCGCGAGCGCGCCAAGCTCGTGAGCCGCGACGATGATTCGGCGCGGATCGCCATCGTGGCCGACGGCATCGGAGCGATGCACGGCGTCACGCGGACGATCGAGGAGATCCGCGACCGCGGTATCGCGGGCTTCGAGATCGAGGTGATCGGCACGGACCCGAATGTCGATCGCCGGCTGCCGGCGGTGGCAGACGTCGAGATTCCCTACTACGCGGGCATGTCGATCGGCGTCCCAAGCCTGCCGGCAGCCGTTGAGGCGATCACCGCCGGGCGCTACGACCTGATCCACGTCTGCTCGCCCGGCCCGAGCGCGCTCGCGGCGGTGCTCGTTGCGCGGGCCATGCAAACACCGCTCGTCGGGTCCTACCACACCGAGCTGGCGAGCTACGCCGGCCTGCGATCGGGTAACGCCTCGCTCGAGGCGCTAGCCGCGATGGGTCTCGCCGCGTTCTACGGACAGTGCAGCCTCGTCCTCTCGCCGAGCAGCTCGGCCGACGACGCGCTCGCGGCCCTCGGGATCGGGCGCGAGCGAGTTGCCCGCTGGGATCGTGGCGTGGACGTCTCGCGCTTCGACCCATCGCGGCGCAGCCCGGCGCCCCGGGGCGATCGCGTCGACGTCCTCTATGCGGGCCGCGTGGCGCGGGAGAAGAACCTCGATCTGATAGCCGACGCGTTCGAGCTGGCGCGCGCACGCGACCCGAGGCTCCACCTCGTGATCGCGGGCGACGGGCCGGAGGCCCCGCGGCTGCGGCAACGACTGGGCGCCAACGCCACCTGGCTCGGCTGGCTCGACGGCGACGCACTCGCCGCCGCTTACGCGAGCGCGGACATCTTCTGCTTTGCGAGCATCACCGACACCTTCGGCCAGGTGGTCCTCGAGGCTCAGGCGAGCGGTCTTGCCGTCCTCGCCGCCGATGCCGGTGGCCCGCGGGACCTGATCACGCACGGGGTCGACGGTCTGCTCGAGCAGTCGACGGGCCCGGCTTTCGCCGCTGCCCTCGTTGAACTCGCGGGCTCACCGCTGCTGCGCGCCCGCCTCGGCCGAGCGGCAGCCCGCAACGCCGCCGAACGCACTTGGGAACGGGCCCTCGATCGCCTCGGCGCCGGCTACGACAGCGCCCTCGCGGATGCTCGGAGCGTGCGTGATGCAGCGTAGCGGCGAGCCCGCACTCGCGGTCGCCCTACACGACGTCGAGCCTGGAACCTTCGAACGCTGCGCCCTGATCCGCGACTGGCTGTCCGATCTCGGCGTCGACCGCGTGACCCTGCTCGTGATCCCCGCGCGCGACCTACATCCACTCGCCGATCGCAGCCCGGCGATCGCCGAGTGGCTGATCGAGCGCCAGCGCGCGGGCGACGCCGTCGCGCAGCATGGCTTCGAGCATCCCGGGCGTTGCGCGCGGCGCCTGCGCCCGCGGCTCTACAGCGAGCCGGCCGAGTTCGTGGGCCTCGACGCAGGCGAAGCCGGTCGTGCCCTCGACGCCGGGCGGCGCGTGCTCAAGCTCGCCGGAATCGAGACGTACGGGTTCGTCGCACCGGCCTACGCCTACACCCCGATCCTGCGCCAGCTGGTCGCATCGCGGTTTCGCTGGTGGGCCGGCCCCTGGGGCGTCCACAGCACGGGGCGTGGCGAGGCGGGCACTGAACAGCCTTTGGTCAACCACGCATCCCCCGCCGTCGGGCTCGCCAGTACGAGCGTCGCACGCCGGGCCCTCTCGCCCAGGCTCCTGCGCGCGGCGACGCTACTCGCGGGCGACGTCCTGCGGCTCGACGTCCATCCGGAGGACCTCGAACACCCGGGTCATGTGCTGACACTCGAATGGGCGCTCCGCCACTCCGTCGGGCGTCGCAAGCCGATCACCTACGACGAGCTGGCCGCCGCCTGATACGGGGGGCCGCCGGGCGGCAACGAGCCTGTCGTGGAAGAACATTTTCGCCGGGAGGGTTCCCGTCGTGATAGAACGCGGGGTCATGCAGATCTCCCGGGTGCCCAAGACGGCACTTGCCCTGCTTGTACTCAGTGCCGCCGGTGCCGCCCCGCAGATCGGCTCCTCGCCTGCGAGCCCGGTGGGTTCCACCGGCAGCACGGGCGCCAGGGCACAATTCGACGCGACGGGCCCGAGTGGCGTCAGCGGCGCAAGCGGCGTTAGCGGCGCAAGTGGTGCGACCGGTGCAACCGGTGCGAGCGGAGCCACGGGCGCAAGCGGCGCGAGCGGAACCACAGGCGCAAGCGGGTCGAGCACAACGACCGGCACGACTGGCTCCACGTCAACGGGCACCGTCGGCTCCACCTCAACCGGCACAAGCGGAAGTACGGATGCCGGGAGCGCCCCGCCCGCACCGACGCCGTCAGCGACGGGCTCGTCGGGAACGACCGGCGCCACCGCCACCACCGCGGCCACGGGAACGAGCGGCTCGAGCGGCTCGAGCGTGCCTCCGTCGGTCGCGGCGATCAGCTCACAACCGACCACGGGCGATCAGCTGGTCGGGACGAGCAGCGGCCGTTCAGAGGCCGGAGGCGCACTCGCACCGGCCCCGAACCCTCACCTGTTCACGCAGTCGAACCCGCTCGCCGGCGTGCTGCCAGGGTCCGTCTTCGATCCGCTGGTCAACCTCGCACTCGGCGCCGATGTCCCGGAGTTCTACGTCACGCACTTCGACGTGCCGGCGTTCCTGCTGCCGATCTATCAGGCCGCGGGCGCCGCGTATGACATCCCGTGGCAGGTGCTCGCTGCGATCAACCAGGTGGAGACGAACTTCGGATCGGACCTCAACGTCTCCTCGGCCGGTGCCGTCGGCTGGATGCAGTTCCTTCCGAGCACGTGGAACAAGTACGCCGTCCCTGCGAGCCGTACGGGCGCCGCGGATCCCTACAACGCCGCCGACGCGATCTTCTCCGCGGCCAAGTACCTCAACGCCGCCGGCGCGACGACGAACCTGCCCGCGGCGATCTACGCCTACAACCACTCGGACGCCTATGTGCAGTCAGTCATGCTGCGAGCCGAGCTGCTCGCCGGTGTGCCCTCCACCCTCGTTGACTCCGTGAGCTCGCTCGCGGAGGGCAACTTCCCGATCGAGCTCCGCTACCACCCGCGCTACACAAGCCTGGCTACATCGCCCCGGTCCGGCCACTCGGGTCGCTCGGGCAACACGAACGCACCGGCGCCGGCGGCGATCGCCGCGGCGTTCGAGAGCAAGACGCTCGGTCACGCACCGAGATCGACGGAGATCTTCGCCGCCCGCCATGCAGCCGCCGTGGCTGTGCAGGCGGGAACGATCGTCGCGATCGGCCACAGCAAGCGACTCGGCACCTTCGTGCGTCTCGAGGACGCCTTCGGCAACACCTATACGTATGGCAACCTCGCGTCCCATGCCGCGTATCACCTCGTTGCGAAGCCGCGGAGCGCCGCGGCGACAGGCTCACTGGCGACACTCGGCGAGCTCGCGAGCGGACCTGCCCCCACGGCACCCGCCAGCGCCGGCGAGCAGGGAACGCCCGGGAGCGCCACGGTCACGGCGGCGCAGCTTGCCGGCACGCAGAGCGCAAGCACTGCTGCGAATGCACCAGCGGCGAACCGCGGACTCGACTTCGCGAGTCGCAGCGGTCCGGACACGCTGATCTTCGCCCCCAGTGCGATCCAGACCGTCGCGCGATCCTCGGTGAAGCGCGCGGCACGCGAAGCCTCCCGCCAACGCCGGCTGATCGACCGCTACTTCACGACCGCCTTCGGACTGCCCCGCAACAGGCTCGAGGCTCGGCCGCTGCGCGTCGGCTCCCATGTGCTCGCCGGCACGATTCTCGGCTACCTCGGAGCGACCGACCCGCACCTCGTGTTCGAGCTCCGCCCAGCCGGCGCGAGCGCGCGCGCGATAGATCCGCGTCCTTTCCTTGATGCCTGGGCTCAGCTCGCGACGCTCGAGCTCCACCGCCAGGCGCTCGGCCAGCCCCTGTACGGCGCGAACCTCGATGCCAGCGACGCCGGCGAAGCGCTCCTGATGAGCCAGGTCGACCTCGAGCGACTGATCCTCGACAACACGCACCTGCGGCTCACGCTCTGCGAGCGCAAGGCGATCGCAGCCGGCGATGTCGACCGGCGCGTGCTCGCCTCGGTCGAGTATTTGATCGACAAGGGCTACGAGCCGACCATCGCCGGCTGCACATCGACTACGGGTGGCAAGAGCATCGCGACGGCGAACAGCGTGGCCATCACTGGCTTGAACGGTGTGCCGCTTGCCGGCCACACGGGAGCCGGAACGGCCGCGGACGCTGCGGTGCGCGCCCTCGCGAGCATCCCGGGGGTCGGTGCTCCGAGCCAGATCGCGAGCTTCGAGACCGTCCCAGGTTCGGCGAACACGCTGGCAAGCGCGTCCGACGCGGGCGAGATCGTCGTGTCCTTCACGCCCCAGCAGAGCTCGCTCGCGATCGCGTCAACCGCGTCCGTCACCCCCGCCTTCAAGCTCGGCGCGACGCGCTGGACCGAGCTCGACGCGCACCTCCTGGCGATTCCGCAGCCGCGCATCCCCACGGTGATCTCGACGCTCGCAGTTCGCACCGCCGGCAGCTCGACGCACTGACACCCGGCAAGCACGCTTCCTTCGGACAGGCTCCTAACGCGTCCTGTGGTCGCGCAGCGAGATTCCCTCGAGCGCATGAGCCACCGTCTCGCAGGCATCGACTGCCGCCTCGAGGGATTCGAAGATGTCGCGCCAGCGGATGACGACCATCGGATCGGTACCGCTGACGAACAGGGAGGCCACGGCATCGCGGCGAATCCGGTCGCCCTCGTTCTCGAGCCGGTGGATCTCGACGAGGTGTGGCGAGAGACCGGTGCCCGTGCGCAGACAGCGAAGCGCATGGGCAACCTGCTCGGAGGCACCCACCAGAACGTCGGCCAGATCGACCGCTGACTCCATGGTGGCTTCGACGCCGTAGAGCACGAGCGTGTCGCCAACCTGCTCGGAGTGATCGACGATGTCGTCCAGGGCGGTCGCGAGCCGGTAGCCCTCGGCCGCATCGAACGGCGCCCTGACGCGGCGGGTCCCGTTCAGGCGGTGGATGAAGTCGTGCGTGATCCGATCGCCCTCCTGCTCACAGAGGCGTAGATCCTGGGCCAGTGTTGCGCGCTCGGGATAGTCCGCCAGCAGATCGCGGAGCAGCAGCGCGGTCCGCTGAACATTGCGCCCGGATTCCTCGAGCAGCCCCAGCAGCCGCTCGTCCGGCTCTCTACGAAACGGAGCCATGAAGTCGCAGCCTAGATTGCCTCCCCGCGGAGCGCTTGCTTTTCACGACTTCTTCACGGCTCCGTCACCGCATCTTAACCCTCGCAGCCCGCACGCGAGGAAGGCTGGTCGAGCGATGGTCGAGCACGGCGATGATGAACGCATCCTGATCGAGGATCTCGAGATCAGGCGGTCCGAGGGGCTCGTGCTCGCGAGCGGACACGCGCTCACGCTGTCGGTCAGAGAGTTCGAGCTCCTGCTCGCGATGGTTGACAGAGCCGGGGGCATCGTGCGCCGCGACGAGCTCTGCCGCGCCGTCTGGGGGCGTGACATGCGACCCGGCGACCGTTCGGTGGACGTGTACGTGAGTAAGCTCCGTGCAAAGCTCGAGGCCGCCGCTCCCGGGCGGCAGTTCATCCACACGCATCCCGGTTTCGGATACCGATTTCATCCCGAGCATTTACGAGACGTTGACAACGGCCGCGTTGAGGGCGCGCAGACTTCTCAACACACCGCACGCGAGGCCGCGCACGTCGATGCGGACAGAGCAGCGAGCGCGTAGCCTCTCCACGAAGGCAACCACAGCGAAGCGAGGAACATGTCAACCGCACCCTCCGCGGCAGCGCACGTAGCGCGCACCCACTTCCAGGACGAGCTGCGCGAGCTCGAAGAGCGCACCATCGGCGGGCTCGACATCGTCCTCGAGCAGCTCGATCGCTCGCTCGAAGCGGTCGCCCACCAGGACATCGAACTGGCATCGATGGTCATCAACGACGACGATCGCATCGACGGCCGCTATCTCGAGGTCCATCAGACCGTCCTGTCGCTGCTCGCCCGCCAGACACCCGTCGCCGGTGACTTGCGCGTAGTAGCGGCATTGCTGCACATCATCCGCAACGTCGAGCGCATGGGCGATCAGTGCGTGAACATGTGCAAGGTGCTGCCGCTCACCGGCAACGATGCGCCAACGCAGCCCGAGATCCTCGCGAAGGTGGCGCGCATGGGGGAAGTCGTGCGCTCCGAGATCTGGCAGGCGCGACGCGCATTCGCCGACCGCGACGTGGCGGTCGCCGAGGATCTCCTACGCCAGGATCAGGAGGTCAACCAGCTTCAGCGCGACATATTCCAGCTGGCGGTTGCCTCTGGCGACGAGATCGATCGGCGCGAGTGGGCGATGTGCATGACGCTGGTGGCGCGCGCGCTCGAGCGAATCGGCGACAACGCTGTCGACGTCGGCGAGCAGACGGTGTTCGTCGTGACGGGCCTGTTCAAGGAGTTCGCTTCGAGAAAGCCGTAGCGGCGCGGCCGAGCGGTATCGCCCGGGCGCATGCCTAAAGCGGCGCCCTGGCGGGCCTATCTGTGAAGATCCTGTTACCCGGCTGCAGGCGTTTGTGCGACCCTCGTGCCCGCCACTACAATGGCGCGAGATGACGGAACGCGTTTCCGCCGGGAAGCTGAGCAGCGCCGGGGGGGCAGTCCTCGAGGCGACGCCGGTAGCGCTACGAGTCGCGATTCTCGACCGTGACTCGGGGTTCCTGCAGGTGCTCGACAAGCGCCTCGAGCGCCTCGGTTGGGAGCGGCGTGTGCTCGCGTCCTCGATCTCGCCGCAGGCGATCGTCCCGATGCGGTTGAGCGCGGTGATCGTCGATCTTGCGGTGCTCGGGCCGAGCTGCTGGGACTGGCTCGAGCGGGTTTGCGTCGAGCTTCCCGAACTTCCGGTCGTAGTCTGCACCGGCTCATCGACCGTCGCGCAACGCGTGCGGGGCCTGCGCATCGGTGCTGATGACTGGCTGACGAAGCCCTGCCATCCGGAGGAGCTCATTGCCCGCGTCGAGGCAGTGGTGCGTCGCCGCCGGCGGCTCGAGTCGCCGCAGGAGAGCCTCCCGATCCATGCCGGCGAGGTGGAGATCCATCACGACCAGTACCAGGCCTTCGTCGAAGGGTTGAGCCTCGACCTGACGCGGCGCGAGTTCGAGCTCATCGAGCTGCTCGCGAGCTCGGGTGGCCGCGTGCTCGAGCGCGAGTTCATCTATCAGCGGCTCTGGGGCTACTCGATGGTGCGCGGCGACCGTTCGGTTGATGTATTCGTGCGCAAGCTGCGCCAGAAGCTCGAGCGCGTGTCGCCCGACTGGCGCTACATCCACACCCACTTCGGCATCGGCTACAGGTTCGCGGCCGAGCCGCTCGAGCCGCTCGAGCCGGGTGAGCCCGAGCTCCCGGCCTACGACGGAATCTCAACGCCCAGCGACGAGCGCGATCTCGCGCGGGCGTAACAGGGCGACGAGCTCGCCCTGCGCGCCGACGAGTCGAATCGCGGCGAGGCCGCCCTTCTTCATCGCGACCCGCGCGCCTGTGAGCCCGGCGACCAGGCGCGACAAGTCGGGCTCGTGGCCGACGAGCAGCAGCGCGCCGCCGCCGGGCAGGCCGGCCAGCAGCTCGAGAGCGTCACGAGCCTCAAAGTTCCCGCCCAGCGGCTCGTGCTCGACGGGCTCCAAGCCGAGCTCCGCGCAGGCCAGGCGCGCCGTGTCAAGCGCGCGGACCCGGGGACTTGTAAAGGCGTGAACGAACTCGACGCCGAGGCGCGTGAGCGCCCGTCCCGCGCAGCGAGCCTGGCCTTCACCGCGGGGCGTCAACCGGCGTGCGAAGTCCGTTCCAGCGCCATCCTCCGCTTCGCCATGGCGCAGCAACCAGAGCGTCTCGGCCATCGCTTCAGGCTACCGATACCCTGAGTCCAGTGGTTTGCGCGTGCATCGACATCGGCTCGAACACGACCCGTCTGCTGGTCGCCGAACCCGACGGCGGGCGTGTTCGCGAGCTGCTGCGCCAGCGCGCATTCACGCGAATCGGCAAGGGCCTGGCGAGCGAGGACGCGATACCTCAGCGCAAGATCGCGGAGGTCGTCGAAGTCGTCGGGACCCAGGTGCGTGTCGCGCGGGAGCTCGGTAGCGAGACGATCCGCCTCGTCGCCACTGCGGCGATCCGGGATGCCGTAAACCAGGAGGAGCTGACAGGCGCGATCGCGGCCCGCACGGGCATCGACGTGGACGTCCTCACCGACGAGGAGGAGGCGCGGCTGGCGTTCGTCGGAGCGACCTGCGCTCTCGACCACCCGCCGGACGGGGACATCGCCGTCGTCGACGTCGGCGGCGCGTCGTCCGAGATCGCTATCGGCACGACCGCCGGCGGCGTGCGCGCGAGCTCCTCCTTTCGAGTCGGCTCGGGAACACTCACTGACTCGTACCTGCGCTCGGATCCGCCCGCGATCCACGAGCTCTCGCAGATCCGCGCACACGTCGCCGGCACGTTCGAGGGCTTTGTCCTTCCGGAGACCGAGCTCGCCGTCGCGGTCGGCGGAAGCGCGACATCGCTGCGCCGGCTCGTCGGTAACCTGCTCGACCACGAATCACTCGAACGGGGCCTTCGAATGCTCGCTCGAACGCCAAGTGAGGAGCTTGCGCGAACTGCCGAGATCGAGGTGGAGCGCGCGCGACTGCTGCCCGCCGGGCTGCTGATCCTCGAAGAGATCAGCGACCGCCTTGGGCGCCCACTGGGCGTTGGCCGGGGCGGCTTGCGGGAAGGCGTGATCGTTGACATGTTGATCACGGCCGGGTGGGGCGCGGCGTGACGAAGATCGAGCTGCGTGCAGAGCAAACGTACGGCGAGGCCGCCGAGGCCGTGCTGGGCGCCCGCTCGAGTGACGTTTTCGCCCACGAGCGCGAGCGTGTGCTCGATCCGACGCGGGCCGAGGGGGTCCATAAGATGCGCGTGGCGTCGCGCCGCTTGCGTGCCGCGCTGGAGATCTTCGCGCCGGCATTCCCGCACAAACCCCTGCGCACCGCGCTTGCCGAGGTGAAGTTGCTTGCCGCCGCTCTCGGCAAGCGACGGGACCGTGACGTGCAGATCGAGCTGCTCGAATCGCTGCGCGAGGATGGACGCCGCAGCGAGCGCCAGGCGATCGACGATCTGCTCGCGGATCTGCGCCGCGAGCAGGAGCTCGCGAACGAGCACCTCGCCAGCGCGCTCGAGCACACCGACGACGCGCGGCTCGAGAAGCGACTGCGGAGACTTGCGCGGTGAAAGCGCAAGCGATTGGTGATCTCGAACCCGCGATGCCTCTTCCTGAGGCAGCGCGCCGGATCGTCGCGGTGCGCAGCAACGAACTCTTTGGCTTCGTGCCCGCAGCCCTCGACGAGCGCAACGCCGCCGCCCTGCACGACATGCGGATCGCCGCCAAGCGCCTGCGGTACGTCCTCGAGCTGCTCGGCTTCGTCATCGGACCGGTGGCCGACGAGGCGCAAGCGCAGGCGCGCGAACTGCAGACCGTGATTGGTGAAGTCCACGATTACGACGTGCTGATCGCGCGGTTGGACAGGCTGTCAGCGAAGAGCTCGAAGCGGGGCGTGCGCCGCCTCGGCCTGCGACTACACGGCCGGCGCGACGCCCGGTTCGCCGATTTCCTCGCGCTGTGGGCGAAGATCGAAGACAGCGGCTTGCGCGAACGCTTGCTTTCAGCAACCACCCTTTCACCGAACGGCTCGATTCGGGCCCATAATTGACGCGTTGGATGAGCAGCACTGACTTCATCGTCTCCGCTGAGGCGGGCCCGACCGAGCGCACGGGCGCCCGGGACCCTGCCCTCTACATCAATCGCGAGCTCTCGTGGCTCGAATTCAACCTGCGTGTCTGTGAGCTTGCTGAGGACGGGTCGTTCCCGCTGCTCGAGCGCGTCAAGTTCGCCGCGATCTACGGCTCGAACCTCGACGAGTTCTTCATGGTCCGCGTCGCCGGCCTGCACGACCAGATCGACGCGGGCGTCGAGCGCCCGAGCGTCGACGGCTCCACCCCGGCGCAGACGCTCGAGCACGTTCGCGAGCGCGTGCTCGAAGACGGCTTGCGACTGCAGCGCTGCGTCAGCGAACGTCTGCTGCCGGCGCTGGCGGAGCACGACATCGTTGTCAAACAGGTGCGCGAGCTCGGCGAAGCCGACCGTGAGGCGCTCGTCGCCCACTTCCGCCGCGTCATCTTCCCGGCGTTGACGCCACTCGCGGTAGGCCCCGGACAGCCCTTCCCGTACATCTCGAACCTGTCACTCAGCCTCGCGGCGATGGTCAGCGACCCCGACTCCGGGCACACGACCTTCGCGCGGGTGAAGGTCCCCATCGAGATCCTGCCGCGCTTCATCGCGGTAGGCGGCGGCGACACGTTCGCGCTGCTCGAAGACGTGATCGCCAACAACCTCGATGCCCTCTTCCCGGGGATGGTGATCGATGAATATGACTTCTTCCGCGTCACGCGGGACGCCGACCTGGCCGTTTCGGACGAGGCTGACGACCTGCTGCAAGCGGTCGAGGACGAGCTGCGCCGCCGTCGGTTCGGGGAAGTGGTGCGAGTGGAAGTCGGGGCGCGCATGTCGACGCGGCTGTTGCACGAACTAACCGCGGCGATGCACCTGCAGCCACGCGACGTCTACGCAGTCGACGGAATCATCGACCTGACGGGCCTGATGCAGCTGACGAAGCTCGGCGGCTATCCCGAGCTGCGCGACCCGCCCTGGACGCCCGTCGTGCCATCGCGCTTTCGCTCCGATGAGGACGCGCGGACCGACGTCATGTCAGCGATGCGGACCGGCGACGTACTCGTCCACCATCCCTATGACTCGTTCTCGGCCTCGGTCGAGCGTTTCGTCGATCAAGCCGTCAACGATCCCCAGGTACTCGCGATCAAGCAGACGGTCTACCGGACCAGCGACGACTCGCCACTCGTGCCGGCGCTGATCCGCGCGGCCGAGCGCGGCAAGCAGGCGGTCTGCCTGGTCGAGCTCCAGGCGCGCTTCGACGAGCAGACGAACATTCAATGGGCGAAGGAGCTCGAGGAGGCGGGCGTCCACGTCGTCTACGGCCATCCGGCGCTCAAGACGCACGCGAAGTGTGTCCTCGTTGTGCGCCGCGAGGGCGACGGGGTGCGCAACTACGTCCATGTCGGCACCGGGAACTATCACTCCACGACCGCGCGCCTGTATACGGACTTCGGCCTCTTCACGACAAACGAGGCGATCGGGGCGGATGTCGCCGAGCTGTTCAACTTCCTCACCGGCTTCGCACGCCAGAGCAGCTACCGCAAGGTGCTCGTTGCGCCGTCGCATCTACGCAACGCGATCCTGCACGAGATCGAGCAGACGGTCGCGGCACATTCGCCCAGCTCGCCCGCGCGGATCCTGATCAAGATCAACGCATTGGTTGACCCGACGTGCATCGACGCGCTCTACGCCGCCTCGCGGGCCGGCGTGCGTGTCGACCTGAACGTACGCGGCATCTGTTGCCTGCGACCCGGCGTGCCCGGGCTCTCCGAGACGATCCGTGTGGTGTCGGTCGTCGGCCGCTTCCTCGAGCACTCGCGCGTTTACGCCTTCGAGCGCGACGGCGCGCACACCGTCTACATCAGCTCGGCCGACCTGATGCCGCGCAACCTCGAGCATCGCGTCGAGCTCGCGGTGCCGATCGAGGATCCGATGCTCCGGGGCGAGGTGCTCGAGACGGTCGAGCTCTGCCTCAAGGACAACCACAATGCCTGGCAGCTCGACGGCGACGGGCTCTGGACACGCATCCGCCCGCCGGATCCCGCCGCAACAATCAACGCGCAGGCGGAGCTGATGCGCCTGCACCTGCTGCGCGCTGGCGAGAGCGGCGACTCCGCGGCCGGCCACTCGGGCGCGCGCCGACCCTGATCAAGCCGCTCCCCTGGCGTGGCCGAGGTGCCGCGCCCCCGGGGCGCGGCACCTCAGTCAAGCGTCAGCGATGTTTCGCGTGATGCTTCGCCTTCGGCGTGGCGCCGTCGACGCCGGTCGAGCCGGTGGTCCCATCGAGCGGCACTGTGCTCGTGATCCAGGCGCCGCCCTTGGCCTTCTTGACGACCACGGTGATCGGCGGCGTGCTGCCGAGACGCGTGTCACCCGAGAACTCATCGTGCTTGATGTCAACCGGCCGCCCGAGGTCGAACGGGCCGGAGATGTACTGCGTGACAGAGGGGGTGACCGTGACCGGAGAGGTCTTGCTGGCGCTCGTGACGGTCGTCGACGGCGCAGTGGCGTCGGTGACCGTGAGGATCGCGTCCACTTGCGGCTCGCTGCTCAAGCTCCCGGCGATCGAGAACTGGCCCGTGACCACCTCGTTTGCCGCGGTCGATTGGCCAACGCAGTTGACCGCGTAGCCGGGCGTGATGCCCTGGCACTCGAAGTTGTCGGGCGTTGAAGAGTCATTCAGCGCGAGCGTGGGCGATGCGTCGGCATAGAGAATCGGATGCGGTTCCGTCTCGATCTGGTAGCCGGTGATCGGGCCGTTGCACGAGAACCGGTACTGCACCTGCGTCCCCGGCGTACCCGACTCGGCGGCGCCCTTGCGCAGCTGCCCGGTGCACGTGTAGTCGTTCGGATCCGCGGTGGCGCCCGTCGTGCCGGTTGCGCCGGTGCCACCGGTCGTGACCGGCGTCGTGCTATCGGCGCCGGCGAGGGCGGGAACGATCGTAGCGATCCCGGCGCCGGCGGCAATCACCCCGAGCGTCGCGGCAAGCCTGCGTCTGGCAGGCAGAGTGCTGAGCAACTTGGTCTCCATTTCCTAGCTTGCGGACAATAATGGGTTTGTTAGTCGATTTTATGCGCTTTCTGTTAAGCTGCGCGTCCAGACCTCAGTCGAACCGTCAGGAGTTCCCACATTGCTTCGCAGACCCCGTAGTGCCCTCGTCCCCGTGCTCGCGATCGCGGCCCTCGCCGTCAGCGCGTCGGCCGCGCTCGGTTCGAGCGTCATAACCCTCTCGGGGGCGACCGCCTCCTATCCCCTGCTCGAGCTGCTGACAGCGAAGTACGCCAAGCTCAACCACAGCAAGGTCCGCTTCAGCCTCGCTCAGGGCGGCGCGAGCGTAGGCATCTCTGACGTAGCCGCTGGCAAGGTCGACATCGGCGACTCCTCGCGCGGACCGCTGCCAACGGACCCGGGCGGGCTCGACTTCTACGAGATCGCGAAGTACTTCGTTTGCGTCGTCACCAACAAGGCGAACCCGATCTCGAACCTCAGCGCCTCGCAGGTGGAGCAGATCTTCGAAGGCAAGGTGCGCAACTGGAGCCAGGTGACAGGCTCGAGCCTCACGACCCCTATCGACGTGGAGAGCCGCACGTCAGTGGCTGGCGTCCTCACGACCTTCCAGAACACGCTGCTCGCCGGTGGCAAGGTCGCCTCGCCGCCGGCCGCCACGTACGCGTCCGAAGGCCAGGAGCAGACCGCAGTCGAGAAGGACCCCAACGCGATCGGCTTCCTCTCCGACTACTTCGCGCTGAACAAGCAGATCAACGCGGTCGCATACAACGGCATCGCCTGCTCGGTCGCGAACACGGTCAACGAGACGTACCCGGGCTGGTCCTATTTCTACGAGGTGACGCGCGGTCCCGCCGCCGGCCCCGAGTACAAGTTCATCCACTGGATCCAGACCAGCGCCGCGGCGAAGGGGATCATCGAGTCGAACTGGGTGCCCCTGACGATAACGAAGACCGTCAGCGGCTAGCCCGCCGTGCTCGAGCGGCTCCGCCGTCCGTGGCCTGACCACCGCGCCGAGTTCCTGCTCGGCGCGGTGGCCTGCCTGCTCGCGGTCGCGATCGTCGCGATGGTCGTGTTCGTCGCGCGCGGCGCCTGGCCGACGTTCTCGCACGACGGCTTGTCGCTGTTCGGCTCCGGCGGCAACGTCGATACGAGGATCGGCGCGATGCAGAACACGACCCGCAACCCGCCGGCGTCGGCGTACGCCATCCACGCCTGGCCGCTGATCTACGGCACGATCCTCAGCGCAGGGCTCGCGCTGCTCGTAGCGCTGTGCGTCTCGCTTGCAAGCGCGGTCTTCATCGTCGATTTCGCGCCGCCGCTCGTGCGCCGGGTCATGGGGCCGGTCATCCGCCTGCTGGCCGCCGTGCCATCGGTGCTGTACGGCCTCGTAGGAATCCTCGTCCTGGTCCCGCTCACCGCGAACCACATCGTCACGACCGAGCAGAGACGCTCGGTTGAGTACGTGATCCCGCTCAGCGGCGGCGTGGCGGTGACCGTGGTGCTGCTCGCGCTGATGATCACGCCGATCATGACGGCACTGATCACGGACGCGCTCGAGTCCGTGCCGCGACCGTGGCGGGAGGGCGCGATCGCCCTCGGCCTGAACCCGCTGCGCGCGACAATCGCGGTCTCGCTGCGCGCGATCCGCCCCGCTATCGTGGCCGCCGCAGGCCTGGCGACGGCGCGCGCGATCGGCGAGGCGATCGTCGTCTCGATGGTCTCGGGCGGCGTGTCGTTCGCGCCGAACCCAGCCGACGGAACGATCTTCTTGTTCGAACCTTTCGAGTCGCTCGCATCGACGATCATCCGTAACGCCGACTCGATCAGCGCGCCGGCGATCCACTCGACGCTCTACGCCTTCGCGGCGCTGCTGCTGTTCTCGAGCCTGATCCTCTCGCTCGCGGCCTACCTCGTGCGGCTGCCGCTGCGCCGCTACCAGTCGACCAGCTGATGGCGGACGCCGCACCACCGCTCGCACCGCCGCGGCGACGCCATGGCCGCCGCGAATCGGTCTGGCGCTGGCGACGCAGCGATCTCGCGATCTTCGCGCTGTCGTGGATCGCCGGGATGGGCCTGTGCGTGATCACAAGCGCGCTGGTCGCGTTCTTCGCGGTCAAGGGGGCGCAGTACCTGCGACCGAACCTGCTCGTACAGAGCCCCAGCCCGTCCGTCAGCCAGGCGGGCTCTGGCGGCTTCCTCGATCCGATTGAGGGAACAATCCTGCTCGGCGCAATCGGGCTCGTCATTGCCGTGCCGCTGGGAGTGACGACGGCCCTCTGGGTCCTCGAGTTCGGGCGTCCACGCTGGCTTGCGCGGATCGTCGATTCGACGGTCGAGATCATCGCCGGCACACCTGACGTCGTGCTCGCGATCTTCGGCCTGGCGCTCTTCGAGCTCGGCCTATTCGCGCCGCTCTCCTTCGGCCAGCCCGGCGGGGCGTTTGGGCGGTCCTTCCTCACCTGCGGGATCATCGTCTCGGCGGTTGCAATACCCTCGATCTACACGGCAACGCGCAACGGACTGATCTCGACGCCGCGCCAGCTTCGCGAAGCCTCTTACGCTCTCGGCAAGACCAAGACCGCAACGATCCGGCGCGTCGTGCTGCCCGCGATTCGCCGCGACATCGCGACGGGTTCCGCGCTCGGCCTCGGACGAATCATCGGCGACACGGCGATCGTGATCCTGTTGCTCGGCGCGACGCTCCAGACCCAGACGCAGAGCAGCACGCCGATCCTGGGGCTGCTGCGCGGAACCGGCTCGACACTCACCAGCTACGCCTTCAACGCCTCCCCTGCCGGCGACGGCAACGCGCCGACGAAGGCCTACGCAGCCGCCGCCCTCCTGCTCGTGCTCGTCCTCGTGCTGAATTGGTGCGTAGGGCGAATCGGCCGTATCGGCGGNNCCCGCCGCTACACACCGAGCGCAGGCTTGGCGCGTAGACGCCGGTATGGAACAATCCAAGCTCGTATTCCCGATCGGAAAGATCAACTTAGGGTGAGCATCCTGGCCCAACGCATCCGGATCGAGCCTCAGGCCGAGCCTGAGCCCGCTATCGAGCGCCTGCGCCTTGAGGACGTGAGCGTCTTCTATGGCGGCATAGCGGCGGTCAAGAACGTCTCGTTCCCGATCCATCAGGGGGAGGTCCTCGCGCTGATCGGCCCATCCGGCTGCGGCAAGACGACCCTGCTGCGCACGCTCAACCGCCTCACCGAGCTGACGCCGAGCGCGAGCCACAGCGGCCGGATCCTGCTCGACGGCGAGGACATCGACGAGATCGTCGACACCGAGCTGCGCCGCCGGGTGGCGATGGTGTTCCAGCAGCCGAACCCGTTCCCGATGTCGATCTTCGACAACGTCGGGTTTGCGCTGCGCGAGCAGTCACGGCGCCGTCCGCGCCGCCACGAGATCGCTCCTGATGTCGATCGGGCACTGCAACGCGCGGGCCTCTACCGGGAGGTTCGCGACTCGCTCGATCATTCGGCGCTTCGACTCTCCGGCGGCCAGCAGCAACGCCTATGCATCGCCCGCGCGATCGCCCAGCAGCCGGAGATCCTGCTGATGGACGAGCCGTGCTCCGCGCTCGACCCGCGCTCGACTGCCACGATCGAGGACCTGATCCTCCAGCTCCGCGAGGACCTCGCGGTCGTCGTCGTCACGCACAACCTCCAGCAGGCGCGCCGGATCGCCGATCGAGTCGCGTTCATGTACCTCGGCGACCTCGTCGAGCTGGGGCCAACCGAGCAGATCTTCGACGATCCCGTCGAGGTCGAGACGCGGGAGTACGTGGCGGGCGTCTTCGGATGAGCCGGCTCGCTCGCGGCGTCCTGGCAGCGTCACTGGCGCTGGCGCTGACGGGTTGCGAGACCACCCAGGAGAAGAGCGCCGCGATCGCGAAGCGCCTCGCGCATCAGCGCGCGACGGTCAGCGTCAGGCGGATTGCGACGGCGAGCAAGAGAGTGAAGGTGCTGAGCGCGCAGCTCGTGCACAGTGCGAGCGGTACCGCCGCCGTGCTCGAGCTCCGTAACACCTCAGCGCAGGCGGTGGCGGACGTGCCGATCCTCGTCTCCGTCACGGACGCGGCGGGCAAGCAGATCTACACGAACGCGACGGTCGGCGGCACCTCGCCGACGGGCGAGATCTCTCTGATCGAAGCCCGCGCCACGGTCTGGTGGGTCGACGCGAACGTGCTCGTGGGCAACGCCACGGCCGCTCACGTGAGCGCGCGCGTCGGAGCAGGGACGGCAGCGCCGGCTCAGGCGGCGCGGATCGAGGTCACCGGGCTGACCAGCGGATCGAACTTCATCGGCGCGTTCATTGCCGGGCGCGCGATCAACGGCTCCGCCGCCGCGAGCGACCTGACCGTGTACGCGGTCGCACTCTCGGCCGGGCGGGTCCTCGCGGCCGGGCAGAGCATGATCCCGTCGCTCGCCGCGCGCACATCGAGCGCCTTCCAGCTGAGCGTCGTCGGCTCGCCGAAGGGCAAATCGTTGAGCGCCTCGATCGTCCCCGCACACCTCGGCTAGGCTGGATCGATGAGGCGGATCGTGTTGGCGCTCCTCGGCGCCGGGATTGCCGCCGTGGCGAGCGCGGGCGCCGGCGCGAGCGTGCGCCACCCGGCCTCCGCGACGATCTTGACGAGCTGGCCCGAGTTCGGCCTCAACCCGCAACGGACCGGCTCGACAGACGCCGCCACGGGGATCACAGCGGCGAACGTCGCTCACCTGCAGCTGCGCAAGGTGCAGCTCCCCGGCACCGTCGACAGCTCGGCGATCTTCCTCAGCGGTGTGAACGTGGGGGGAATGGTCCAGAACGTCGTGATCGTGACCACGACCGACGGGATCACGATGGCGATCAACCCGGCGAGTGGGCAGATCCTGTGGAAGTTCACGCCGCCCGGCATCTCAGGTTGGGCGGGCAGCGCCCAGATCACCGTCGCCACGCCGCTAGCGGACGCGAGCACGGGCTTCGTCTACGCGACCTCGCCGGACGGCCTCGTGCACAAGCTCAGCCTCGCGAACGGGTCCGAGGCGTCGGGATGGCCGGCGCGAATCACGCTGCTCCCCAGCCGCGAGAAGCTCACCGCCGGGCTCAACATCGCCGGCAACGAGATCCTCGCATCGACCGGCGGCTACCTCGGCGACGCACCACCCTACGTCGGGCACATCGTCGCGATCAACAGCCAGACCGGTCACATCGATGCGGTCTTCAACACGCTCTGCGCCAACCGGCACACGATCATCAACCCGCCGAGCTGCGACGCGAGCGACTCGGCGATCCTCTCGCGCAGCGGACCGGTAGTCCTGCCGGGCGGGAAGCGCGTGCTGATCGCAACCGGCAACGCACCCTGGAACGGGACGACCGACTTCGGCGACAGCGTGATCGAGCTGTCGCTGCCCGACCTGCGTTTCGTGCAGGCCTACACGCCTGTGGACCAGGAGCACCTCAACGTCTCGGACACCGACGAGGGTTCTGGCTCTCCGGCTCTCTTGCCGGGCAACGTCGTGCTGCAGGGCGGCAAGGACGGGCTGCTGCGCGTGATCAGCCTCGCGCACATGGACGGCCGGCGCCACCCGTACCCTGAGCGGACCGGCGGGCAGGTGCAGAAACTACCGACCCCAGGCGGTGCGGAGCTCTTTAGCGCGCCGGCCGTGTGGCACTCCTACGTGTTCGTCGCCGATGGCGGCGGCACGACCGCCTACGTCGCCCGCCACCGGCGCCTGCATCCGATCTGGACCAACGGCAACCACGGCACGAGCCCGGTGGTCGCCGGTGGCCTGCTCTACGTGTATGACATGGACAACGGCGGCATCAATGTCTACGAGCCGCAGAGCGGCAAGCTCGTCACGACGCTCGCCTGCGCCAGCGGACACTGGAACAGCCCGATCGTCGTCGACGGGTACGTCGTGGAAGGCGAGGGCGACGCCAACAGCCACGACACGAGCGGCGTGCTCGACATCTGGTCGGCGAGCTGAGCTTGGCGGTGCGTCAGTTGCGATGCGGGGCGCGTGCCGTCGCGAAGCGTCGCAGCGCGATCAGCGACCAGATCGCTTCGACGACCCCGAACGGCCAGGTGCCGGCGAGGAAGCCGTAGCTGCTCGAGAGCGCGCAACCCAGCGCGAAGGCGGCGATGAACCACCGCCCGCGCCGCTCGAACGCGTACATCAGCATCATGAATGTGACGGCGCCGGCCCCGTAGACGGTAAGCACGGCAGGCGGCTCAGTCGAGCTTGGCCATCACGTGCTTGATGACCGTGTAGTCCTCGAGCGAGTAGATCGACAGGTCCTTGCCGTAGCCGGACTGCTTGAAGCCACCGTGCGGCATCTCGGAAGCGAGCGGGATGTGGTCGTTGATCCAGACGCACCCGAAGCGCAGCGCCTTTGAGACGCGCAGCGCGCGTCCCACGTCCCGTGTCCACACCGAGGAGGCGAGCCCGTACGGGGTCCCGTTCGCCCAGGCGATCGCCTCGTCCTCATCGCTGAAGCGCTGGACCGTGATCACCGGCCCAAAGATCTCCCGCTGGATCAGCTCGTCGTCCTGGCGCAGCCCGGCGAGCACGGTCGGTTCGAGGAAGAACCCGGGCCTGTCCGGCTTTGCGGCGCCGGTCACAACCTCGACGTGCTTGCCGCGGCGCCCAAGCAGACCCTCGATCCGCTCGCGCTGACGCGCGGAGTTCAGCGGCCCGAGCGTCGTCTCATCCGCCAGCGTGTCGCCAAGCACAAGATCACGTGCCTGCTCGGAGAGGCCGACGACGACGTCGTCGTAGACCTTGGCCGATACGAGCACCCGAGTCGCGGCTGTGCAGTCCTGACCCGCGTTGTAGTAGCCGGCGCCCGCGATCGTCTCGAGCGCGCTCTCCATCGCAACGTCGTCGAAGACGATCACCGGGGCTTTGCCGCCCAGCTCGAGGTGAACGCGCTTGAGCGTGCTCGCAGCGCTTGCGGCGATCCGCTTGCCGGTGTCGACCGAGCCCGTGAGCGAGACCATGTCGACGTCCGGGTGCTCGACGAGGGCCTGGCCTGGTGGATCTCCGTGCCCGCAAACGACGTTCAACACGCCGGCGGGCAGGAACTCCGCCGCGAGCTCGGCGAGGCGAAGCGTCGTGATCGGCGTCGTCTCGGCCGGCTTGAGCACGATCGTGTTGCCGGTCGCAAGTGCCGGGCCGATCTTCCAGATCGCCATCAGCAGCGGGTAGTTCCATGGTGTGATCTGACCGACCACGCCGACCGGCTCCCGGCGCACGTAGGAGGTGTAGCCCTCGATGTACTCGCCTGCGGCGCGCCCCTCGAGCGTTCGCGCCGCACCCGCGAAGAAGTGGAGATTGTCGACCGCCACCGGAATCTCCTCGAGCGCAGCGCCGAACGGCTTGCCCGCGTTGATCGCCTCCTCGCGCGCAAGCTCCTCACCGTGCTCCTCGATCGCACCGGCAATTGCGAGCAGAGCCTCGGCGCGTGCCGCGGGAGTCGTCCGGGCCCACCCGTCGAAGGCTCGCCGGGCAGCGCTCACGGCAGCATCGACATCGCCCGCGCCCGACAGCGGCGCGCGGGCTATCTCCTCGCCTGTCGCCGGGTTCAGCACGGGCTCGGTTGCGCCGTCGACCGGCGCGACGAAGGCTCCGTCGATGAAGTTTTCGAGTGTTCGCATGTGCTCCCCCTTCACGCCGCTAGTGCTTGCTCAACGGGCACCGGGTCCTGTCCAATGGATCTCGCAACCGCCGCATGGGTGGCGACGCCGCCGACGACGTTGACCCCTTTGCGCAGCCCCGGGTCAGCCGCGATTGCCTCTGCGACGCCCTTGTCGGCAAGTGCGATGACATAGGGCAAGGTCGCGTTTGCGAGTGCATGCGTGGCGGTAACGGGCACCGCGCCCGGCATGTTCGTGACGCAGTAGTGCGTGATCCCCTCGACCTCGAAGGTCGGGTCGTGATGCGTCGTCGGCCGCGAGGTCTCAAAACAGCCGCCCTGGTCGATCGCGACGTCCACGAGAACCGTGCCGGGCCGCATCAGCGCAAGCTGGCTCGCGCGGATCACATGCGGCGCGCGGTCGCCGGTCACGAGCACTGCGCCGATGATCAGGTCGACGCGCGGCAGCATCTCCTCGATCGCGAGAGTCGATGAATGGACGGTCGAGCAGCTGACGCCGAAGCGCAGCTCGAGCTCGCGCAGACGGTCGACCGAGATGTCGAAGATGAAGACGTCCGCACCCATCCCGATCGCCACCGCCGCCGCATGCTGGCCGACGCTGCCGCCGCCGATGATCATCACGTTCGCGGCCGCGACACCGGGAACGCCGCCGAGCAGCACGCCGCGCCCGCCGAGCGGCTTCTCGAGCATGAATGCGCCCGCCTGCGTCGCCAGCCGGCCGGCTATCTCGGACATCGGTGCCAGCAGCGGCAGGCGCCCATGCGCGTCCTCGACGGTCTCGTAGGCGATGCACGTCCCGCCCGACGCACACAGCCCGCGGGTGAGATCGGGCGCCGGCGCCAGGTGCAGGAAGGTGAACAGGACCTGACCCGGCCGTAGCCGCTCGACCTCGAAGCTGAGGGGCTCCTTCACCTTGACGATCATCTCGGCCTGCCCGAACAGCGCTTCCGCGCCCGCCACGACCGTCGCGCCCTGCGCTGCGTACTGCTCATCGGCGAAGCCGCTCGGCGCGCCCGCACCGCTCTCGATCAGCACCTCGTGCCCGTGCTCGTGCAGCTCGCGCACGCCCGCAGGCGTCATCGAAACCCTGTACTCGTCGGCCTTCGTCTCGCGCGGGATCCCGACCCTCATGCAGCCAGCTCCCTCGTCTGCAGCTCGATCGTGCAGCTGCGCGTCCGGACTTCCGCGAAGAGGTCCGCCGGCTTGATGCAGCGCTCCGGGAACTGCGCACCCACAGCATTGATCTGCCCGCGCGCGAGCAGGCGGACGGCCGCCGCCGCCGGCGCGGCGGTCGAGACGACCGAGCCACCAAGACCGAATGGCTCGTGTGGCTCCGTCAGCGATCGAACTCGTACCGCGCGACCCCCGCCCCGCGCCTCGATGATGTGAACCGAGACCGTCTTGTCCGACGGCTTGGCCGCCGCCGCAGCGGCCGCAGCGACCGCTTCCGCTCCAGCCCCGGTGAGCTCGCGCAGGCGCTCCTCCACGGGCGGGGCGAGCGACAGCCGGAACGAGCACTCCGCGCAGCCAAAGCTCTCGCCAAAGCTCACAAGCTCCGAATGCAGGGTGTAGATCGTCTCGGCGGTGCCGATCGGTTCGCCGAAGTCGACGCGCCCACCGCTCGTCAGCGGCTCGATCTCGACCGCTTCCCCCCCGCACAGGACGACCGGGCGCAGGGTGACTTCATCGAGCAGCGTCTGGAGCGCGTACGGCGGGGAGAACGGCCCGCGCGGGGCGAAATCGCGACCGCCGGCGATGATCTCGATCTCCTCGACGACGTCGAGCTCCGCAACCGCGCGTGCCGCCATCAGGTTCGTCTTGCCGGGGCTCGAGCCCATTCCCAGCAGGGCGAGGCGACCTGCCGCGGCGAAGCGCTCCGAGAGCTCGAGCTGCTTGCGCGTCACGTGGTAGAGGCCGCCAAGATCGATGTAGTGGCAGCCCGCAGCGAGGCACGCCTGCATCGCGTCGAGGTTGATGCGATAGGCGGCGGTGTTGATCAGGACATCGACGCCGGCTATTTGATCGGCGAGCCCGGCGCGGGCGTCGGCGACGCGCGCCGTGGTCTTCGTCCCGCCGTACTGGGCGACCGTGGCCTCGAGCTTCCGCTGGTCGAGGTCAAGCGCGAGCACGGCTTCGACCTCCGCGGAGTCCGCAAGATCGGCGAGGATCGCCGGTGCGATCGTGCCCGCCGCGCCGAGAACGCCGACGCGTAATCCCCCTGCGCTCGTCACGGTCAGGCGATGCGCTCGGACGCCGCGGTGAGGACAGTGCGCAGCACGTCGCCGATCTCCTCGAACTGCTCGCTGTCGGCGATCAAGGGTGGCGAGAACTGGATCACGGGATCGCCGCGGTCATCGGCGCGGCAGATCAGCCCGTGGCGATACAGCTCGCCCGAGAGGAAGCCGCGCAGGAGATCCTCGGACTCCTCGTCGGTGAACGTCTCACGTGTCTGCTGGTCCTTGACGAGCTCGACCGCCTGGAAGTAGCCGGCGCCGCGGACGTCACCGACGATCGGCAGGTCGCGCAGGCTCTCGAGCGTCGCACGGAACTCACCCTCCTTGGCACGGACGTGGCCGCAGATGTCCTCGCGCTCGTAGAGGTCGATCGCAGCGAGCGCGACCGCAGCGGCAACGGGATGACCGCCGAACGTGAAGCCGTGGGCGAAGGCACGCGTGCCCTGCATGAACGGCTCGGCGACACGGTCGGAGACGATCATCGCGCCCATCGGGATGCACGCCGAGGTGAGCCCCTTCGCGGTCGTGATGATGTCGGGCACGTAGCCGTAGCGCTCGCTTCCGAACATGTAGCCGAGACGCCCCCACGAGCAGATCACCTCGTCGGAGATCAGCAGCACGTTGTGCTCGTCGCAGATCTCACGGACACGCTGAAAGTAGCCGTCTTGGGGCACGAAGCAGCCGCCGCCGTTCTGCACGGGCTCGAGGATCACCGCGGCCACGCTGTCGGGACCCTCGAACTCGATCCGCTGCGCGATCTTCTCGGCAGCCCAGAGCGGGTCACGGTCGAGCGGCCAGTGGTAGCTGTTCGTGTTGGGGACGTGGCAGCCGCCCGGAGCGAGCGGCTCGAACTGAGTGCGGCAAGCGGTGATGCCAGTGGCAGACAGCGCGCCGAGCGTCGTCCCGTGGTAGGCGATCTCGCGCGCGATGACCTTGATCTTCTGCCCATTCCCGGTCAGGCGGTGGTAGTTGCGCGCCAGCTTCAGCGCGGATTCGACCGCCTCCGAGCCACCTGAGGTGAAGAACACGCGGTTCAGGTCGCCGGGCGCCAGCGAGGCGATCTTGCTCGCGAGCTCGATCGCGCGCGGATGCGCATAGCTCCACGTCGTGTAGAAGTCGAGCTCGCGCATCTGGTTCGCCGCGGCCTCAGCGAGCTCCGCCCGGCCGTGGCCGAGGTTGACGCAGAACAGAGCCGCGAGGCCGTCGAGGTAGCGCTTGCCGTCGGCGTCGTAGACGTAGCAGCCATCGCCGGAGACGATGATCGGAACAGCCGCGTTCGGGTCGTTGCCCATGCGCGTGAAGTGCTGCCAAAGGTGCCTGTGCGCGAGCTTCGAGAGCTCACTCGCCGAGTACTGCTGCGTCGTGACAGACATGATCCCGCTGCCCTCCGATCTGGTTGCTTCACGACACGCTAACACCGCGCTGGGCAGTAGCGCGCTGAAAGGTTGCTTGGGCAGTCCATTGACAGCGGCGGCGGCGCCCTTCAATATGCGCCAACCGCAGCGGCGGGGCTGCGGGCACGGGTGAGGACGAGGAGGTCGAGTGATGGAGAGCGCAGCCGTTCCTGTCCACGCAGACGAACCGAAGCGTTCGAGCGCTCCTGGCCAGAAGGGCCTCAAGGCGAATGCGATCGGCTACGCCTCGAACGTCGTGATCGCCGTCGCCTCGACGGCTCCCGCCTACAGCCTCGCGGCGACGCTCGGCTTCATCGTGTTGGTCGGCGGGATGGGCGTGCACGCCCCCGCGATCATGATCGTCTCGTTCCTGCCGATCGTGTTCGTCTCACTCGGCTACCGCTGGTTCAACCTCCACGACCCGGACGCCGGCACGACCTTCGCGTGGTTGACGCGCGCCATGGGGCCGCAGCTTGGCTGGGTCAACGGCTGGGCGATCTTCCTCGCCGACGTCGTCGTGATGGCCTCGCTGTCGGTGATCGCCGGGCTGTATACGTTCAGGCTGGTCGGCTGGTCTGCCGCCTATCACTCGACCACAGCGATCCTGATCGCGGCAGTCATCTGGATCGCCGTGATGACCTGGATCTGCTGGCGCGGCATCGAGCTGTCGGCGCGAATCCAGCAGTTCCTGCTGACGTTCGAGGTCGTCATCCTCGCGATCTTCGCGATCACCGCGCTCGTCGACATCTACACGGGGCACGTGCTCAAGGGCGCGGGCGTAAAACCGCTGCACCCGGAGCTGTCTTGGTTCAATCCGTTCGCGCTCAGCTCCGGCGCTCTGGCCACCGGCGTCCTACTGGGCATCTTCATCTACTGGGGCTGGGACTCCGGCGTCGCCGTCAACGAAGAGTCCGAGAACTCCGCCGAAGGCCCCGGCCGCGCGGCCGTCCTCTCGACGTTGCTGCTGCTGCTGATCTACGTGCTGGTCACGACCGGCGCCCAGTCGGTCGCCGGAACAGGATTCCTCGGGACCAACTCGGCCGACGTCCTCAGCCCGCTCGGCACCGTGGTCTTCGGCAACGGAGTCCTGCAGAAACTGCTGCTCTTCTCGGTCCTGACGTCGGCTTCGGCGTCCACGCAGACAACGATCCTGCCGACCGCGCGGACGACGATCTCGATGGCCGCGTGGGGGGCGATCCCGAAGATCTTCGGGCGCACGCACGTCAAGTTCCAGACGCCCGACGTCTCGACCCTCGCGATGGGAGCCGTTTCGATCATCTGGACGGTCTTCGTCGTGCTGATCGATCCCGGCAAGGCGGGGAATCCAGGCAACGTGCTGCTGGACTCGATCACCGCGGTCGGCTTCGCGATCTGCTTCTACTACGGCTTCACCGGCTTCGCCTGCGCCGTCTACTACCGCCGCGAGCTGTTCGTCAACGCGAAGCGCTTCTTCCTCGTCGGCGTCCTGCCGATGCTCGGCGGGCTGCTGATGTTCGCCGTGTTCGCGAAGGCCTATCTGTACTACGACGTAACGAAGAACAACTACTCGCCGCCGTTCGACGGCTTCCAGGTTCCGATCGTCATCGGGATCGGCGGCCTGCTGCTGGGCATCATGCTCATGCTCGTCGCGTGGCCGTTCCAGAAGGAGTACTTCAAGCTGCGCCCTGAGACTGCGGACCCGGCAGTTCTCGAAGCGCATTTCGCCTGCTCGAAGTGAGCGAAGCCGAGATCGTCCGCGTTCGTGCGGAGCACGTGGAGCAGCTCCTGCCGCTGATGCAGACCTACTGCGCGTTCTATCAGGCGTCGCCGAGCGACGCTGCGCTCCGTGGGCTCGCGGAGGCGCTGCTAGCCGATCCGGAGCGCGCCGGAATCCAGCTGCTGGCTCGGGATCAGGACGGCACGGCGCTCGGGTTCGCGACGATCTTCTGGACGTTCTCGACGCTGAGCGCCGCGCCGATCGGGTTGATGAACGACCTCTACGTCGCTCCCGTTGCGCGCGGGATGGGCATCGGACGGGCACTGATCGACGCCTGTGCCGCCGAGTGCGCGCGACGCGGCGTGAGCGGGCTCGAGTGGTACACGGCTCCGAGCAACGCGCAGGCCCAATCCGTGTACGACGGCACTGGCGCGACCCGCTCGGAGTGGGTGAACTACTACCTGCCGGTCTCCTAGCGCTCGAGCGAGAGGATCGTGAACTCGCGCGTGCTGCGCGGAAGCTCGACCGCCGCGACGTCGCCCGGCCGGAGGCCGAGCAGCGCCCTTGCGACCGGTGACTCAATCGAGATCTTGCCTGTGCTCGGCGCGGCGGCCTGCGAGCTCACGAGCTCGAAGCGATGCTCGTGGCCCTGCTCGTCGCGCACGAGCACGATGGAGCCGAACGCGACCGCGTCGCCGGCGGCAGCCCCGTCGATCTCGACGACCTGCGCCCGCGCGAGGCGGCTACGAAGCGTTGCGATGCGAGTCTCGAGATGGGCCTGCTCGTTCTTCGCGTCGTGGTACTCGCTGTTCTCCTTGAGATCGCCCCACTCGCGGGCGGTCTTGATCAGCTTTGCGATCTCGCGGCGACCCGCGCCCTCGAGCTGAGCAAGCTCCAGTCGCAAGTCCTCGAGATCCGCAGCCGTCATCAGCGTCGAATCGTCCATCCGTGCAGAGTAACGGGGCGAGCAGCTCGCCCCGGCGGGTCGACCTGGCGGGTCCCCGCTAGAGACCGATCGGGTGCCGCTTCACGTAGCCCGCGTTTACGGGGCGCAGCGGCCGCCAGTGCGAGCCTTCGAGGTCCGTTGGGTCGTTTGCCGGGCTCGTGTCGAGCCGCAGCCCCGCTACGTCGAGGTACACGTGCCCAGGGTTCGTCAGGAGCGTCATCCATTGACCCTGGCCGGCCTGACCCCAGTGCATGAACTGGCTGGAGTCAAGCGGCGAGGTCAACAGCCCGCCGCCATGGAGCGCGAACGACACGAGCCCCGAACAGTCATAACCGCGAGCCTTGAAGTTCTTGTGGCCGCCGCCATAGATGTACGGACGGCCGATGATCTGATTGGCGCTCCAGATGATCTGCTGGACGATCGCGGGGGCACCCTCCGGCGCCGCGGCGATGCCAAGGCCATTGACCTGCACTTCTTCGGCCGTGTTGCCGGGCACCTCGAGGTCGGGCAGCGGTGTCAGCTCGTCGCTCGAGGCAGCAGTCGCCGTGGTGCCACCGGCGACAGCCGCCGGCGCCTGGGTTGTTGGCGCGGGCGGTGCATAGGGAACGAGCCCGGTGGGCGTGAGCTCAAAGACCGGGCCGGCGTAGACGGCGCTCGGATCCGCGCCCTTCGGCAGCAAGATCGGCGCCAGGTTTGACGTCGGCAGAAGGCCGGTCGTGCCGGTCGTGCCGGTTGTGCCCGATGTCCCTGTGGAACCGGTCGCGTCAGTGGTGCCGCTGGAGCCGGTGACACCGGTGCCGCCGCTTGTCCCCAGGGGCGCCTGAGCACCTCCACCCGAGACGTCGCTGCCGCGCGCATCGGCGGACGCCGCCGCGGCTCCGAACAAGATGACCGTCGCCGCAATCGTGCCGATGTGACGTAGCCGCAACAGCTACCTCTCTCTTGGGCCTGCGGGGTTAGCTGACGGGCTAGCGCTGAAAGAGCAGCGCTTCCCACAGCTTCCCTGTGGGATTCGCCCCAACAACTCGGGTTCCCCGTTCCCGAGCCCCTCAGCTCGAGATTCGGCGTTTTGTTGCGCGGCACCCTATCACGCTGCATGGATCCATGCAGGCCGGAGAGAAGTCCTGCAGCCCACCGCGACTAGGATGCCACAGCATGTGCACGGAGCCCGCATCGCGTCCCCCAGTGGCCGCGATTGCAGGCGCGGCGGTGAGCCACGCGGACCTCGAGCTGACGGCCATGGTCCTCGCGGTGCAGTTCATCGAACGCCACAGATGAGACTGCGCATCGCCTCCGCGATGCTCGCGAACGGAATTATCGAGCCGGCGAGCGTTTCCCAGCATCTTCCAAGGGAGAGCTGAGGCGAGGCGCAGCCGGCGGGCCGAGGATCAAGCCAGCATTCACACGGAACGGAGACTTGATGAGCTCGATCGACATCGCCAGGACGTGGCGCCTGCGCGTCGGTGAGCGGGCAGGAGAGGCGCGCTGGGTGCGTCCCGCGCTGTTCGTGCTGCTGGCAGCGACCGCCGTCGCCTACACCTGGAACCTGAGCGCCTCCGGCTACGCCAACAGCTTCTATGCGGCCGCCGTGCAGGCGGGCACCGAGAGCTGGAAGGCCCTCTTCTTCGGTTCGCTCGATTCCTCGAGCTTCATCACGGTCGACAAGCCGCCTGCGTCGCTGTGGGTAATGGCCATCTCGGGCAGGATCTTCGGCTTCAGCAGCTGGAGCATGCTCGTGCCCCAGGCGCTCGAAGGCGTCGCCGCAGTGGCGCTCCTCTACGCCGCCGTGAAGCGGTCGTTTGGCGCGGGAGCCGGTCTCGCAGCGGGTGCGCTGCTCGCGATGACGCCGGTCGCCGCGCTGATGTTCCGCTTCAACAACCCCGACGCGCTGCTCGTCATGCTGCTCGTTGCCGCCGCCTACTGCCTGATGCGCGCGATCGAGCAGGCCGGGACGCGCTGGATCCTCGCGACCGGCGCGCTGGTCGGCTTCGCCTTCCTCGCGAAGATGGGCCAGGCGCTGCTGGTCGTGCCTGGGTTCGGGCTCGCCTACCTGGTGGCGGCGCCGACCGGGCTGCGCCGGCGGCTCGCCCAGCTCGCGGGCGGCCTGCTCGTGCTCGTCACGGCGTGCGGGTGGTGGGTCGCGATCGTCGCACTGCTCCCGGCCAGCTCGCGCCCGTTCATCGATGGCTCGCCGGACAACAACATCTTCAACCTGATCTTCGGCTACAACGGCTTCAGCCGGATCTTCGGCGGTGGGGGCCCGGGCGGCGGCGGCGGCGCGGGTGGCGTCGGCTTCAGCGGAGAGCCCGGCTTCCTCCGCCTCTTTGACCCGCTCATGGGCGGTCAAGCGTCCTGGCTGCTGCCAGCAGCGCTGCTTGCGCTCCCGCTCGGGTTCTGGCTTCGCCGAAACCACGGCCGGACGGATCGGCAGCGGGCGGCGCTGATCGCATGGGGCGGCTGGCTGCTCGTCACGGCGGCCGTCTTCAGCTTCTCGAGCGGCATCATCCACACCTATTACACGGTGGCGCTCGCGCCGGCGATCGCAGCGCTCGTCGCGATCGGCGCCGTGATGCTCTGGCAGGAGCGCGGCCACCTCTGGGCGCGGCTTCTCGCCTCCAGCGCGATCGCGGGCACCGCCGGCTGGGCGTACGTCCTGCTCCAGCGGACGCCGAGCTTCGAAGCGTGGCTGACGCCGGTGATCGTCGCCGCCGCCGCGCTCGCCTGCATCTGCCTGCTCGGCTTCGAGCGTCGCGGTAAGACGCTCTGGGTGCTCGTGGCCACGGCCGGTGCGATCGCTTGTCTCGGCGGCCCGTTCGCCTATACGCTGCAAACGATCTGGACCGCTCACAACGGGTCACTCGCCGCGGCGGGCCCGCAGACGACGACCTCCGCGTTCGCGCCGGGGGGCGGCGGATTCGCCGGCCGGTTCGGCATCGGCGGCGTGCCGAGCCGTGGCACATCCGGAGGCTTCCCGGGCGGCGGGTTTGCCCAGCGCGGCGGCCTCGGCGGATCCGGCGGTGGCGTCGTGGGCGCGCCGAGCGGCGGTTTCCCCGGCGCGCTCGGGGGCGGCTTCAGCGGCGCCGGAGGCTTCGCGGGCCGAGGGCGTAGCGGTGCCGGTGGTCTCGTCGGCAGCGCAGTCGGCACCTCGAGCGCGCTCGTCGCAGCGCTCGAGCGCGACGCGAACCGCTATCGCTGGGTCGCCGCAACCGATGGGTCGACCAGCGCCGCGACGCTCGAGCTCGACAGCGGCGGCAAGCCGGTGATGGCGATCGGCGGCTTCAACAACAACGGCGGCCTGCTGACGCTCGCGCAGTTCGAGCGCTACGTCGAGCGGAGCGAGATCCACTACTACATCGCATCGGGTGGTGGCGGCGCCGGGTTCGGGGGGAGCGGCTCCAGCGCGATCACGAGCTGGGTCGAGAGCCACTTCAGCGCCGAGACGATCGGCGGCACGACGGTCTACGACCTCAGCCGTTGAGACTTAGATGCTGCGGCCCGTCCGACATCGACGGGCCGCAGCTTCTCTTAGGAGTGAGAGCTGAGTTGGGAACCTGCGATGTCAACACGCGCGGGTCGTGACAAGGTGCGCGAGCGCTTCAAGTTCTTCATCGCGAGCCGCCATATACTCACGGCCCTTGGTTCTCGTCGGCCAGTCGCGCAGGCTCGCAACGCCCCTGACCGCAGGCGAACGGCGCGCCATGAAGCTCGCTGGAGCGCTTCTCCTCGCCGCGACGATCGCGGTTGCGGTCTGGAGCCTCACCCACGACTACCACCCTGTCTCGCGCGACGGTTGCATAAATGTCGGCGTTGCAGGATCCCTCGGTGGCCAGCTCGTCCACGCGTGTGGAGCAAATGCACGGGCGCTGTGCGCGAGTGAGCGCGGGCGGCGGGACGTGACGGCGCTGCTGATCCTGCCGGCGTGCCGCGAGGCCGGGATCGAGACCGGCGCGCGAAACGCACGCGGGTGACGAAATGCCCCGCTGGAGCCGGAGAAGGAGCCCTACCTTGGTGGCGTGAGGCGGAACGCGCTGATTGCTCTCCTGACCATGACGCTGGCCCTCCAGGCCGGCGTCGCCTCAGCGGGCGCGACGCCGCTCACGAGCCCGCTACAGAACCTGCCGATCGGGACCCTTCCCGCGAGTTGCGCCGGCGCGCCGCACGGAGCGGCCTGCACCGACGCGGTCGTATCGGCGCTCGACTCAGCGCGTGCCAGCCTCGGGCTCGGACGCTATCCGCTGCCGGCGAACTTCGACTCGCTATCGGGCGCGCGCCAGATCTTCATCCTCGCGAACCTCGATCGAATCGCGTACGGACTAACGCCGATCGAGGGCGTCGCGCCCGCGCTTGCGGCGAGCGCGCAGACCGGGGTACGGACCGACGCCGATCCGAACCCGACCGCGACACTCAGCGCGCTTCCGCGTTACGCCTGGACCTCCGACTGGGCAGGGGGTTGGCTCAACGCGCCGTACGCCTATTACGAATGGATGTATGACGACGGCTACGCCGGCGCCGCGACGTCCAATGTCGACTGCACGGGCCCTGCGGCGAGCGGCTGCTGGGACCACCGGCGCAACCTGCTCGCGTTCGCGCAGCCGGGGACGATCGCGATGGGCGTGGCGGTGGGGCCGGACGCCCACGGCGCGGCCGGCTACGCGATCACACTCGTCTGGACGCCGGGGCAGACCTGGAGCAACTACAGCTACACGTGGGCACAAGCCAATAGCGCTAGCGCCGGCGCTCCGCGCAGGCCCCGCCGTTAGCACGCGCGCCACCGGAGCATCCGCTCCGGGGCGAGCGCTGCGCATAAACTGCGCGTGTGGCGTCGCAAGCTTTGGTGACGCGGCAGTTCGGGATCGCGCTCGACCTCGGGCGATCGAGCTCGAACGCGACGCGCAACTCGCGGGCGGCGGCGTGAACTGAGGGCATGCTGCGCGAGTGGCTAGCGACGCATGACCCCGCGCACGCGGCGCTGCGGCGGGCGGTGCGCGCGGCGATCATCATGCCGGGGCTCTTCGCATTCGGCGACAAGGCGCTCGGCGAGCCTGTGATCGCGACGTTCGCGGCCTTCGGGTCCTTCGCGATGCTGCTGCTCGTCGACTTCCCCGGCCCGCTCCGCGACCGGCTGCGCGACCAGGCCGCACTCGTGCTCGCCTGCGGTGTGCTGATCTGCCTCGGCACGCTCGCGTCGCGTTCGACCGCGGCGGCGGCGATCGTGATGGCGCTCGTCGCATTCGCGGTCCTCTTCTCGGGCTCCGTCAGCTCCGTGCTCGCCGGGGCGAGCACCGCGCTGCTCCTCGCCTTCATCCTGCCGGTCTCGCTGTTCGCAATCGCGCTGCTTTGGCCGGCGCCGGTGAGAAACCCCGTGCGCGGCGGCGCCGTGGAAGCGTGCCGGGCGCTTGCGGCGCGCCTGCGTGCCGAGGTCGCGTTCGCGAACGGCGAGGTCGCGGCCGAAGAGCGAAACCTGCTCGCAGTGCGTGCGCAGGAGGCAGTGGGGCAACTTCAGCGCGCGTTCTTCGCCACGCCCTACCGCCCGAGCGGCCTCTCAACCGATGCGCGCGCGGTCGTCCGGCTCGTCGATGAGCTGCGCTGGCTGCACGATGTGATCCTGCTCGCCGGCAGCGAGCCGCGCCCGGCCCACGCAAACCAGGAGGTCTGCGCGCTCAAGGTTGCGGCCGCCGAGGTGCTCGAGCGGGCCGCGGGCGCGATCGAGCACCCGGGCGACAGCGACGAGCCGCTCGCGGACGCGATAACGAAGCTCCATGACGCGCTTGAGCAGCTCGAGCGGGCGACCCTCGGACGACTGCCGGCGGCGCTGGCTGACGGATCGTCGGCGCAGCGGGCGGCGAAAATCGTCTCCGCACTTGACCCGAGCTTTCGCTCGCAGGAGCTCGCCTTCATCGCCGCGCAGATCGGCGCGAACGCGCGCTTTGCCGCGGCTGCTGCGCGGCGCGGCTTTCGCGAACGCCTGCTCGGTCGCCAGCCCGAGGGCTTGCGGGGACCGCTCAGCTCCGCCGGCGAGCGGGCCGCGTCGTTCGCGAGCGGCGATTCGCTGTTCCTTCGCAACAGCCTGCGCGGCGCTGTCGCACTCGGCGTGGCGGTGCTCGTGGCGGACATCGGGAGCGTCGAGCACGCGTTTTGGGTCGCGCTCGGGGCGATCAGCGTGCTGCGCACGAACGCGCTCAGCACGGGCCAGAGCATCCTCCGCGCGCTCGCGGGTACGGCGATCGGGTTCGTGATCGGCGGGGCGCTCGTCTATGCGATCGGGACGAACGGTGACGTGCTCTGGGCGGTACTGCCGATCGTCGTCCTGATGGCGGGCATGGCGCCCGCGGTGATCGGCTTCGCCGCCGGTCAGGCCTCTTTCACGGTCGCGCTCCTGATTCTCTTCAACCTGATCGCGCCGGCGGGCTGGAAGATCGGGCTCGTGCGGATCGAGGACGTCGCGATCGGCGGCGCGGTCAGCCTCGCGGTCGGGCTGCTCTTCTGGCCGCGCGGCGCCGGGGCGGCGCTCGGACGGGCGCTCGCCTCCGCTTACCGGTCGAGCGCGGTCTACCTGGCCGCGACCGTCAACTACGGCCTCGGCTGCTGTGATCCGACAGGGCCGCCGTCCGTGCCGCCGCGGCGCGAGGCGCTCGAGGCGGCCGCCGCTTCGCGCAGACTGGACGACACCTTCCGCGGCTACCTGAACGAGCGAGGCTCGAAGTCTGCACCGTTAGCCGCGATCACCGCGCTCGTCACGGGCGTGACCGGGGTGAGGCTCGCGGGCGACGCCGTGCTCGCGCTGTGGGATGGAAGCAGCGTGCCGGCGGGCGATCGCTCGGCGGCACGCGGCGAGCTGGCCGAGGCTTCGGGCAGGCTCACCGACTGGTATTCGCGCTTTGCGCTCAGCCTTGTGCGGGCGGAGGAGGTCCCCGCTGCGCTGCCCGTCGACGAGGCGGCGGACGGCCGGCTGGTAGCGGCAATGGCACGCGACCTGGGCGAGCCCGACGCGCACGCCGCCGCGACCGGCGTGCGCGTGATCTGGACCGGCGACCACCTCGACGCGGCGCGGCGGCTGCAGGAGCTGCTCGTGGCGCCGGCGCGCGAGGCGCTCGGCGCAATCGCCGGCTAGGTCAGGGCGCGAGGCCGAGAAGGCGCGCCGCGTTCTCCTTGAGGACGAGGGGCCGCACCTCGTCCTTGATCGGGATCTCCGCGAAGTCCGCAAGCCAGCGATCGGGCGTGATCAGCGGATAGTCCGAGCCGAACAGCATCTTGTGCTTGAGCAGCGTGTTCGTGTAACGAATCAGGATCTCGGGGAAGTACTTCGGCGACCAGCCCGACAGGTCGATGTAGACGTTCGGCTTGTGGACCGCGATCGCGAGCGCCTCCTCCTGCCAGGGGAACGAGGGGTGCGCGAGGATGATCTTGAGCTCCGGGAAGTCGGCCGCAACGTCGTCGACCGCCATCGGGTTCGAGTACTTCAGGCGGACGCCGCCCCCGCCCGGCATGCCGGCGCCGATCCCGGTCGTGCCTGAGTGGAAGAGCGCGATCAAGCCGGCCTGTGCGATGACCTCGTAGAGCGCGTAGAAGGCGCGCTCGTTCGGCCAGAACGCCTGGATATTGGGATGGAACTTAAAGCCGCGTACGCCGGCGTCGATCAGCTCGCGCGCCTGGCGTACAGCCAGCTTGCCGCGGTGCGGGTCGACGCTGCCGAACGGGATCAGAACGTCGGGGTTCGCCCGCGCGGCTTCGAGGATCTCCTCGCTCCCGAGCCGCCGGCGGCCCATCCCAGCTTCGTCGTCGATGTTGAAGATCACCGCGAGGATGTTCCGTTCACGGTAGTAGTCGGCAACCTCGGCCGCGGTCGGCAGCGGCGGGTCGCCGCCGAAGTAGCGCGCGGCCGCCGCCAGGTACTCGCTCGTCACGGGGTCGGGTGGCTCGCTTGCGTTGCGCTCGGCATGGACGTGCACGTCGATCGCGACGAGCTTCGAGAGGTCCACCGTCATGCCGCGCCTTCCAGATCGAGTGGCGCAAGCGCGATTCCGAACGGCTGCGCGGATGCTGCGAGCGTGCGCTGCCACTCGTCGGCGATCGCGCCGACGCTCCAGCCGCCTTCGCGGTAGGCCGTCACGAGCTCAGCTGCGTGTGAGTAGAGCGTCAGCTTGTCGCCGCCGATCCCGATCGCCTGGCCGGTGATGCCGGCGGCCGCGTCGGAGGCGAGAAAGACGGCGAGCGCAGCGCAGTCCTCGGGCATGCCGATCGCGTGCTCGCGCCGCAGCACCGCAGGTAGAGGTTCGCCGGCGGCGAGCCTGTCGGCGACCGGCGCATAGGCGGGGATACTGGCGGTCATCGCGGTCCACGCGGTCGGCACGATCGCGTTGACGGTGACCTGCGAGCGGGCGAGCTCCATAGCCCAGGTCTTGGCGAAGGCGACGATGCCGGCCTTCGCGGCAGCGTAGTTGGTCTGACCGAAGTTGCCGAACTGGCCGGCCGGTGAGCCGACGAGGATGATCCGCCCACCTTCGTCCTGCTCGCGCATTCGAATCGCCGCCGCGCGGGCGCACGTGAAAGTTCCGCGCAGGTGCGTCGCGATCACGGTGTCGAAATCCTCGTCGGTCATCTTCCACAGGACGCGATCGCGCAAGACGCCGGCATTCGTCAGCATCACATCCAGGCGACCGAAGGCCTCAACCGAACGCGCGACGAGTCGCTCGGCGATCTCGGCCGCGCCGACGGCACCCGGCTCCGCGATGGCGCGTCCGCCGGCTCCGAGAATGAGCCGCACGGTCTCGCCGGCGGCTGTCTCGTCGATGTCGTTCACGACCACGGCCGCCCCCGCGTCGGCGAGCGCGAGGGCGTAGGCGCGGCCGAGCCCGCGGCCGCTCCCAGTCACCACCGCCGCGTGGCCATCGAGGCGCAACGCGCTCATCCGTAGAACCGTACGAGGCACTCGGCGACGCAGGCCGGGCGCTCCTGTCCGTGCACCTCGATCGTCGCGGACAGCTTGACTTGCAGGCCGCCGCTGACATCGGTGACCTCGATGATCTCGGCACTACCACGCCACTGCGCGCCAACCGGCAGCGGTGCCGGGAAGCGGACCCTGTCAAGGCCATAATTGACGCTCATCTTCGCGTCGGTCACCTCGAGGCGCTGCGTCACGGGAGCGATGAGCGCGAGCGAAAGGAAGCCGTGGGCGATCGTTCCACCGTACGGCGTCTGGGCGGCAGCTTCGGGGTCAACGTGAAGGAAGTTGTGGTCGCCGGTGCAATCGGCGAACGCGTCCACCTGCGCCTGCATCATCGGGGCCCAGTCGGTGTGGCCGAGATGACGACCGGCGCTCGTCCGCAACCCCTGCATATCCGTCGTGACTCGCGGCGCGCCGGGCAACAGATCCTCCTTGACTATCAGGTATCCGAATACTAGCGTCCCCGAAAGTGCTGCGAGCCGTGGGTGATACTGCATGGCCGTTGCGTCGTGCAGCGGCGCTCTTCGAAGCCCAGCCAGCGGTCGTGGCGCACGGGCGCCGCGTCACCTACGGCGAACTGGATCGCCGCGTCAGGTCACTCGGCGGCGGACTCGACGAGATCGGCGTCGCGCCGGGAGCACGCGTGGGCTTCCTCGGTGCGAACTCACTCGCGCATCTCGAATGCTGGATCGGGGTGCCGGCCGCAGAGCGAGTCCTCGTCAGCCTGAACTTCCGCCTCTCCCCTGCCGAGTTGGCCTTTATCGCGCGCGACTGTGAGCTCGATCTACTGATCGTCGACCGCGCGCAGCTCGAGTCCGGACGGGCGATCCGGCGCGAAGCCGGCACCGGACTCCCGCTACTGCTCGACGACCAGGACGACGGCGCGGCACCGCCCGATGACTGCGTGCCTTACAGCCGGCTGCTCGAGTACGCGCCCGCGGCGAGCCGCGACATCCCCGAGCACGAGCTCGCCGCGATCTCCTATACGGGAGGCACGACCGGCAAGCCGAAGGGCGTGATGCTCTCGCACGCCAACCTCCTGGCCAACGCGCGCCACAACCTCGTTGCGACACAGCACGCGCGAACGGATCGTTGGCTGCACGTCTGCCCGATGTTTCACGTCGCCGGCATCGCGAACCTGTTCGCGTGCACGTGGGTCGGCGGACTCCAAGTCCTGCTGCCGCGCTTCGACGCACGGGCCGTGATCGACACCGTGCGCTGCGAGGAGATCACGCACATCGTGCTCGTGCCGACGATGCTCGCGATGCTCCTCGACGAGCTCGACAAGGAGGAGGATGGCGGCGGCGAGCTGGGGACGCTGCGCCACATCCAGTACGCGGCCTCGCCGATCGCGCCCGCGCTACAACGGCGCGTACTCGAACGCTTCGACTGTGACGTCGTGCAGTTCTACGGGATGACCGAGGCCGCGCCGACCGTGACGCAGCTTCCGGCCGAGGATCACAGGCGCGGCTTCGGCGGCGAAGAGCCGTACGCCTCGCGCCTGAGCGGGATCGGCGTGCCGGTCGTCGGCGTCGAGGTCGACGTCCGCGACGGCACGGGAGCGCCGCTCGCGCCCGGCGAGATCGGCGAGCTCTACCTCCGCGGACCCAACGTGATGCTTGGCTACTGGAAGCGCCCGCAAGAGACCGAGGCGGCGTTCGTGGAGGGGTGGTACCGCAGCGGTGACGCGGCGCGCGCCGACGTCGACGGCTACCTCTATGTCGTCGACAGGCTCAAGGACATGATCATCACGGGTGGGGAGAACGTCTACTCCGTGGAGGTGGAGAGCGCCCTGATCGAGCACCCCGCGGTCGCCGAGGCGGCGGTCTTCGGCATTCCCGACGCGCGCTGGGGGGAGTCCGTCCATGCGATCGTCACGCTGCGCGCCGGGCGTACCACGCACGAAGACGAGCTGATCGAGCACTGTCGCACACTGATCGCCGGTTACAAGGTGCCGCGTTCGATCGAGCTCCGCGACGATCCCTTGCCGAAGTCCGGCGCCGGCAAGCTGCTCAAGAGCGTCCTGCGAGAGGCGTACTGGGGCGGCGGCGGATCCTAGTGGGCATGCCTGGCGCGGAGCGACCTTCGAACGGACACGAGGCATCGCTGATGTACGTGGTCGGGCGCGTCAACCAAGGCATCCGGCGTGCGATGCGCGTGGGCCTGCGTCCGTGGGGGCTGAGCGTCCAGCAGTACACGACGCTCTCGATCCTCGCCGCGCGCCCTGATCTCTCGAACGCTCAGCTGGCCCGCCGTGCGCTCGTCACGCCCCAGTCGATGCTCGAAATCCTTGCGATGCTCGAACGGCGAGGGCTCGTTCAGCGCCGCGCGGACCCGACACACGGCCAGATCCTGCGGGCGACCCTGACACCCGCTGGGAACGCGCTGTTGAAGACCGCGGACCCGGCTGTCGAGGAGATTCACGCGCAGATCTTCGACGGGCTGAGTGCGCCGGAGCGCGCCGCCGCGGAGCGTGCGCTGCGCCGCGCGATGGGGCGGCTATCCAGCGCCGGTCAACCGAATGACTGAGTGACCGTGCTGTCAGGCCCGCGCGTTCGCGTGGCTGCGCGGTGTTAGCCCAAAGAACTCGCTTGGCAGTCCCACGTAGTTCTCGGCGAGCGTTCTCGCGGCGGCATCAGAAGACGTGAGGTAGCGAAGCTCGGCGAGCTGGAGCCGGCGGACGAAGGGGTCGTCGCCCGTGCGGTGGAGCATTGTTGTCATCCACTTCGAGAAATGCTCAGCTCGCCAGATCCGCCGCAGGCAGCGTTCGGAGTACTCGTCGAGCCCCGTCTCGCTGCCGTTCGCAAAGAACGCCGTCAGCCCCTCCGCGAGGACGGCGGCGTCGTTGACGGCGAGGTTCAAGCCTTTCGCGCCGGTCGGTGGCACGATGTGCGCGGCGTCGCCGGCGAGAAACAGGCGCCCGTGCCGCATCGGCTCGGCGACGAAGGACCGCATCGGGGTGATGCCCTTCTCGAGGATCGGCCCTTCGTGCAGGGTCCACCCGTCGACCGCGAGTCGTAGCTGTAACTCCTCCCAAATCCGCGCGTCCGGCCAGGCGCCCAAGTCGTCGTCAGGCGAGCACTGGATGTAGAGGCGGCTCAACTGCGGCGAGCGCAAGCTGAGCAGGGCGAAGCCTCGTTCGTGACTGGCGTATACGAGCTCCTCGCTCGAGGGGGCAACGGCCGCGAGGACCCCGAGCCAGCCGTACGGATACTCGCGCGAGAAGATGCGCACGCGGTCGGCAACCGCTTCACGGCAGATGCCGTGGAAGCCGTCGCAGCCGGCAATCACCTCGCAGCGGAGCTCTACCCGCCGCCCCCCATGCACGAAATGCACGGACGGCGCGTCGCCGTCGAAGTCGTGCACGCTCACGGCGTCGACCTCGAATTGCAGCGGCAGGTCGGCGGCGGCGCGCGCCGCGATCAGGTCCTTGACGACCTCGGTCTGGCCGTAGATCACGATATGGCGCCCGCCGGCGAGGTCGCTCAGCGGCAGATGGTGACGCTCGCCGTCGAATTGCACGTGAATGCCGTGGTGGACGATGCCTTCCTCGCCCATCCGCTCTCCGATTCCGGCCTCGACGAGGATCTCGGCGGCGCCCTGCTCGATGACGCCGGCACGGATCCGCGCCTCGACGTAATCGCGGCTGCGATTCTCCAGCACGACCGTCTCGATCCCGGCGCGGCCGAGGAGCGCGGCGAGCGTGAGGCCCGCCGGGCCGGCCCCGACGATCGCGACCTGTGTGTGCGCCGTCTCGCTCGCCATCACGTCACTCTCCTCACGGGCCGGCCTCGTGTGGTGAGGCGCTCCGTTTCACGCGGTAGCCGACGGGCATGAAGCGCAGCCCCGTGCGCTCCTCCAGCATGCCCCAGAGCCCACGCGGGAAGAGGAGCGCGAACACGATCGCGCTGGAGCCGAGACCGATCAGGTACCAGGTGCCGTCGTTGCCGAACTGCTTCTGGATGAAGTAGAGGATGATCGCGCCGATGATCGGCCCCTCGAAGGTGCCGAGTCCGCCGACGAGCACCATGAAGATCATGAAGGCGCTGTAATTGACGGAGAAGATCGACGTCGGCTCGATGAAGAGGATGTTCGCGACGGTCATCGCTCCAGCCGCCCCGCAACCGGCCGACGCGAGGATGAAGAGGATTCGCTTGCCGCCGAGGACGCTGACGCCAACGGACGCGGCGGCCTCCTCGTCGTCGCGAATCGCTTGCAGTGAGGCACCGAGGCGGCTGCGCAGCAGCGCGAAGACAAGCAGGACGAAGAACGCCGTCATGCCGAGCGTCAGCCAGTAGGTGATGTGCTCGCGCGTCGTCGACGCGTAGCTGTCGAGCTGCGAGAGCGACGTGCCCGTGCCGGCACCGAGCTGGTTGTCGAAGGACACGTAGATCCCGATCGCCTCCGCGACGACCCAGGTTCCGATCGCGAATTGCGCGCCGCGGAAGCGCAGCACGATGAACGACAGCGGCACCGAGACGAGCGCGCAGAAGACCGTCGCCAACACCATGCCCCAGTACGGGTTGACGCCCTGCAGGGCGAACCAGACCGTCGCGTACGCACCGAGCCCGATATAGGCCTGCTGCCCGACCGAGACGAGCCCGCCGTAACCGGCGAGCGCGTTCCACATCACCGCCATCAGGACCAAGATCAGCAGGGTCGTGAGGTCCTGCACGATGCTGGCGCCCATCACCACCGGCACGAACGCGAGCGCGACGATCAGCAGACCGAAGCCGCTCGTAAACGAGGACGACACCGGCGTCCAGCGCTGGATCTTCGTGCCAGGCTCGTTCATGTCCCGGCCTGAGGCAGCGAAGCCGGGGCCCTGCGACCCGATCGCAGCGTGAGCAGACCGCCGCGCGGCGATATGAGCACGAGCAGGAAGACGATGTGCCCGCTGAGGACCGACCATTCGGGGTTGATCTGGGAACCGATCGTCTGCGCGACGCCGAGGACGATTCCCCCGAGCAGGGCGCCCCAGAGGGACGATCCGAGGCCGCCGATGACGACCGCCTCGAAGGCGAAGATCAGCTGGTCCGGGCCGGAGTAGCTCGAGAACGTCGAGCGCAGCGCCAGGGCGAGGCCGCCGAGCGTGGCGATCCCGATCGCGATCGCCGTGGCGCGCGCGTACACCGCACGCGAGTTGATCCCGACGAGCTCCGCAGTGTCCGGATCCTCGGCGGAGGCGCGCATCTGGCGTCCGGACGGCGTCCGCGACAGATACAGCTGCAATGCCGCGTAGACCGCGACGGCCGCCCCGAAGGTCAGGCCGCCGAGCGCCGAGATCGAGATCTGGCTGTTGATCCGCCACGCGGCCGTGACAAGCGATCCGGCCTGACCGCCGAGCGACTGGACGTCTGGACCGAAGCTCTGCTCGAGTGCGTTCTGGATGACGATCGAGAGGCCGAAGGTTGCGAGCAACGGCGTGAGAATTCCCGCGCGCAGGCTGCGCTGCAGGACCAGCCGCTGCAGGACGTAGCCGAACAGGATCATCGTCGGCAGCACAGGCAGCAGCGCGATGAACGGCGAGACGCTCCAATGCTGGAGCAGCAGGTACATCAAGAACGCGCCCAGCACGGCGATATCGCCGTGCGCCAGGTTGATGATCCGCATGACGCCGAACATGAGCGCCAGCCCGCAGGCGATGATCCCGTAGTAGCCGCCGAGCAGGATGCCCTGGATGACGTCGTTGACCCAGTTCACGCGGTCGTCTCCACCGTCCGCCCGAGACCGAAGTAGGCCTCGGTGATCTGCTCACGCGTGAGCTCCGAGCCCTTGCCCTCGAGCACGAAGCGCCCTTCGAGCATGCAGACGACGCGATGCGCGATGGCGGCGGCGCGCGTGAAGTCCTGATCGACAAGCAGCACGGTCGTGCCCTCGGCGAGCACGGCCTTGAGCGACGCGTAGACCGCCTCGATGGCAATTGGCGCGAGGCCGAGCGAAACCTCGTCCAGCAGGAGCAGGCGTGGGTTAGTCATCAAGGCGCGCCCGATCGCGGTTGCCTGCTGCTCGCCGCCAGACAGCGTCGCTGCCCGCTGACGGCGCAGCGGCCCGAGCATCGGAAACGCCTCGAGCACCCGCTCGAGAGTCCAGTGACCTCGCCCAGGGTTGCACGCCGCCACGCGCAGGTTCTCCTCGACGGTCAGATTCGCGAACAGGCGTCGCCCTTCCGGGACGAGGGCGATCCCGATGTGAACGCGCTTGTAGGCCGGCATCCGAGTTATGTCGCGACCATCGAGGAGGATTCGGCCGGCGGCAGGACGGTGGGCTCCCGCGAGCCCGCGTAGAAGGGTGGTCTTGCCGGCGCCGTTCGCGCCGACAAGCGCGAGCACCTCGCCCTCGCCGAGCTCCAGCGAGACGCCGTGCACCGCTTCGAGCAACCCGTGGCGCAGCGTCAGGTCCTCGAGCTCGAGGAAGCTCATGCCGCGGCGGTCCCGAGGTATGCGTCGACGACGCGGGCGTCACGCATCACTGCCGCCGGCTCACCGTCCGAGATGACCCGGCCCGCATCCATGCAGACCAAGCGCGTAACGACCTGGACGAGCACGTGAACGATGTGCTCGATCCAGACGACGGCGAGACCCTGCTCGCCCCGCAGCGCCTTCAACATCGCCACGAGCTCGGCTGCCTCCGCATCGGTGAGACCGGCACCGATCTCGTCAAGCAGCAGGACGACCGGGTCGGTTGCGAGCGCGCGGGCCAGCTCGAGCCGCTTGCGGCCGAGCAGACCAAGCGAGTCGGCGCGACGGTCCGCGAGCTCGATCAGGCCGCACAGCTCGAGCACTTCGAGGCAGCGGGCGTAAGCGGCTCGACGCCGCAGCCCGCCGCCCGCGGTGGCGCCGACGAGGCAGTTCTCGAACACCGTCATCGCCCCGAACGGGCGCGGAACCTGGTGTGCCCGCGCGATGCCGAGGCGCGCTCGTCGCGCGGCGCTTGACCGCGTGACGTCCGCGCCGCGGAAGCTCACCGTGCCGCCGGAGGGCGCCATCGTCCCGGCGAGCACGTTCAGCAGCGTCGTCTTGCCGGCGCCGTTGGGCCCGACGATGCCGATCGCGTCGCCGGGCCCAACGTCCAGGTCTACTCCGCCGAGGGCCGCGAGCGCACCAAACTGCTTGCGAACCCCGGCAGCCGCGAGCACCGGCCTTCCTGCCATGCCCGAAACCTTACGTGCCGGCTAGCTGTACGGCTTGAGCTTCGCCTGGATCGGTACCTGCGGATAGTCCTCGTGCTCGCAGAAGACGAACTCGAGCGGGAACTTGCTGCCCTTCTTCGTCGCAACCCACTGACCACCCGGGATCGGCGTGACGACGATGTTCGGGAACGGGTTCGACTTGCCGCCGGTGCCCCAGTGCAGCTCGCCGACCGTCGTGCGCACCTTCAGCGACTTCAACGCGCTCGCGACCGCCGACTTGTCGTTCGGGTTGCCGCTCGCCTTCAGCGCCGCCGCCGCGACATCGAACAGCGCCATGCTGGCGCCGGTCTGCTGGTTCCAGTACCTACCCGTGTGCTTCTCGTAGCCAGCGCCGAGCTCCTTGTTGGAGATACCGGTGAGCGACGATCCGCCTGGCCAGGTGGGCCCCCAGTAGACCCCGGTGGCAAGGTTCGTGCCGAGCTTCACACCGACTGCCTCAACCTGCGAGAGGAAGAGGCCGGTCTTCGCGATCTGTGCGATCTTCACCATGCTCGTGAAGCCCTGCTGTGCCGCCTGACGCCAGAAAGTCGTGAAGTCGGGCGGGATCGGGAACGTGTTGAAGATCTGGCAGTTCTTCTGCTTGAACAGGGTGATCTGAGACGTGAAATCCGTCGTTCCGTCCTCATAGGCCCCCGGGTCGACGATCGTGTAACCCGCCTTCTCGAGCAGCGGGAAGAGGTTCGCCCGGATGGCGTTACCGTCCGCGTCGTTCGGGGCCATCATGGCGACCGTCTTGTTCGTCGGAACCTGCTTCCAAAGGTCCGTATACGTGTCGAAGAAATTGGCGACACCGAAGCAGAAGTGGAATACCCACTGGTAGGGCTTGGGCGACGTGAAGCTGTTGCCGGAGCCTAGCCACCAGGATTCCCACGGCACCGTGGTCGAGATCGACGGCACGCCCGCTGCTTCGGCCGCGCCGATCACCGGCAGCACGACCTCAGGCGTCGAGGTCGAGAGCAGGAGGTCGACCTGATCGCCGCTGATCAGCGTCTGCGCCACCTGGGCCGCGACCGACGGAGTGGACTGTGCATCCTTGCTGATGATCTGGACCTTGTAGGTCTTCCCGGCGATCTTGAGTCCGTGCGCAAATGCCTTGTTGGCGAGGCTGATCACGTAAGGGTCGGGCTCGCCGAACCCGGCATCGGCGCCGGTCAGCGGGCTCACGTAGCCGATCTTGATCGTCCCGACCGCGGCGTCCCGCGCGGTCGGATCGATCGGTCGAGCCCACGACACACCGGTGCCGAGACCGCCGCCGAGCAGCGCACCGCCGACCGCCGCGCCACCTCGTTTAATGAATTGACCACGGCTCAGGCCATCGGGTACAGGCTTCTCTTCAGACACAGCGCACGTCTCCTCTCCGTAGACCAGCGCCGTCCGCGCCGGCTCTCTCCCTCAGCAACACCCGCGCACCGATCGCGCGAAGGGCGCGATGGTAGCCACGCATTTCGAATAAGTCAAGCGACTACAAAAGTGCGCGCTATTCGAAAAGCTCATGCGCACAGGCGCCGGATGCCATCCTTGCTCGCCCAAGCGCAGCCGAGAAAAGCTCCGTGTCTCGCGGCACACACGACTCCTCTCGATCTGGTCGGGCAAGCGCCGAGCGGCAGCCAGGCAAAGATCGCTCTTATACTGCTTAGTCGAGATGGGACGGGCACCATCCAGCGATGCCGCGGTTCGACGACTCCAGGTCCTGATCGCCGAGCGGCGGTTGGAGCCTGGCGACCGGTTGGGCACGGAGACCGAGCTCGCCGAGGAGCTCGCCGTCTCGCGGCCCGCTATGCGCGAGGCGGTGCGCCTGCTGTCGCGCGCGAATCTCGTGCGGGCGGCCCGCGGTCCGGGCGGTGGAGTCTTCGTCGCGCAAACAGCCGACCGCGGTCTCGCTCGTACCGTCAGCGATGCGATCGCGGTCATGCTGACGAACAACCTGACGTCGATTCCCGAGCTGATCGAGGTCCGATTGCTGCTCGAAGTGCCTCTGGCGGGCCTCGCCGCCGAGCGCGCGGATGCTGCGACCGTGTCTCAGCTGCGGCGCGCAGTCGATGAGGCCGAGCGAGGCGCCGACGACGAGGGCACCCAGCGCGAGACCGACACGCGCTTTCACCGGACGATCGCCGAGGCCGGCGGGAACAGGGTCGCATCCGCACTTGCCGCTTGGTCACATCTCGTGCTGCAGCCGGCGCTCAAGGAGCTGATCGAACCCGCGATCGTCGAGTCGGTTGCGCGCGACCAGCACCGTCAGATCCTCGATGCGATCGAGCAGCACAAGCCGGCTTTGGCCGAGCAGGCGATGCGCGAGCATCTGCGCTATCTGACCGATCTGCTCGAGATCGTGAGCAGACCGGCCGGCTAGCGCCACGCCGACCAAGGCGGCGTCGCGGCGGGAGCCGCGACCCGGCTCGGCACGACTACCGGCGCAACCCGTTCCGCGGAGGCCCGAACGGCTCGGGCCCGCCAAAGGGAACCTGAAACACGTCGTACGGCGAGAGGACCCCCGTGACCTTGCTCGGCCAGAACGGCACGAACGCACCTCCGCCAAGACCCGATGGCAGCGAGCCGGCGGCCGCGTTCAGCGACGCAGCTGTTGCCAGCGAGCCCCAGCTTCCAGTCGTTACACGCGTGCCGAGGGCCTGCACGCCGGCGACGAGCTCCGCCGGCGTGAAGTTGCAGTGACCCTGCGCGGCGACGAACGCCTGGCGCAGCAAGGAATCGTCACCGGCGCGCGCCACCAGCTGGTGGTAGTAGCTCTCTTGCTGGACAGGCACGAGCTGATCCGACACGGTCTTCAGCTACGCAGCGGCGCTTTGCTCGTCGCGACCGCGGCTGGGCACGCTCGGAATCCAGCGGTGCAGTGTCTGCTCGAGGGTCAAGCGGCGCAGCGGCTTGCTGATGTAGTCGTCCATGCCCGCGGCCAGGCAGCGCGTGCGATCGTCGTCCATCGCCCGAGCCGTCATCGCAATGATCGGCACATGGCGCGCATCTGATTCGAGTCGGCGAATCGCTGCCGTCGCCTCGAACCCGTCCATGACGGGCATATTGCAGTCCATCAGCACCGCGTCGTAGCGCTCGCGCTGGACCGCCGCGACGGCGCGCTCGCCGTCGGCAACAACCTTGCTGCGGCAGCCGATTCGCTCGAGCGCCTGCGACACAACGAGCTGGTTCACGGGGCTGTCCTCGACGACGAGCACGTGTGGCGCAAAGTGCCAGGCAGTCGTCTCGGCCGCGCCGGCGTCCGGCTCGTGTCCAGCCGAACGCGCGTGTTCGAGCTCGATCTCGACGCGGAACGTGCTCCCGACGCCGGGCTCGCTGGTCGCGCTGATCGTCCCGCCCATCATCTCGACGAGCTCGCGCGATATCGCGAGGCCGAGGCCGGTGCCCCCGTAGTTTCGCGTCGTCGTCACGTCGGCCTGCGTGAACGCGTCGAAGAGGTGACCAAGGAAACCCGGCTCGATCCCGATCCCGCTGTCCGCAACCTCGATCCGCACGCGGCTCCGACCAGCGGAAGTCGCCTGCGCCGAAGTAGTGACCGTCACCTTGCCCTCGGAGGTGAACTTCACCGCGTTCGTCACGAGGTTCAAGACGATCTGCATCAGCCGGCGCGCATCACCGCGAACCCAGCGCGGCACCGGACCGACGAATCTCACTTCGAGCTCGAGCTCTTTGCTGCGCGCAGGCGCGCTCGTGATCACACAGGTGTCGTTGATCGCCGCGAGTAGGTCGAAGTCGGCGACATCGAGCTCGAGCCGCCCGGCCTCGATCTTCGACAGGTCGAGGACATCGTTGAGGATCCCCAGCATCTGCTCGCCAGAGCTGACGATCTGCACCACCCGCGCGCGCTGCTCGCTGGTCAGCTCGGTGTCGAGGAGGAGCTCGGTCATGCCAAGCACTCCGTTCATCGGCGTGCGGATCTCATGGCTCACGTTCGCGAGAAACGCCGACTTGAGGTTCGAGGCCTCGAGCGCCGCGTCGCGCGCGATCGCCAGCTCGGCATTGATCCGGTTGCGCTCCTGCTCGGCCTCGATCTGAGCGGTGACGTCACGCGAGATCCCAAACGTGCCGACGATCTCACCGCGCTCGTCGCACAACGGCATCTTCGTCGTCGAGACCCACGCGTCTGGGCGATCCTCGAACGTCTCGCGCTCGATCTTCGCGCGCATCGGCTGACCGGTCTCGATCACCCGCTGCTCGTCGAGGTAAGCGGCCTCGGCGTGCGGCCGGCTGAAGATGTCGAAGTCGGTCTTGCCGATTACGTCCGCGACCGAGCGCCCACGTGCGAGCCCGTCGACGTACCCTTGGCTCACGGCGATGAAACGGCTCTCGAGATCCTTGAAGTAAAGGCGCTCCTGCGTGTTAGCGAGCAGGTTTCGCATGCACAGGCGCTCGATCTCTTCGCGTGGGCTGTGCTGCGGTGGTTGTCGTCGTGATTTGGGCACCGTCGCGCATGCCGCCTGATAGCTGCAGCTCTCTTATCGGCAGATCGCACGATCGCGATAGCCTGGTTGCCCCGGCGAGGGGAACCGCCGCCGCGTCGCTCAGAAGCCCTGCGCCAGGCGGTAATACGCCTGATTCCAGTTGAGCTCGTTGCGGAAGTCGCGAATCGTCGTTCGCTCGTCGATGCGGAGCAGCTCGACGCCCGCGATCGTCGCGAAGTCAACGATCGCTTCAGTATCCAGAGCGCTCGTGAAAACCGTGTGGTGTGGTCCGCCCGCCGCGAGCCACGCCTCGCACGCGGTTGCGAAATCGGGCTTCGGCTGCCAGAGCGCACGGGCGACCGGTAGCTTCGGCAGCGGCCGAGGCGGCGCGACGACGTCAATCTCGTTCAGTAGAAAGCGCAGACGCTCGCCCATGTCGAGCACAGCGACGACGATCGCGGGACCGGTGGCCGCGTCGAAGACCAGGCGAACCGGATCCTCCTTGCCACCGATCCCCAGCGGGTGGATCTCGCACGAGGGCTTGGCGGAAGCGATCGACGGACAAACCTCGAGCATGTGCGCCCCGAGGATCAGCGGTGGCTTCGCGGCGAGGTCGTATGTGTAGTCCTCCATGAAGGACGTACCCCCCGTCAGGCCGGTGGCCATCACCTTCATGATCCGCAGCAGCACCGCGGTCTTCCAGTCACCCTCGGCGCCGAAGCCGTAGCCCTCGGCCATCAGGCGCTGCGTCGCTATCCCGGGTAGCTGACGCAGGCCGTGAAGGTCCTCGAAGGTGTCCGTGAAGGCGCCGTACCCCCCGGTCTCGAGGAATGAGCGCAGGCCCGCCTCGATGCGCGCGGCCTCGCGCAGCGCATCGCGGCTCGCACCACCGGATTGGAGCGCCGGCACGAGCGTGTAGGAAGCCTCGTAGTCGGCAATCAGCTCGTCGATCGCCGCGTCGCTCACTGCCGCGATCGAGTCGACGAGGTCACCGACGCCATGGGTGTTCACGGCCACACCGAGCTGCATCTGCGTGCCGACCTTGTTGCCCTCGGTAACCGCGACGTTGCGCATGTTGTCACCGAAACGGACGGTGCTCAGGTTCTGAGCCTCGTGCCAACCGCAGGCGGCGCGCGACCAGGCGGCGATCCGCGCCCGCGTCACCGGCTCGCTCCAGTGGCCGACCACGATCTTGCGCGCGACGCCCATGCGAGTCGCGATGAACCCGAACTCGCGGTCGCCGTGCGCCGATTGATGAAGGTTCATGTAGTCCATGTCGATGTCGCCGTACGGCAGCTCGGCGCGGTACTGGGTGTGCAGATGCAGCAGCGGCTTACGCAGCGCACCGAGGCCGGCGATCCAGTTCTTGGCGGGCGAGAACGTGTGCATCCAAACGATCACCCCGACGCAGCTGTCCGTGCCGTCGGCCTCCGCGCACACCTTGCGTATCGCGTCCGCCGAGATGACGACCGGCTTGACGACGACGCGCACCGGGATCTCTGGTGCGCCGTCGAGCGCCGCCGCGATCTCACGCGCATGCTCATCCACGTGTCCAAGCGCGACATCGCCGTACAGGGCGTGACTGCCCGGCACGAACCAAATCTCGTACTGCTCGAGATCCTTGCCCATCATTCCGGCCTCCGGCTGGTGGTTGCGTCTAGCGGCCGCTGGCCATAGACGTTTTGGTAGCGGTCATACAGAGCATCGATGTCGTCCTGACCGAGTGCGAGCGGCTCGCCGAGTGTGCACGCGAGCAGGACCGTCCGCGCGACGTCCTCGCACATGATGGCCGCCTTGACCGCGTCGCGAGCGCTCCTGCCGATCGTGAACACGCCGTGATTGCGCATCAACACCGCCGGCGAGCGATGGCCCTCGAGCGTCGCAACGACGCCGATGCCGATCTCCTCGCCGCCGATTCGAGCAAACGGGCCAATCGGGATCTCGCCGCCGAACTCGTCGGCCATCGCCGTCAGCACGCAGGGAATCGCACGGTTGCAAGCAGCCCACGCCGTGGCGTACGGGCTGTGCGTGTGCACGACGCCACCGACATGGTCGAGTGAGCGGTACACGTAGAGGTGGGTCGCAGTGTCACTGGAGGGCGCGAGGTCTCCTTCGAGCACATTCCCGGCAAGGTCGACGACGACCATCTTCTCGGCCGTCAGCTCGTCGTAGCCGAGTCCGCTCGGCTTGATCACGACGATGTCCGCGCCGGGCACGCGCATCGAGACATTGCCGCTGGTCCAGGCAACGAGCCCGTTGCGCGGCAGCTCCGCGTGCAACTCGGCGAGCTGTGCTCGCGCCTCGTCGATCACGCTCACAGAGGCACCGTCTCGCGAGCGTTGACTTGCTCGCGGATGCGCTTGAGCCCGTGGAGCAACTCGACGTGCTCCCGCCCCAGGCTGTCGTGGAGCTCGCGGTAGAGCCGGTAGACGTCCTCGTAGATCGAGACGGCCTTGGGGTCCGGCTCATAGGTTGCGCCGACTCCAGGCGAGAGGGCTTCGATCGCCTCCATGATGTCGCCGAACCCGCCCGCCTCGCGCCCCGCCGCGACCGCCCCGAAGAGGGCGGCGCCGCGCGCCGGGATCAGGGTGGAGGCGGGGACAACGACGCGCCGGCCACTCGTATCCGCCAGCAGCTGCATTGTCAGCGGGCTCTTCTCGGCGATGCCGCCGCACGCGACGATCTGCTCGAGACGCAACCCGTGGTCCTCGAAGTTGTCCATGATCCGACGGCTGCCGAAGGCGATCGATTCGAGGAGGGTGCGATAGATCTCAGCCGGCTGCGTGCGAAGCGTGAGCCCGGCGATGACGCCGCTGAGATCTGCGTCAGCGAGGATCGTGCGGTTGCCGTTCCACCAGTCCAGCGCGAGCATGCCAGTCGACCCCGGGCGAACCTGCGCCGCTTCGCGCTCGAGCTCGGCGTAGCGCGTCCCGTTGCGGTCGGCGTCGAACAGGCCGACAAACCACGCGAGCATGTCGCCTACGGCGGGCTGGCCTGATTCGTAGCCGTACATACCGGGAAGAACGCCTTCCTTGACGACGCCGGTGATTCCCGGCACGAGGACCTGGTCGTCGTGCACGACGACGTCGCAGATGGATGTGCCGATGACGATCACGAAGGTCGTCGGATCGGTGACGCCGCAGCCAGGCGTCGAGACGAACGAGTCGACATTGCCCACGGCGATCGCGACCGAGGTGTTCAGGCCGAGCCTGGCGGCGACCTCCTCGCGCAGCGTCCCGGCGGCAGTGCCGAGCGCAAAGAACTCTGTCCCGAGCTTGGCCGCCGGATCGTCGAAGCCGGGATAGGCAGCCGTGAAGTAGTCGACCGGCGGCAGCCCGTCGTCGGGTGACCAGAGCGCCTTGTACCCCGCTGAGCAGGCCGCGCGCCGTTCGTTGCCGCTCATGTACCAGACGATCCAGTCGAGCGCCTCGATGAAACGCGCACTCTCCTCGTAGACCTCGCGATCCTCGAGCCAGATCTGGATCAGCTTGGGGAAATACCACTCGGAGGAGATCTTGCCGCCGTAGCGCGCGATGAACGGTTCGCTGCGCTCGTGCGCGACCTCGTTGAGTCGATCAGCGACGTATTGCGCCGCGTGGTGCTTCCATAGCTTGGGCCAGGCGTGCGGGTGCGAGCGCCACTGGTCAAGGCGGCAGAGCGGCGTGCCATCCGCCGCGACCGGCAGCACCGTGCAACACGTGAAGTCGACACCGATGCCGATGACCTCGCCCGAATCGATGCCGGCCGTCGCGATCGCCGCCGGCACCCCCCGGTCCACGACGAGCTGCCAGTCGTCCGGATCCTGGAGAGCCCAGTCATAGGCAAGCGACTCGCGCGTCGACGGGAGCACGCGGTCGATAACGAGGCTTGGATACGGCACAACCTCGCAGGAGAGCTCGGCTCCGCCGTGGAGATCGAGGACCACGACGCGTCCCGACTCGGTGCCGAAATCGATCCCGATCGCATATGCCCGTTGGTGCTCAGGCACGGTGCGCGGTCTCTTCCTCGACGGACGCCGCCACCATTGCAAACGCATCTAAGCATACGTATGCAGTTCCCGTCCAGTTGCGTGCCCGCCACACTGTTCAGCCCTCGTGAGGGGGTGGCGCAGTCGATGCTCGCACGATGAGCTTGGGCTTGTAAACGAGCCGCGGAATGCTGTCTGGGACCCGCCCGATCGCAAACCGTACGCCGGCCGTAACGATGCGCTCCACAGGCATCTTGAGCGTCGTGAGACTCGGGACGGTCGCGGCCGCAAACGGGATGTCGTCGAAGCCGACAATCGACAGTTGCGCCGGCACGGCGACGTCGTGCACGAAGGCAGCGTGGATCACGCTCACCGCGATGATGTCCGTCGCCGCGAAAACCGCCGTAGGTGGCTCAGGCAGTGCCATTAGCTCGCAGAGCGCGTCGCCCGCGCCGTCGACGGTGTTGGGGACGTGCCGGATGTATCGGCCGCCGAGCGGAATCCGTGCACGGACGAGGTAATCCCGGTAAGCGCCCTCGCGCTCACGGATGTCCCCGAGCACGTCCGGGCCCAGGAAGGCGATGCGCCGGTGCCCCAATCCAGTGAGATGTCCCAGCGCGGCTCGCACGCCGCTGCGGTTGTCGACGCTGACCGTCGGAAAGCCGAGACTGGGACCTTCCGACCCGTGCCACAGAGCGACGACGGGCACGTGACAGCTGTGGAGATCGTCGAGCAGCCGCGGCTCCTCGCGCAGATCGCCGAGCAGCACGATCGCGTCGCACTGACGTGCCTCGAGCACCGCGGTGAGGGCCATCGCCTCGTCCGCGGTCGCAAGCGCGTGGCCGAGCACGACCGAGTAACCGTGGGCCTTCGCCTTCAGCGAAAGCATCTCGATCGCACCGGCAAAGAAGGGATCGGTGATGTCGCGTACGACAGCGCCGAGCAGCATCGTCGGCGCGCCTCGCAACGAGCGGGCGAACGGGTGCGGCTGATAGCCCATCTGCTCGGCAATCGCACGCACACGCTCACGCGTCTCATCGGATACGCGGATCAGCACAGGCGCGTCATTGAGGATGCGCGACACCGTGCTCTGGGCCACGCCGGCCGTTTCCGCGATGTCCTTCATCGTCGGCGCCCGGTGGCGGGATCGATCGAATGGGGCAGCGGTGCCGCGACGGTTGCTCATCTGCTTTTGGCGCCACAGCAACAGGTCATGGAACTAGCTCTCGCGCTACCGGTTTCGTTGCCGGAATCCACTTGTGCCGGACCGCGCCGGAGATTATCGCTTGAGCGAAAAGGTAGGAGGTTTGCACCCCAAAACACGTAGGAAGATAGCCGTTCGTTCGGTTTGTAGACCCTGGTTGACGGCGACTGCATACGTATGCTTAGATGCGTTTGCAATGCCTTGGTCGGCTTGTGGTGGGTGGAAAAGGAGCGGGCGCTGCATGCGTAGTCGCGGGGTTCTTTGCGCCCCAACACCTGAGCGAGCGGCAGCGCGATGAGCGTGATCGTCAAACGCGCGCGCGCCGCGGCCGCCTTGGCCTCGGACAGGACTGCCGAGGAGTACGCCCCCGCTCGCTACGAAGCGCGCACGATCACGAAGTCGTTTGGTGGCGCGAACGCCCTCACGGGCGCCTCGGTCACAATCGAGCCCGGTGAGATCCACACGCTGGTCGGCGAGAACGGCGCCGGCAAGTCGACGATGCTCAAAGTGATGGCGGGAATCCATCCGCAGGACTCGGGCGACCTCGTCCTCAACGGCACGCACCTGCGCGGCCTGACACCGCGCACGGCAATCGGTCACGGCATCTACCTCGTGCCGCAGGAGCCGTCGCTGATGCTCACGCTGTCGGCGCTCGAGAACCTCTTCGTCGGCATCATCCCGCGCGGGTCGATGGCCTTCTCGGTTGACTGGAAGGCGATGGAGAGTAGTGCCGGGGCCTACTTCCAGCAGGTTGGGCTTCACATCGACCCGTGGGCGCCCGCCTCGCAGCTCTCAATCGCCGAGCAGCAGCTGCTCGAATGCGCTCGAGCGCTTGCGCACCGCTGCAACGTGATCTTCTTCGACGAGCCGACCTCGCCGCTGACGGCGCGCGAGGCGGATGTCCTGTTCGAGCTGATGCGCCGTCTGCGTGAGCGCAACTTCACGATCGCCTTCATCAGCCATCGCCTCGAAGAGGTGCTGGCGATCAGCGACCGCATCACGGTTCTGCGCGACTCGCGAGTCGTCGCACACTTCGACAATCCGAAGCAGACCTCGCACAGGCAGCTCGTCGAGGCGATGGTCGGGCACGAGATCGCCGTACGCCAGCGTCGCCAGCGCGACCTGTCGGGCGCCGAGGCGGTGCTCGAGCTCAAAGACCTCGGTGCTCCGGACGGGGCCTTCGCCGACATCAGCTTCATGGCCCGCCGTGGCGAGGTGCTGGGGCTCGCCGGACTGGTCGGCAGCGGTCGCACCGAGACCGCGGAATCGGTGTTTGGGATGCGCAGGGCAAGCGGCACCGTCCTGCTCGCCGGTAAGCCTTACGCTCACCGCAGCCCGTCGAGCTCGATCGAGTCCGGTCTGATCTACCTGCCTGAGGATCGCGGGCACAACGGCGTCTTCGCCAACGTTGAGGTGGTGCGCAACATCACGGCGGCGTTCGTGCCGCACCTCCCCAAGCGCGGGCAGCTGCTCCACCCGCGAGCCGAGGTGGAGGTCGCCGAGAAGGCAGCCAGGCGGACCCGCGTCGTCGCTCCTTCGCTCGATGTGCCGATGAAGGCCCTGTCGGGCGGCAACCAGCAGCGCGCGATGTTCGCGCGCTGGCTGCTCGCCGAGCCCAAAGTGGCGATCTTCGACGAGCCGACGCGCGGCGTGGACGTCGGGGCAAAGGTCGACATCTACGGGATCATCGACACGATCAGCGACAGCGGCGTCGCCGTCGTGATGATCTCCTCCGAGCTCGAGGAGCTCGTGCTTCTGTGCGACCGCGTGCTCGCGATCTACGAAGGGCGGATCGTCGGTGAGGTCACGGGCGACGAGATCACGCTGGAGCGGCTCGGCGCAATGGTCGTTGGCGGTGGGGCAAGTGAGCGCGACTGAAGCTTCGGCCGGCAAGCTAGCGGTGGACGAACCCCGGCGCGCCCCACTGCTTAGCCGCACGCTGCGCCGGCGCGAGCCGATGCTGGTCGTCGTGACGCTCGCGATCTTTGGGCTCACGTCCGCGGCGCAGCCCCACTTCGCGCTGCAAGGAAACATCTCGTTCCTCCTCGCCAGCGCCATGCCGTTGGCCGTGGTCGCGGTCGGCGAGACGGTCGTGATGCTTGTGCGCGGGATCGATCTGTCCGTGGCGCCGGTTCTCGGGATCGCTGCGGTCTCGACGGGCTTCATCGCCCAAGACTCCCACGTCTCGGTGCTGTCGATGCTGCCACTAGCGCTCGCGATCGGCATCGGCCTGGGGTTCGTGAACGGGCTGTTCGTGACCTATGCGCGGATCCCGCCGATCATCGCAACGCTCGGCACCTTCACCGTCTACGGCGGGATCGAGCAGCTCATCTGCAACTCGCGGACGGTCGTGACGCTGCCAACCTCGTGGATCAACCTCGGCACACACGACTTCCTCCCCGATGTCCCCTACATCCTGGTCCCGGGAGTGCTCGTCACGATTGCCATGGCGCTCATCCTCTGGCGGACGCGCTGGGGACGCTCGATCTACGCCTTCGGCGCCAATGCCGAGGCCGCCTTCCGCGCCGGGATTCGCGTGAAGGCGATCGAGATCTCGGCCTACACGGTGTGCGGGATGCTGGCTGGGCTCGCTGGACTGATCTACGTCGTGCAGGTCGGCTCGGCCGGCTACAACACCGGCAGCGAGATCTCGATCCAGCTCCAGGCGATCGCGTGCGGGCTGATCGGCGGCACGACGCTGACCGGCGGCAAGGGCGGCGTGGTCGGCAGCTTCTTCGCGGCGATCTTCCTCACGGTCGCGCTCGAAGGGGTGATCGTCGCGGGCATCGCCTACCAATGGCAGTCGGCCGGCGTCGGCGTGCTGCTGCTTGTGGCGATCCTGATCGACGCCTACCAGAACCGGCAGGGAAGGTCCGTAAGCGAGGCGCTGCGCTCTGTGCTCGGCGGCCATAAACCCGTTCAGCAAGAGGCCTCGTCGTGAGTGTTGTCGCCGAGACCCAACACGTAGTGCGCCGTCGCCGCTTCGACACCGACGACCGCTGGATGATCTCGCTTGTCGTCCTGCTCGTCGCAGAGCTCCTCTACTTCAACTTCGGCATTTCGACCTTCTGGGGTGGGGGATGGGGCACCTCGTACAGCTTCCTCGGCTACGGCGAAAGCTTCCTGTTCACGTCGATGATCGCGCTCGGCGTCATGTTCGTGATCTTCACCGGCGACATCGACCTGTCCGTCGGGTACATGGCGGCCTTCGCCGGCATCATGATGGCCGAGTTCCACATCGGCGGCATGAATATCTGGATCGCCACCGTGCTCTCGATCGCGCTCTGCGCCGTGATCGGCCTGATCCAGGGATTGGTGATCACGTACTTCAAGCTCGAGTCGCTGCTCGTGACACTCGCGGGCGGATTCATCCTCAATAGCGCCGCAGTGGCCTGGGAGGGCCCCGTCCCGCCCTACGGCTTCCCGCACAGCTACGACTCGGCGCTCGGCAGCGGCGACATCTCCGGGACGATCCAGATCCCCAACCAGCTGATCGTCTTCGCCGTCCTGGCGGTCATCGCGACGCTGGTCGTTCACCGCACGCGCTTCGGCCGCCAGCTCGTCCTCGTCGGGCATAACCGTCAAGCGGCCGCCTACGCCGGCGTGCGCGTCTCGGCCACGCGCGTCAAGGCCTTCGTTCTCTCAGCGACCTTCTCCGCCGTCGCCGGCATGTGCATCGCCGCGAACTACGGCACCGCTCGCGACGACCTCGCGCCCACGCTGCTCCTCACGGCGATCACTTGCGTCGTCCTCGGCGGCGTCGACATCTTCGGCGGCGGCGGCCGCGTGCCGGGCGTGATCATCGCGACATTCGTCATGGGCTGGCTGGCGCCAGGCCTGCTGCAAGACAACGTCAACGACACCTGGGCCACCCTCATCGCGCCAGGCACGCTGCTTCTCGCCGCGCTCACCATCAAGGGCATAGTCGACCGCCGGCAGGGGGTCAGCTTTCGCGCGAAAACCCTGGCGCGGTTCGGACCGGGGAGCCCCACGAGCGCACACGCCGACGCGGGCGACGCGCCCGGTACCGGCGCGACGTGAACCGAGTAACGCTAGAACTTGTCACGATCAGAAAATCACGAGATGGAGGTAGAGAGGAGTAACTGTGTTGCACTCAATCCGTAAGCTGCGTACGCGTGGCCGGATCGCTCTTGCGACCGGTGGCGTTGCCGTGCTTGCTGCGGGTGCCGCGTTCGGCACCATTAGTACGACGACCGCCAGCGCGAAGGGCGGCTGCATCAAGATGCTGCTGGAGTTCAAGCTCCAGGGCCTGCCAGTGTTCGAGGCGAACCTGAAGGGCGCAGATCAGTACGCGAAGACGTTCAATATTTGCAAGCCGACCTATGGTGGGCCGGCGAGCGCTTCGGCGACCGGCCAGGTCAGCGACATTCAGGCGGCCATCGCGGCGCACGTCAAGGTCATCGCGATGACCTCGGACGACCCGCAGGTCCCGGCGACGGCTCTCCAGTCGGCGATGAAGGCCGGCATCAAGGTCGTTACGTTCGACTCGGACGTCCCGAGCGCGCGTAACTTCTTCATCCAGGACACCGCGTACAACACGATCGCCGCAGGCGTTCTCAAGGCGGCGGTGAAGTTCGCGGGATCGTCGTCGACGATCGGGATCATGTCCTCGACGCCTGACGCCACGATCCAGCTCGCCTGGATTGGCGCGATGGAATCCTACGCGAAGACGAACTACCCGCAGCTCAACGGCGGGAACTTCGGCCAGATCATCGGCTACGGCCAGTCCGTCACCGCGACCTCGCTGACCGCGGCTGAGTCGATGATTCACTCGAACCCGACCATCAAGGCGATCATCCCGATCGACGGCGCAGCCGTCGTCGGTACCGCTGAGGCCGTTTCTGACCTCAGCGACTCTGGCAAGATCGGCGTCTTCGGCATCGGCGACCCCGCGCCGAACGCGACGTACTACGCCAATGGGTCGATGCAGGGCTTGTTCCTTTGGAACGAGATCGGCCAGGGCGCGCTGATCGACTGCGTCTCTGAGCTGGCAGTTGAGAACAAGATCAAGGCCGGCACCACGTTCACGTGCCCGGGCGTTAATTGGAAGTCACTGAACGCTCCTGGCAAGTGGACCGTTGCAAAGGCTGCGAGCAAGACAACGGGCGCTACGAAGAACACGATCATCTTCTCGGGTCCGCTGGAATTCACTCCTTCCAACTACAAGCAGTACAACTTCTAAGAAGCTAATCGGCCGGCTCTGTAAGGGCAGAGCCGGCCGGTGGTTCCATCTCTCTCATGCGTGTGGTCGGCCTTCGGGCTGGCCACACGTCGTTTTGGTCCGCCGTCAACACCCGATCAGCGATGTCGGCGCCGCGAGCATGGAACTCGCACGGGCGCAGACGTCTGCTCGCGAAGGCCTAACACCAGCCTGCCGTGTCCGCGACTACGGGCAGCGTCGGTGCGTGCGCTTGAGGATGCTCGTCGCCGCGGCCTGGACTGGGCCCATGACATTGCTCAACGAGCCGCCGGCCGAGCGCTCGACACCGACCAGCAGTACACAGCTGCCCTCGGTGAAGATCGCGTTAGCTGAGTAGAAGTTTTCCTCGACCGGGGCCTGGTCGATCCACGCGTGAGAGCCTGGAATCCCCTTCAGCGAGTAGCGCTTGGCCACGCTCGTGCCATCGCCGCCCACCTCGAGGCGAGTGAGGTCGGCTGCCGCCTCCTTGCTCGCTTTGGCGGCGGAGCCGACCTCGACGACCCAGGAGACGCCGGCTCCAGAGGTCTCATTAGCGGTGTACGCGGTCGGCTGGGCGAGCGCCTCGACGAAGCCTTCCTTGGCGAGCCGCGGCGTCGCCGTTGCCTTGGGGCCGAGCGCGGCGCCCCATTCGGCCGCCGTCGTGTACTTCAGCGGCTTTGCCGACGGAGCGAAACCCGTCTCGTCGTGGCCCTGTACGACGTAGTTCGTCAGCGGCGAGCGCGGCGCAGCGAGCGCGCCGGCAGCAACAATTAGCGCGACGCACGCGGTGGCGCTCACGAGGAGCGTCGCTCTTGTTATGTGTCTCGGCATCGATCCTCGATCAAAGCTCTTCCCCCATCGTATCGGTGCGCCGGCGAGGGAACGCCGGCCTAATTGGTCGCGATCTGCGTCCGGGCGAAATCCACGGCGAGCAGCTGGGTTAGCTGCTCGAGCGCCTCGCGACCCTCGCCGGCATGGAATGCGCCTAGACACGAGAGGTAGGAGGTGTACCTGTGTTGCACTACATCCACACAGGTCTCGGACATACAGGCAGGTAACTCGAAGCATGTGCAGGCTATCGCGTTGACCTCGGATGACCCGCACTGAAACGAGATCGGCCAGGGGGAGCTCATTGACTGCGTAGCAGCGCTTGCAGTCAAAGGCAAGATGCATGCCGGCAGCTCATTCACGTGCCCGAGCGTGAACTGCAAGTCTGTCAGTGCACCCAGCAAGTGGACCGTGGCATCGACGACGAATGCAGTGACCGGCGCGACGAAGAACACGATCGTCTTCTCGCAGCCGCTCGAGTTCACGCAGAATTACAAGCAGTACAAGTTCTAGAGTGCGCGCTGGTCCGGCCGTTGGTCGGACCAGCGATGTCCCTCTCTCTGCAACGGCATGTGGTCGGCTAGCGCNNGCGCCGACCACATGCCGTTTCTGGCGCGAAAGCGCCGCCGCCCCATCGCGTTTGCGCCGCTGAGCGCTTGTGCCGCTATTGACTGACCGGCAGCCGCAGGCGCTTGATCTGGGATTCGAGGACAGTGGTCAGCTGTTCGAGCGCCTGGCGTCCTTCTCCGGCCTGCGCCGCCCCCGTCCCAGCGCGCTCGAGCGCCGCGGTCGCTGCCTCGCGAACTCCGCTCATCTCGGCTTCGATGCGCCCGATCGTCGCGGCGATCCGCGCGGTCTGCTCGGCCGTCTCCGCGGCCAGCCGGCCGACCTCGTCAGCCACGATCGCGAAGCCGCGGCCGTGCTCGCCNNATCGCGGCGTTGAGCGCGAGCAGCTTGGTTCGCCCCGCCACGTCATCGATGATGGTCGAGACGCTCGAAATGTCACGCAGCTCACCTTCGGTGACGCGGTCGAGCAGCTCCGACACGTTGCGCGTCATCTCGCTGAGATGCGCGAAACCGTCGATGACCTCGACGATCACGGCCAGCCCGCGAGCGGTTCCCTCACGGCTTGCCTCGAGCGCTTGCAATGCCTCTGCCTGCGCGGTCGCATCGCGCGAGTAGCCCCACGTGCCGATGATCTCCCCGCTGGGGTTTGTCAGGGGCAGCTTCGTCGTCGAGACCCACGCGTCAGGCCGGTTCTCGTAGGTCTCAAGCTCGAGGACGTCACGCAGCGGCTCTCCGGTCTGGATCAAGCGCTGCTCGTCCTCGAACGCAGCCGTCGCATGGACGCTGCTGAAGAAGTCAGCGTCGCTCTTGCCAATAGCCTCCTCGAGCATGAGCCCAGCGGCGATGGACTGTAGCCAGCCCTCGTTGACAAGCAGGATCCTGCTATCTCGATCCTTGAACCAGATTCGCTCGGACGTATTAGCGAGCAAGCAGCGAATACACAGCAGCTGAATCTCTGTCAGAGAGCTCGCCGCTCCACTTGACGCGGCATCATCAAGCGCCATCGATTTGCCCCTTCCTCTCAGCGCGGACGGCTAGGAGCCATCCAGCTCGCCGGCGCAGTATGTCAGCGAGGCCGGAAGGAAAGGTAGTACGACCGCGACGCAGGTGCCTGGACGTGCCGCAGAAAAGGCGGCGGCACGTCCAGGCCCGGTCTACGCAGCGTCGCTATTCGCGGTTGCGTTGATGCCGCTGCGGAATAGGCCGCCGGTCGCGACCTTCGTGAGCAGCGCATCCGCCTCGCTCTCCTCGTGGAGAGTCTCATTGAGCAGCTGTTTCGCATCCGCGTAGCCAAGCTCATCGGCAAGCGTTCGGGCGGTGCCGTAGGCCGCAATCTCGTAGTGCTCGACGCGTTGCGCCGCGGCGATGACAGTGCGAGCGAGGCTCCCGGACGTACACATAATCCGGGAGCCTCGCGGCGCGACTACCAGCGTCCGTACCAGTGCCTGCGGCCGGAGCCGAGGCCGGTATCGGCGGCACCGACGAAAAAGCCGATCGCCCACAGCAGGACGGCTGCGATCAGAACGAACCACAGTGCATGCACAGCAAACCCGAGCCCTCCGAAGAGCGCCAAGATCAGTAACAGCACTATCAGTGCGACCATCCTTTTCACCCCTTTCCAAGCGAGTTGCACGCCGCCATGAAGCTGGTGCGTGTGCCACACTTCTTGTACCCGCCGGCCCGCGAATCGAACCCACAGGTTGTTTTGACTCCCTGCGACCACCGGTCAGCTGCTTGACGGCGGCGCTGGCTCGTCTGCGTACGAGCAGACCAGTGCTCGTCAGCGGGCCGCGCGGCAAAGTCGCGACCATTGCGACGGCCGCGATACCAGCGCCGACAGTCGTCGCGATACGCCAGCGGAGGGGTGCGGCCCGTAGGCGCTTGCGCGCACGCTTGCGGATCCGACGGGCACGCTTGCGGGCGACGCGCGCGAGCGCGTCCGCCTCGTCGCGCATCTCATCGACGCGCTGCGCAGCGGCCAGCCCGACCCGATCCCGGCCCACATCCAGCTTCCGCTTGGCTTCGGCAAGACCGTGCTCTGCTTCCGCGGCGCCGAGGCCGGGAGTGTGGCAAACTGCCGCAAGCGAAGGTTTCGGACTCATCATCGACCTCCAGTCAACGTTCTCGTGTAATCGGGGAAACGCGATACCCGGCTTGAGCGTGAGTCAATCAAGATGGCGTGCTTAGAAGCTCTCCGCGAGGGGTATCAACTCACGCGGCAGCAAAGACTGCCTCGTAGTGGAGGTGCCATGCGCAACTAAACCATTCACCGCCAGGAGATCGACGTCCCTGCTGACACGTATCTCACTGATGGCTCTCGACTCTATTGCGTGCTCGACAGCGCGGGCACACCGCAGAGAATGGTGACCTTGGAGGATTGCCTCTCACTCGACGTCTTCCTGATCGACGCCAGGAGGATCGCCACTTTGCAGCGCGTGAAGCCGCCTGCGGGCGTCGCCAGCCCGAGCTGAATTGGAAGTTTGGCCGTCGCGTGCTGGGGGGACGTACTTGGGCTACATGGAAGAAGATCGGGGTCAGTTCTGATCTTGATCGGCTCCGCTCACATGTGAAAGGAGAGGAACGTGCCGCCACGCGGCGTTGCCAAGAGCTCGAAGCGTGCTCGCCAATACGAGCACATCAAAGAGAGCGAGCTCAATCAGGGCGTCACCGAGCAGCGGGCCGAGGAGATTGCGGCACGTACCGTGAACAAGGAACGCGCTCGAGCCGGTGAGGCTCGGGCGCGTTCCCGCACTGACTGATCACGACCCGGTTGGTGGCCCCACCGCGAGTTCTTCGAGCGGGGTGTCGGCATCTACCAGCGCTCCCACGTTGACTGGCTGACGGGCGCGGACGAGCGCCTGTATGTGCTCGTTGACGTCCCAGACGTTGACGTTCATGCCCGCGACGACGACGCCTCCCGCCAGCCAGAACGCGATGAACTCACCGTCGTCGCGCTCACCGCGGAACACGACTTCGTCCCACTCGGGCGCGTAGCCGGAGTACTCCATGCCGACGTCGTACTGATCGGAGAAGAAGTACGGGATGCGTTCGTAGCTGATCGCCTGACCGAGCATCGCTCGTGCTGCGGCGGGTCCCTGGTTGCGCGCGTTCGCCCAGTGCTCGACCCGGATTCGCTGCTCGTAGAACGGATGCCAAGCATTTGCCACGTCGCCGGCTGCGAACACGTTTGCGGCGCTGGTGCGCAACTGCTCGTCGACGACGACCCCGTTGTCGATCGGTAAACCCGCGTCGCGGGCGAGATCAACTCGTGGTGCGACGCCCATTCCGATCACGAGGAAGTCGCAGTCAACGCTCCGCCCGGAACCGGTGCGCACGCGGCGGACGGCGCCGTCACCCTCGAGCTCCGCGACCTCATCGCCCAACAGCAACTCCACGCCGTGCTGAGCGTGAACGTCGCGGTAGAACTCGCCGATCTCGCGGCCGAAGATCCGCTCGTTAGGCAACGGGTGCGGGTCGATCACGCTTACTTCGAGACCGCACTGACGCGCCGAAGCGGCAACCTCCGAGCCGATCCACCCGGCGCCGAGCACGACGACATGTCCACCGGCGGCAAACCTCTCACGCAGGGCGTCGCAGTCGGCCATCTCGCGCAAGTAGTAGACACCGCCGAGCCCGCTCCCCGGGATCTGGAGCGTCCGGGGCTGGGCGCCGGTCGCCAGCAGGAGCCGGTCGAATGTGATCGGCGGACCGTCGGCGAGCATTACACGCCCGGCGCCGGGGTCGATCGCCGTGACAGTCGTGCCGAGTAGCAGATCGATGCTGTGCTCAGCGTAGAAGCGCTCGTCGTGCACGAGCGCCTGCTCCCGTTCCACCTCCCCGCGCAGGTACTGCTTGCTCAGCGGCGGGCGCTCGTACGGCAGCTCGGTTTCAGCGCCGATCAGAACAATGCGTCCGTCGAAGCCCTGGTTGCGCAACTCGGCTGCTGCCCTGGCACCGGCCAAGCTCGCGCCGACGATCACATACGGCTGGTTGTTCATCGCGTCCTCCCGACGATCATTCCTGACACGCCGCACCGTGCGTCCCCCCCACGCGCATTATTGCGCGCTGCGTCAAGGTCTCTGTGCCGGAAGGGAACCAATTGATCGCCCGCGCGGTTTAGTGTTCGATGGGGCGTTCGCGATGAGACCACCGTCTACGGACGCCGGGTTCCATTCAGCGCGGGACGTCCGATAGTTGCCAGCGGCGTTCGCTTAAGCTCGTGTGATGAGCCGCATTGTCGTGATCGGCGCCACGGGCCACGTCGGCAGCTACCTCGTCCCGCGTCTGGTCCGCGCGGGTCACGATGTAATGGCCGTCAGCCGAGGCGAACGCGAGCCATACGTCGCGGCCGCCGAGTGGCAGGCGGTTGAGCGTGTGACTCTCGATCGTGAGCTCGAGGACCGAGCCGGGACGTTCGGCGAGCGGATCGCGGCGCTAGCGGCGGATGCCGTCATCGACATGCTCTGCTTCACGCCCGAGTCCGCGCAGCAGCTGGTTGACGCGCTGCGGCCGGCCCGTCCGCTGCTGCTGCACTGCGGCACGATTTGGGTACACGGCGCGGTCGCACGCGTGCCGGTCACCGAAGATGAGCCGCGGACGGGCTTTGGCGAGTACGGTGCCGCCAAGGTAGCGATCGAGGCGCTGCTTCATCGCGAGACTCGCGCGGGCGGCGTGCCGAGCGTTGTTCTGCATCCAGGGCACATCACCGGTCCGTGGCCGTCGATCACGCCGGCGGGTAACCTCGATCTCGACGTCTGGCGCCGTTTGGCTTCAGGGGAGCCGCTGGCGCTGCCCGACCTCGGACTGGGCGTGCTGCACCACGTGCACGCGGATGATGTTGCGCAGGCCTTTGAACTGGCGCTCAATCGACCAGCCGCGATCGGATCGAGCTTCCACGTGGTCTCCGATCAGGCGATGACGCTGCGCGGTCTCGCGGCGGCGGTGGCCGGGTGGTTTGGTCGCGAGCCGGTGATCGAGCTCGTTGACTGGGCGGAGTTCGAGCGGCGGGTCGGCGTCGAGCACGCTGGAATCAGTCGCGAGCACGTCAGTCGCAGCATCGCTGCCAGCATCGAGCGCGCCCGCGACGTTCTCGGGTACCGACCGCGCTACAGCTCAGTCGAGGCCCTGAAGGAGTCGCTGCGCTGGTTGGCGGCAAATCGTCTCGTTGAACTGGACCTCGACCGGTTCTGATCGGGCAGAGCACGCGCGCCGGCGCCGGCGGCCAGCGGCTCAGCTCGGTCAGCTCGGTCAGCTGCGACGTTTGGGAGGCCGACCGCGCCGGGGCACGGGGTCTACTTGTCGGGGCATCCGGCCAGCGTCGCTGAGGGCGCGACGCAGCAGCATCTCGACCTGGGCGTTGAGGCTGCGAAACTCGTCCGCGGCCCAGCGAGCGAGGGCATCGTGAACCGCCGGGTCGAAGCGCAGAAGCACCTGCTTGCGCTCGCGGCTCACGAATAGAGCGTGCCCGCGTTCACGACCGGAGAGGCCGGCTGGTCCGCGCAGAGGACGACGAGCAGGTTGCTCACCATGGCCGCTTTGCGTTCCTCGTCGAGCTCGACGATGCCGTGCTGCTCGAGCCGGGCGAGGGCCATCTCAACCATCCCGACCGAGCCTTCGACGATGCGCGAGCGCGCCGCGACGACGGCGTTGGCTTGCTGGCGGCGCAGCATCGCCTGTGCGATCTCCGGGGAGTAAGCCAGATGGCTGATCCGAACCTCAACGATCTCGACACCGGCAGTCGCAACCCGCTGGGCAACCTCCTGCGCGAGCTCCGCGGCGACGACGTCGACCGATCCGCGCAACGACGTGCCTTCGCCGCCCGGATCGTCGTAGGGATGGGTGGTCGCCACGTGACGCAACGCTGACTCGGCCTGGACCTCGACGAAGTTCACGTAGTCATCGACGGCATATACCGCCCGCGAGGTGTCGGCCACCTGCCACACAACAATCGCCGCGATCTCAACCGGGTTGCCGTCCGCGTCGTTGACCTTCAGGTGATTGGTCTCGAAGTTCCGCACGCGAATGCTCAGGCTCCGCCGGTCCGCGAACGGCACGATCCACCACAGCCCGGTCCGACGGACCGTGCCGGCGTAGCTGCCAAAGAACCGCAGTACTTTGGTGTGGCCGGGTTGGACCATGATCAGCGAGGACAGGACCAGAGCCCCGGCGACCGCCGGAATCACAGCAACCCACGCCGGGGAGCCGCCGGCAAGCACGATCGTCGCGGCGATGCAGCCGGCGATCACGAGCACCCCGATCCAACCGCTGATCGCCCACGCCGGCCGTTCCTGGATGACGACGCGGGTCCCGAGATGCCCGACCACAGCCGCCCCGGGCTGGCGATCTTGCTGGACGTCCTGACTCATGGCTCCTCCTTACGTAAAACTAATATCTAAGTGATATCACTTTTCTCGCCGACCGTCAACGTGGCCGGAGCGCTGCCTGCGGGAGGCGGGATTCTCGTTCGAGATGGCGGTCCACGCCTATTCGATACAGGACGCCTACATCTACGCTTCGCCCTCCAGGAAAGGGATCTCGGCTTCGCGACACCCGAGTCGGCTGGAGAGGCCGCGCGGGCCAGAGCCGAGACGATCGGCGCGCTCGTTGACTACCCGTACCTCGCCGAGGTCGTGACGAAGCTTCCCGACTCCGGCTACGACCCGGCGACCGAGTTCACCTGGGGGCTCGATCTGATCCTCGACGGCCTTGACCGCCTCCGCCGGCGGGCCTGACCCTCAGCGCGGCGTTCGGGGAGCGTCCGAGCCAGGAATCGTCAACTGGTCTAGGCCGGCCAATCGACCTGGGGCTTGCACATTTGATGTGAGCGCCGGGAGCACGAAGCGTCGCGCTGTCACGACCGATGCCGCGCCGCGCTCGATCGCCGCAATGCCCTGCAGCCCGCCGCCGCGTTGATCGCCGGGCGCCTCTGCAACGCCGCCGTGGGCGAGGATCCAATCCATGATGGCGGCGAAGTTCGCGCCCTCAGCGAGCAGCGACGCTCGTTCAACGACCACCCCGCCCGAGCTGTGGGGTCGTGCCAGCCGGCTCACAAGGTTGCTGATCTCCGACTCGTCCACAGCTCACCGCGCTCGGCTGGAAGCGATCGGTATCGCACCGGTGGCTGCGCGCCGGCGCGGAGCGCACTCAGGCACTAGCCACCGTCGCCGGCGTGCAGAGCGCCACCGACCGGTAGATCCGTTCGTACGCACTCGCGACGACGTCGACGTCGCAGTGCATGGCGACCCATCTGCGGCAGTCGCGAGGGGCGATGCCGGAGAGCCGGCTGACCGCCGCAGCCATCGCCTGCTCGTCCGCGACGAGATACCCCGTCGTGCCATCGACAACGAGCTCGCGCGCTGCCCCCTCGGCGAAGGCAATCACCGGTGTGCCGCATGCCATCGCCTCGACCATCACCATCCCGAAGGGCTCCTCCCAGCGGATCGGCATCAGCAGTGCGCGCGCGCCCGCGAACAGGGCGTGCTTCGGCGCTCCGCCGACCTCGCCGGCGAAACGCACACGATCACCATCGATGTGCGGCGCCACTTCACTGTCGAAGAACGCCTGTTGCCCGGGTTGGATCACACCCGCAAGGACGAGCGGAACACCCGCTGCGCGCGCGGCTGCGATCGCGCGGTGCGGTCCCTTCTCGGGTGTCATGCGCCCGATCCACAAGAGGTAATCGTCCTTGTACTCACGCAGCGGCCACGCCCGGACGTCGATTGGGTTCGGGATCGTCTCGAATACCCCGAGCGATGGCGGTGCCGCCGCAAGCTGTGCGCGACTGATCCCGACCAGGACCGCCTTGTGACCGTGTCGGGTGTAGAACGCGGCGGTGCTTGGAGTGAACTGTCCGTGAAGGGTATGCACGATCGGCGTTCCGATCCGATCGGCCATCGCGAGCGCCGTGAAGCCGCAGTGATCGTGTATCACATCGAACCGGTCTCCCGCGGACGCGGCTTCGATCGCTTCAAACGCACGAGCCACGTGGTCAACCTCGTACAGCGAGCGCTCGATCTCGTCCGGGTGAGGCACGTCCAGCAGCGTCACGACCTCCGCAGTGGACGCCGACCCGGGTGCGCAAAAGAGAGTAACGGCATGCCCGCGCGCGACCAGAGCCTCGGTTAGGGCACTCACGACCCACTCGACGCCACCGTAACCGGGCGGCGGGACCGAGATCCAAGGCGGAGCAAGCATCGCCACGCGCAAGGCGTCGCCAGCGGGGCGTGCGCGAGCAACAACCGATAGACGCGGCGGCTGCGTGCGTCGCCGTAGCAACGTCGGAGCCGGCGTTGCACCGACCGCATCCACGCGCACGCTCCTTAAGAGCCTCTCAGGGGAAAGGCGTCCGCCGGGCAGAGAGGATCAGGGAGAGCCGAGCGATCGCGCTAATGCGGACCCAACGGTGGGCCGCAACGTCTCCTCACCATAGCACCCGTTCAGACGCGTCCGGCCCGCGCGTGTGAGCAAACCGGCCGCAAATGCGAGGCCTGTTGTCGCCCGCAGTGGCCCGTCACTCGCGCGGCGGCGCCTCCGGGCTCCGACGCCGCAGTTCGTTCGCGCTCGCTTGGCGGCGCCCTTCCTCAGTCGCTGCTTGATGGTGCGCCTCGTTCTCGATCGCCTGGTCTCTGGCCCGCTGATCGGAGGCCTGACGAGAAGCCTCGTTTTCGATCGCCCGCTCCCTGGCCCGCTGATCGGAGGCCGCGCGGTGCGCTTCATTTTCGATCGCCTGGTCTCTGGCCCGCTGATCGGAGGCCTGACGGTAAGCCTCGTTTTCGATCGCCTGGTCTCTGGCCCGCTGATCGGAGGCCTGACGGTAAGCCTCGTTTTCGATCGCCTGGTCTCTGCCCCGCTGATCGGAGGCCTGACGGTCAGCCTCGTTTGATTCGTCGACGGGGTCTTCGACGGGCTTAGAGGCCGCCGACCCGAGCTTCAGCCGCTGGAAGAGGTTTGGCACGATCGATTCAGTCTAGAACGGTCCTCATCGAACTACATCACCAGGCCAGGAATAGTGGCCAACGAGAGCCGATCTATGCCTACGCAGAACGCCGCCACGCGCTCCTCCCTAGTGTCTGGCGACGCTCAGAGTCCCTGAAGCACCGGAGCGCTGGGCGGTTCCTCGATGGCGACGTGCGCGGGCAGGATCGCGGCGGCGTAGGCGTCAGCCATGTCGAGCGTCTCGGCTTTGAGAAGGGCGAGCGCCAAGACCTCGAGCTGGTCACGGTGCTCGGTGAGCAGTGCCGTGACCGTGCGGTGACTGTCGTCGATGATCCGACGCACCTCGCTGTCGACGAGCTCTTGTGTTGCCTCGGACGTTTCCCGCGCCCCGGGCAGCAGATACCCGATGGCGTCGCTGGGGAGTACGGCGACGGGTCCGAGCGCGTCGCTCATGCCCCAGCGGCCAACCATCTGGCGGGCGATCAAGGTGAGCTGCTGGATGTCGGATTCCGCACCGGTTGTGATCGTGCCGTAGACGATCTCCTCGGCGACGCGGCCGCCCAGCGCAACGAGGATCTTGCCCTCTAGGTCTTCACGCGTGTAGGAAACCTGGTCGGTGTCTGGCGTTGAGAGGGTCACGCCGAGCGCCATGCCGCGCGGGATGATCGAGATTTTGCGGACCGGGTCGGCGCCCGGCGTCAGCATGCCGACGAGTGCGTGCCCCGATTCGTGGTAGGCGGTGCGCTCGCGATCGGCGGCCGAGAGCAGGATGCCGCGCGGCGCGCCGAGCAGGATCTTCTCCAGCGAGTCGGTGAGGTCCGCCATCTCGACCTGCCGATGATCGCGACGGGCCGCGAGCAGCGCCGCCTCGTTGGCGAGGTTGGCGAGGTCGGCGCCGACCATCCCCGGAGTAGTGGATGCGAGTCCGTCGAGATCGACGTCTCGGGCGAGTGGGATCCCCTGGGTGTGAACTCGGAGGATCGCAGCGCGTCCGGCGCGATCGGGCGGCTGCACGGCGACGCGGCGGTCGAAGCGCCCGGGCCGCAGCAACGCGGAGTCGAGTACGTCCAGGCGATTGGTCGCAGCGAGCACGACGGTCGCCTCGGTCGGCTCGAAGCCATCCATCTCGGTGAGGATCTGGTCGAGCGTCTGCTCGCGCTCGTCGTTTGCTCCCGTCACCGATGCTGAACCCTGGCGTGAGCGGCCGATCGCGTCGAGCTCGTCGATGAAGACGATCGACGGCGCCGCCGCACGCGCTTGCGTGAAGAGATCGCGCACGCGCGAGGCACCGACGCCGACGATCGCCTCGATGAATTCCGACGCCGAGATCGAGAAGAACGCCGCGTGTGCCTCGCCGGCGACGGCACGCGCGAGCAGCGTCTTGCCGGTCCCTGGGGCACCGGAAAGCAACACCCCGTGAGGCATGCGGCCGCCAAGGCGGCTGTATCGATCCGGGCTCTTGAGGAAATCGACGATCTCGGTCAGCTCGAGCTTTGCCTCATCGATCCCAGCGACATCCGCGAATGTCACCCGGATCGTCTCCGCGTCGACGCGGCGCGCGCGCGAGCGACCGAACTGGCCGAGCGCACCCATCCCGCCGCCGGCCGCGGCGCGGCGCATGAACAGGACGATCAGCCCGACGATCAGGAGTGTCGGGCCGAAGCCGAGCAGGATCTCCGCGAGTAGCGACGTCGTCGCGGTGGTCGACTGGGCGTTGATCTCGACACCCTTAGCAGTCAACAGCGCCTCGAGCTGGCTGCCGTTCCAGAACGAAGGGACCTGCGTCGCAAAGAGCGTTGTCGCCGTCTTCGAGCCCGGCGGGTAGGTCAGCTTGGCGGTAAAGGTGCCCTGTACGGTGTCGCCCTTGGTCGTGATCAGCTTCACCTTGCCCGCATTGACCTCGCGGATGAAGAATGGGCTGAACGGGACCGTGACGCGCGGCTGCGACGCCGGGCGTAACAGCAACACCGAGAACAGGTTGATCGCCAGCAGCGCCACGGCGAACCAGACGAATCCACGCCTGCGGAGGACCGGGCGTTGCGCGCTCGGCGGGGCGCCGCGACCGTCAGGCGCAGGCGCGACCTGCCAGCCGCGCTTATCGCGCGGTAGCTGCGGCTGCGCCTTGCGCTTGTGAAGGTGAGCCGCGGGCCGCGGCTCACCCCCGTCGTCGGAAACCTGCGAGGACATCACCAGGTGTTCATGGTCGGATCACGCTAAGTGTCGGCCGCCCTGAGTCCGTCACGACCCCGTCCGATGCGGGGGCCGTGGGGCGCGGGTGCGCCAGTGGAGCCTTGCGCTGAGCATGGACCCGAGCCCCCAGCCGAGAAGCGCGGCGGCAAGCACGAGCCAGACGAGCGAGACCCGGGAGCTGCCGATCAACCAGTTGACCTTGACGTGTGCCGTGTTCGACGCGGCGAGCGCGATCAGCACCGCGACGAGCGCGACGACTGCGATCGCGTAGCCATGAAGGCGCCCTCGGAGCGCCTTGCGGCGAAAGTGCTCGGCCCGTGTCTCGGTCCCGCCTGGCGCTGGGACGTCTTCCGGCGCGTAAGGGGTGTTCGGCAGCGGCACCCGTGACTGCTCGTTCAGCGGTTCGCTGATCGTGTTCGCAATCGCTTCCGGAGCGGAGGGTTTGACGGGCGAGCTGCGTGTCTTGGTGAGCATGACGGACCTCCTTATTGCGACGGGGGATCTGCGGGTCCCCGCATTGATGAAAATTCTAGCATGAAAGATAAATCAAGAAATGGTATGCTCCTGTGCATGGCTGAGCACGCGGCACCCGGTTGGGCGTTTCTGACCAACCACGCCCAGGTGCTGGTGTGCATCGCGCGTGATCCCGGTGTGCGTCTGCGCGATATCGGCGAGCGCGTCGGGATCACCGAACGGGCGACGCATCGGATCGTCGCCGAGCTCGCCGGCGCCGGCTACATCACGCGCCGACGAGCGGGCCGCCGCAACAACTACACGATCAACGCCAACTTCGCGCTTCCTGACGCGGTCGCGCGCGAGCAGAACATCGGGCAGCTACTCGATGTCCTCACCGCAAAGCGCCCGTCTGGCCACACAGTCGATCCGGCAGGAGCGAGCGGGTGATCGCCGGCCTATTACTGGCGGCCGGCTGCGCGCTGGTGGGCAGCGTCTCGGTCCTGCTCAAGTAGCGAGGCGCGGTCGCGGCACCAGCGGTGCTCGCGCACTGTCCGGTTCGCAGCGCCGTCGACCTGTTTCGCTCGAAATGGTGGACGGTGGGATGGCTCGTCGCGCTCGGCGCGTGGCTGTTGCACGTGGGCGCACTCTCGCTGGCGCCGCTGTCGAGCGTGCAGGCAGTGATCTCCGCCGGACTGGTGTTCACGGCGATCGTCGCTCAGCGCTTCTTCGGGTTTCACCTCGAGCGCCGGCAAGAAACAGGTCTGCTGGCCGCGGCGGGCGGGCTGACGGTCCTCGGACTCACCGCCGCACCCGCGGTGCGCGGGCACACCTCAGCCGCCGGGCTGATCGCCGTCGAGTGCGTCCTGTTCGCGCTCAGTGCGGTCCTGATCGCTGCTGCGAGTCGGCTCGAAGCCCCACAACTGCGTAAGGGCATCATCCTTGGAACCGCCGCCGGCGCCCTGTTCGCTACCTCCGACATCGCCATCAAACACCTCGTATCCCCCGGGCTGACCCACTTCATGCTGCTCGTCAACCCGTGGACGCTCTCGGCATTGGTCGCGATGGTCGTCGCCTTCTACGCCTCCGCGCGAAGCCTGCAGCTCGGTCCCGCGATCGCGGTGATCACGTTCACCTCGCTGACCGCAAACATCGTCGCACTGCTGGGCGGAATCCTCGTCTTCCACGACCCGATCGGCCACACCCCACTTCAGATAGCCGTGCGCCTCGCCGCCTTCTGTCTCGTAATCCTCGGCGCGGCGCTCCTACCCGGACCGCGCGCCAGCGAGACAACAGCACAACTGTCGCTCAGCAGGGCCTAGCTCGACGTTTGACGCGTCGCGGCACGGGGGTTAGGCCCGCGCCCGCAGCTGTCGCTTCGAACCGTCAGCGCACTTGCGCCGTGCGATGCAGTCCGACCAGCAGCTGGTCAGAGCAGGCCCACGCCGCGAAGGACAGGGCCCCGACAATGCCCGTGACCGTCAGGAGCAGACCGCCGGCCGTTGTTGCCGCGACGCCGTGGGCGCCGAGGATCAACACCGATGCAGCGGCACCCACGCTCGGGCCGATCGGAAGCGGACTCAGGCTCACTGTCACGATCAACACGGCTATCGCATCGAAGACTGAGGCATCGATGCCGACGGCCCGCAGGATCAGCACCACCAGACGGCGACGGCCCTGGAAGTCCCGCAGTGCGGCAAGGCCCAACCACAAACCGGACCGGTGCCGGCGTGCGACGCCTCGAAGACCGAACATCGCACCGAACATCAAAGTAATGGCGACGAACGGGAGCCATAGCGGCAGATCGAGTGGCCCGACGAGCGTGAACATGAAGAGCGCGGCTAGGGTTGTCTCGACGGCAACGATCGGGACCTCCGCAGCCATCATCGCGGGGATCCGCGGGGAAGTTTCGGGCGCGGACCGGCGCAGCGCGGCGATCCGCGTCGCCACCCCGAGTTGCGCACTGATCACGCTCGCGAGCGAACCGACGCCGGCCGCGCGAAGGACAACGCGCCGCGAAACCGTGCCGCCCGCGGCAGTCACGCAACCGTTCCACGCCTCAGCGCGCGTCACGAGCGACACCAGGTGCAGCACTGCGGCGAGCGTGAGGAGCCAGATCGGCGCCGCAAGTAGAGCAGCGCTGAACTGCGAGCCTCGCCCCGCGAGCACGAACGCCAGCACACCGACCGTGACCAGCGTTCCGAGCGCCGTCAAAAGCAGACGGCGGCTCGCCGGAGAGCGCGTCACGACGGCACCGTCAGCGCGCGACGGCAGTGGTTCAAGAACGGCAAGAGCGGCGGTGGGGATCAGCTGATCCCTTTCCTGGCCGCGCGCAGAGCCGATCAGACCAACGCGCTTCCAATCGCGTCGACCCAGGGTACTGCGAAGGGCGACGGTCGTGGGGCAGCACGCCCCCACGAAGGCCCGGCGCGGGTCCGCTGGATCAATCGGTGCGACCGGCGGTGGTGAGGACATCGAGCAACGCCCCGACGTTGCGCTGGCCCGCCACCCGGTCACCCATCGGTAGATGCGCGTTGACGGTGTAACGGATACGACGTCCAGTCCGCTCGCGCGTGATGTATCCCGCAGCTGCAAGCTCGGTCACGATGCGATGAGCAGCGCGTTCGGTGATCTCCACGCGTTCGGCGATGTCGCGCAGACGCGAACCCGGATCTCTTGCGATGCACACAGGCACCTGCGCGTGATTTGTCAGGAACTCCCAGCTCCGCGCGTTGTTATCCAACACCTGTTTAGTCAAGCGATTCGCGCTTTACATTTCATGAGTTACGGATCACAGTTGGGAGAGGGAACTTTACGGGACGCGCCAGCGCGAACCGCGCAGTGCCCGCCCAGGACTACTCAGGAGTGTCCCTCGCCATGCTTCTCAAGAAACGCAGTCTTCAGCGCTCTGCTCGCCACGGTTGGAAGCTTCGCCTGGCGGTGCTTCCCTGCATTGCGGGGCTCGCCCTGCTTGCAAGCGGCGCCCTGGCAGCTCAACCGCCGGTCGGTCTCGGAACGGACGGTGCCTTTGCCGTCGTCGCCGGTCAAGCGGTGACAAACACCGGGTCGTCGACGATCAATGGCAATCTTGGCGTGAGCCCTGGTGCCGCTGTCACCGGTTTTCCGCCGGGGACTGTGAACGGCACGATTCACGCTGCCGATGCAGTCGCCGGCCAGGCGCAGCTCGATCTGACGACCGCCTACAACAGTGCTGCGGGACGGACTCCGTTCACGGCCGTGCCGGCGGACCTCACGGGCTTGACGCTGGATCCGGGCGTCTACAACAACTCCTCGGCGCTCTCCCTGACTGGGGCGCTCACGCTCGACGCGCAAGGTAATCCAGACGCGGTCTTCATCTTCCAGGCAGGCTCGACCCTGATCACTGGCTCGGGCAGCACCGTGAATCTCATCAACGGAGCTCAACCGTGCAACGTCTTCTGGCAGGTTGGAAGCTCTGCGACGCTCGGCACGACGACGAACTTCGCCGGCAACATTCTCGCGCTGACCTCGATCTCGATGGACAACGGCGTAACGCTCGCCGGACGCGCGCTGGCGCGCAACGGCTCCGTCACCCTGATCAACGACACGATCACGGCGGCCAACTGCTCGACCGCAGGGACCACGCCGGGAAGCGGCTCGACAGGTAGCAGCGGATCCAGCGGCAGCGGCGGCGGTAAGAGCGGTGGCGGCGGCACTACACAGGGCGCCGGTGGCGGCTCGAGCGGAGGTGGCACGGCCAAGTTCACGACTGCGCCGCCGCTGGTCTCCAAGCCAGGCGTCGGTCCCTGCGTGAACAGGACCTTCGAGGCCACCGTTTCCGGCAAGCGGATCAGCAAGGTGATCTTCTCCTTCGGCGGGCGCGTTATCGCCACGCGCTCGAAAGCCCCGTTCACCGCGTCGGTGAATCCGGGAACCGGTAGGCACTCGCTGACCGCCTACGTCACGTTTTCTGGCGCCACTCCAGCCAAGACGCTCAAGTTCGCGGTCAAGTCGTGCACCGCGGCAAAGCTCTCGATCAAGCCAAACGGCACGCCGGGGTTCACCGGCTGAGGATCGCGGCGACGGTTGGGGGCGGCCGGCACGAGTGCGCGCCACCCCCACCCGCCAACGCAATCGGTTCTCCACCTCACCTGATGACTCGCGCGATAACAGCCGGGCTGTGCCTGCTTCTGGCGTTTGCCGGGGGCAGTTCGGCGCTCGCAGCGACAGTACCCAAGGTTGCGCCGGCGCAGGAGCTCGTGCAGTTGTTCGGCACGGAAAGCGTCCACGCGACTCCCGGCGGCGCCGTCGAAGGGTCGGTGGCCGCGCAGCGCCCCCTCACGGGCGAGCCGACCGTTCTGCCGGTCCTCTCGTCGGTGATCGACAACACGGTCGATCACAGTGGCCAGCTGTGGCTGCAGGTACGCCTCCCAGGTCGCGTCCTCGGCACCCAGACGCCGCCTGCGACCGGCTGGATCAGCGGATCGAACACGCTGACCTCGTCCACCGGCTGGCACCTGGTCGTCGACCTCGCTGCCCGCCGCGTGCTCGTGTACGACAATGGTGCGCAGGTGCGGAGCTACCTGGCGGTCGTCGGCAAACCTTCAACGCCGACGCCGACCGGCGAGTACTTCATCGAGGAGAACGTCACGATGCCGGCCGGTGCGCCGGGTGCGCCATTCGCACTTGCCACGAGCGACCGCTCCAACGTGTTGCACCAGTTTGAAGGCGGACCGGGGCAGGTCGCGATCCACGGACGCGAGAACCTCGGCGGGACGCTCGGAACCGCCGCGAGCCACGGCTGCGTCAGGCTCGCAACGAACGCGATCACATGGCTCGCCGCGCGCATCGTCCCAGGCACACCGCTCACGATCGTCGACTAAACCGCCTGACTAGCGGTGGCGGGACTGAGACAACCGCTCGCCCGTAGACGCACGTGACGCCCATGGTTCGTTAGTGCGTGCTATCAGCGCCCGGGTTCTTGAGCTTGCGCCAGCCGCCGGCGACGGTGCTGCGCCTATGTGCCGCTGACTGTGCAAGCGCTCGCACGACACCTAGACAGGGTCTCGGACGGATTGCAGTTGTTGGTCCTCGCGCGATGCGTTTTGCGACAAGGGAATGCCTGGCCCCGTCGTCATCAGGCGCGAGCCGCTGGCAGGCTTGTCAGAGTGACGGCTGTGGATCTGCCAGCTGCAGGTCGAGCTTCACTAGGAGGAGAGCGTGTCTAGCGGGCTGGCGCTCGCGTTGGCGCTGGTGGTCTTGGCGTTGGCGTTGGGTGTAGCTGCGGCGCGACCCCGGTACTTGCCGGTGTCGGCGGTGGTCGGTGGCGGGTTGCTGGTGGCGGTCGGCGCGGTCGGATTGTCGCGCGCGGGCGACACGTTGCGAGGCCTCGCGCCGACTGTCGGTTTCTTGGCGGCCCTTCTGTTGATCGCCGAGGGCTGTCGGCGGGAGGGGCTGTTTGAAGCGATTGGCGCGGTGATGGCGCGTGGTTCGCACGGTAGCGCGCAGCGTTTGCTTGCCCTCGTGTTCATGGTTGCCGTGGGCGTGACGGCGCTGCTTGGTCTCGACGCGACCATCGTCCTGCTGACGCCCGTCGTGTTCGCAACGGCGGCGCGGATACGCACGAGCTCCAGGCCCCCCGTCTACGCGTGCGCCCATCTGGCGAACTCGGCGTCGCTGCTGTTGCCCGTCTCGAACCTGACGAACTTGCTGGCCTTCCATGACAGCGGCCTGTCGTTCGCGCGCTTCGGCGCGTTGATGGCGCTGCCGACGATCGGTGTTGTCGGCGTTGAATGGGTCGTTCTGAGGCGCTTTTTCGCGAGCGATCTGCGCCGTCCCCGCAAGCGCGGAGGCGAACTGGCACGGCCGACAATCCCGCGCTTCGCACTGGCGGTGCTCGCTCTGACGCTGGTGGGTTTTGCGTTGAGCTCGCTGCTTGGGATCGCGCCCGTGTGGGTCGCGGCGGCAGGTGCCGCCGCCATCACGGTGCCGGCACTAAGACCCAGGACGACGAGCGCAGTAGCGCTCGCGCGAGCGGTCGAGCCCGGATTCCTGCTGTTCGTGCTGGGGCTCGGTGTGATCGTGGCGGCCGCCAGCGACAACGGTCTTGCCTCAGCGGTGCGCGACGTGCTGCCCAGGGGCGCGTCGCTGCCCGACCTGCTCGCGATCGCCGCGCTGAGCGCGCTCCTCGCGAACCTCGTCAACAACGTGCCCGCAACACTGCTGCTGATCCCAGTGGCCCTCGCCAGTGGTCCCGGCGCCGTTCTCGCGATGCTCATTGGCGTCAACGTCGGCCCGAACCTCACCTACGTCGGATCGCTCGCGACGCTGCTGTGGCGGCGCGTGCTGCGCGCGCAGGACACAGACATCGAGCTCGGCGAGTTCACTCGACTCGGCCTTCTCACGGTACCCGCAACGCTGGTTACCGCGACCGTCCTTCTATGGTTGAGTCTGCAGGTGTGAGTTGAGATGCACGCGCTCGTCTGGATCATCGAAGACACCTGGCAGGCGACCATCGCGCAGGCCGCTGCCTACCTGCCCGTCGACGCCGAAATCACGCTGCTGCACGTCGCCGACACCGAGGCCGAAGCTGTCGCGCGCGCAGCACGCCACGGCCTACTCGGCCGACACGCCCCCGTCCACGCGCAGGAAGACCAGCTGCGCGCGATCTCCGAACAAGCCGCCGCCGAGCTTCTCAGCGACGCGCAGAGCACCCTCGGGCGACCAGCGCGATGCGAAGCGCGCCGCGGACGCGTCGAGCGCGAAGTCGTCGCGGCCACCGAGGACATCGACATCCTGATCCTCGCGCGCGACGGCGACCGCGCCCACCTCGGCCCGCGCAGCATCGGCCCAGCTGCCCGCTTCGTCATCGACCACGCCCCCTGCCGCGTCCTGCTCATCTGGCCAGACCCCGCGCCCCCGCTGACGACCATCCCGCCACCACCAGAACAACCCCCACCTCCCTCCGCGCAGTCACACTAGGCGGTTGCGTTTCAGCCGCTGCCGTTGTCGGTTTGAGGTGTGATCAACGCGAGCGCACGCGCTGATTGTCGGACGCGCGGGGCCACCCGAAGTCGGGATCGTGGGCTGAGCCCCGGGTCTCTAGCGCCAGGGTGTCGGGTCTAGTGCTCCCGTCAGGTCGGAGCTAGGTGGCGCCGGCCTAGCTGCCGGCTCAGCTCAGCCACTTGATCGAGCAGCCCACGGGTTGTGTCTCTGTTCGCGCCACCGGTCGCTGGGCGAGCACATCGTCGAGTGCTTCACGCAGCCACTCCGCTGCGAGTGACTCGTCGTGGTAGTCGGCGTCGGGGGCGCCGTGGTAGACGAGTTGGCCGTGGGCGTCGAGAACGTACACGTCTGGGGTTACCGCGGCACCCCAAGCGCGTGCCACTTGTTGGCTTGAGTCGAGCAGGTAGGGGCCGGCGAACTCGCCGGCGTTCACGCGCGCGGCCATTGCGGCCGGTGAGTCGCGCGGGTAGCGTTCGGCGTCGTTTGAGTTGATCTGCAGCACGTGCACGCCACGCGGGAGATAGTCGCGTGCGACCGCCTGCAGGCGGTCGTGCCAGGCACGCGCGTAGGGACAGTGGTTGCATGTGAACACGACAACTGTCGCGGCGCTGTCAGGGTCGTGCAGCGGCGTCGGAATGCCGTCAGTGTCGGGCAGCGTGAACGTCGGAGCCGGTGCTCCGATGGCGAGTGACATGGTCAGGCCTCCTGGACAGATCGGGGTAGAAGTCGGCGCAATGCGTCGCGCAAGTCCATGGGGTCGGGCGTCGGGGAGTAGCGGCCGTCACGTAGCCGGTAGACCCTGCAGTTCAGGCTCGGTGGCTCATCCTCCGGCGGCGGTAGCGGATCGACGCCATCGATTCGCAGGGTCGGAGATCCAATGAAGCCGTACTCCCTCGCCTGCTCCTCGGTAGCGATCTCGACCAGCGCAACCTCGAGCTCCGGGTGCCCGAGCTCATCGAGCGCGGCGCGCAGATCGCGGAGCGCCTCGGGGTGGGACGGGCAACCATCCCAGTACAGCAGCTCGATCCTAGACACGCTATCCAGCATAGGACGCCGCAATGAGCACAAACGGTCGCCCCGTCTTGCCGAAAAACGACGGGCCACCGTGGCGGCTTCGCTCGCCTCGCGTCGCGGTTCGGCTCCCGAAGGGCCGCCGGCGCTCCTACCATCGGCCCAGATCCGGGCGCGCAGAGCGCGACGCTTGTTGCTCACGACAACGCGGCCGCTCTGCAGCAGAGGAAGTCCGGCGCATCGGCATAGACGTGGCCGGTTCGAGCCCGTGTGCCCTTCCGGTTCCCGATCCGACGAGGGCGATCGCCGCTACCTGACCGGGCTCGTGCACCAGCTGGTGCTCGCGTTCCTTGCAGCCACGTCTGGCTTGATGGCCGTGCTCATGCTCGGTCTCCATGGAGGCCCGAGCGTCGCCGGCAACGTATCCCTGTACGCGTTCTTCGGCTACTGCATGCTGGTATTCGCCGGCGTGCTCGCACTGCGCGTACTGGTGCTCGTGTTCCGACTCGACGCAGGCTAGAGAAATCGACGCGACGGAGGCGAAGAGGATCCCGCCGCCTGGTGGTTCGGGCAGTGTGACGTGACGGGGACATTGCCTATAGCGTTAGCAAGCGTGAGGGGTACCGCGCGTGGGCGGACGGCATGGGAGCGGTACGCCTGGGTCGCGGGGATCCTGTTCGTAGTCGCGCTGGCAGCCGAGATCGTCGTCGCCCTCGGAGTCAACCTGACCCAGAACGACTCGGCGGCGAAGATCGCGAACGGTCTTCACGCCCACGAAACGCGGCTGACGGTTATCGCATGCCTGTCCGTCGTGTATGCGGTCATGTTCGTGATCTACCTGAGCGCGCTGCACAACCTGCTGCGCGGGGACAGCGATCGCACGCGGGCCCTTGGCTCGTTGGTGCTGGTCGGCGGAGTGCTCTTCGTTACCTTGCATGGCGTCAGCGACATCGGTATCACCGGATTGGTCGCAGCAAAGCTCGCCTCATACGGTGCCCAACACGACCCGGGCTTGTCCTACACGCTGTACCTGACGACGTTCGCGCTGGAGAGCGTTGGCGATGTCTTCGGCAGCCTGTTTGCCTTCGCAACCGGCGCGCTTGTGCTTAGGAGCGGGGTCTTACCGCGCTGGCTCGGCTGGGTATCGATCCTCGCCGGGAGCATGCTCTTCCTTCAGGGCTTCGGCCTCGGCGGCGTCATCGCCTCGTTCGGACTAGTCCTCGACCTCATCGGGTTCCTGCTCCTCCTGGTCTTTGTTCTGGCGAGCAGCGTCATCCTGCTCACGCGCAAGAGCGCGGCGCCCGACACCGCGGGCGCAATCACCTAGACAAGCACGCGATCCCGAGCCGTCGGTGGGGGCCATGCGCGGCTCTCAGTCGCCACCCCCTCAAACACTGGCATGGAAGCGAGGGGTCCACCTCGAGACGGCGGCAGCTAGCGCTTTGCGCAACTGAGCGAACGTCGCTCCTGCGGACCCGGACGCACCCGCTCCGGACGATTAGCAGGAGCCCGCGGAGAGCACGGTCGCTACCGGATCCGCCCAGTAGGGCAGTTGGGCGAACCCGGTAACGAGCGGCCTGGCTCGCGCGCTGTCGCTCGTCTTCGGAAGCAGGCGCGTGGAACGAGGCTGATCGGACGCTCCACCGTCGCGCGTCGCGAGCGCGAGGGGGTGGGCTTGCGCGTGACCGCTTTCTGGGGGAGGAGGCGTGCAGCACACGGCACTTCTGTGCGGATCACGCGACGGGCGGTGGCTTGCCCTCTGCACTAGCAGACAGCGCAGGATCCCAATCGCCGACAGCGCATGCATGACGGAAGGCCGAACGGGCAAACTCGACCCCGGTCTGATGCGGGTCGGGACTGCGGCACACATCGTCCCAGTCGAGGATGTACTCGCCCAGCCCCGCGTTCCAGTGCGCGGCCGGCGGGAAAAGCGTCGCGGTCGCGAAAGCTGCCGGCGCTGGGTGCGCGTAGGCGTAGAGCGCCGCGTTGCCGTAGCGCGGATCGCCGGGCCACCATCCGACGGCTACCTCTTGTGCGTTCATCGCGTTGCGCATGATGAAGTCGTCCGACGGCGGATCGGCGGGCGACCCAGAGAAGAGGTTCACCGCTAGGTCGAACGAGCCCCACCAGGCGTTGACCGGCGTCGAACGCCCGCGATACGGCGCCCGGAACGCCGCGAGGATCAGCGCCGCGCGGGTTGCAGCAGCAAAGTAGGAAGCAACCTGACCGGGGTCATAGCGCGTGTGCTCGTAGTCCTCGTCAAGCGGCACGCTCCACGGCACCTCCTGCGGCGTTGGATTGATCTCGACAGCGCCGCCGACGTTGCGGACCGCCTCGAGCACCTCACGCGTCACGTCGCCGACGGGCCGGTCGGGGGCGAGCGCGACGCGATGCACCCGCCCACCACTGTGCTCGACGATCGCCTCGTGGCTTCGTAGATCAAGCGCGACAACGAGCGCCCCCGAGCCGTCGCCCGCGGGCAGCAAGCCAGTCTCCCAACCTCGCGCCGTCAGACGCAGCGCCGCGTGCTGCAACTGCGGCTCGGGTGGCGCAAGCGCCACGGCCAGCTTGCCAAGGATCTGGGTATGCGCATGCAACGTGTCACACGTCGCGCTCCACTCCTCGTAGGACAGAGTCGACCAGTCCGAGGACATAGACGCACGCTACCCGTCAAGCGCCCAACACGCTCAGCGACGGCAAAACCCGATCCGCATCGCCTGAGCTCTGCTGCGATCTTCCGCCATGCGACGCGAGTCCACGCATTGGCGTCGCGCGAGGAGCAACCCCTCTGAGGGCCTGATCCGCCCAAGCAAACGCCACCGCCGCGCGACCGCCCTTCGGGGCATGAGAATGCCGTT
>PLFX01000046.1 GCA_003138355.1 Solirubrobacterales bacterium
GCGTCTGGCAACACTAAGTAGCCAGAGCGGCAGGCCCCGACGCGAGCGAACTACTCGCCGACGCGTTGATGCCGGAGCTCGGCTGTCAGCGGATCGGCTGCGGCACTTTGCGTGCCGTTCGGCCAGCTCGACGCTGGGACTACCGACATGCTCCCGACCGCCGCCTGCGTGAGGCGCACGTGCGTGCCTGGCTCGAGGCCGGGCGCCGAAACGACCTCGACCTCGACGATCTGCCCCGCGGCGTCGACGACGCGGTAGAAGGCCTCGCCACCAAGGACACGGTGCCGCAGCAGCTTGTGGACGGCAGCGTCGCTAATCATCAACTCGCGGATACCGCAGCAGCCTCCAATTTCCTTCTGTTGTGCGCGGTCTTGCGCGAGCCGCGGCGAGCGCGAGCAAGCCTCCGCGCCGGCGCTTGGGCGGGCTCGCCACCCCAGCCGTCTGAACGGCGGCCGCGCCGCTAGCGGCCAGCCAGATCGCTGCGCTGCCGACGCAAGCGCTCCCGCACTATCACGGAGAGCACGTGCAGCCCATCACGAACGGTGACCAGCCTGCTCTTCTCGACGACACGCGCGTGTTCGACGGTTGGGACCTCGGTGACGCGGAGTCCCGCGCGGGCCGCGTGAATGTGCATCAACGTCTCGACCTCGATCCCGGCGGGGGGGATCGTGAGCTGTGTCAGGCAGCGACGCCAGAACGCGCTATAGCCGTAGCAGAGGTCCGTGTGGCGCGTGCGAAAGAGGACGTTCACGGCTCCGTTCAACAGCCGGGTGCGCGCGTGACCCAGTCGCGTGGTGTCTGCGATGCGCCCACCCGTGACGTACCGCGACCCCTTCGCGAAGTCGCTGCCATCGAGCAGCGCGCTCACGAAGCGCGGGATCTCGGCAGGGTCGGCCGAACCGTTGGCGTCGAGCGTCACGATGATGTCGCCGCTGGCGGCCGCGAAGCCGCATGCCAGAGCCGATCCTTTGCTCGAGCCCGGTTGGGGCAGAACGCGGATGTCGGGGAGCACCGCTCGTGCGACGGAGACCGTGTCATCGACGGAGTTGCCGTCGACCAGCAGCACCTCGTCGATGATGGCCGGGATCCGCATCAGCACGTGCGGGAGGTTCGCCGCCTCGTTCAGCGCCGGGATCACGAGGCTGATGGAAACGTCGTCAGTCGCCGCGTCATCGCCCCGACGGGTGATCACGGATCCACCCGGAGGCTGCGAAACGCTGTTGCTTGGTCTTCCCGGACCGATCCCATCTCCGCGCCATCCGATGCCGCGCTCCACTGCGCTGGCGGACCGCACCCTAACACGTCGTTCAGGCCATTCGACGACCGTAGGTAGGAGAATCACCATAGTGCGGATGGTTTGATGGAGGCCTCGCGCGCCGGTGTGCGGGCCAGGCGAGACATCGCCCCGGCGGCGCGCGGCAAGCGGGCGCGGCGCTCCGGCGCCGATCGGGGCCGGGCGACGTTGCAGATCGCCAAGGGCCGGGTATGCACGATCTGTGACCGCGGTTCGACCCAGCTTGCAGCCGCCTGCCACGCCGCGCTCCGCTACCCAGTGGGGGGGGACGAAGTTGCCTCCTAGCGGCAAAAGCCCGGCAGCTAATGTCCGCGCCACGCAGTCCTCACCGGCCTTGGACGCTGGCGGAGGGACGGCACGATCGCCGAGCCTTTTCGGCGGCGTGCCGCGTTAACAAGTCAAGCTGAAATCGCTACAAGGGAGAAGGCGAACATGAGCCTGTCGACGGGTATATCTGCGGCGCGCCGCGCGGCCTGCGGGCACCGCATGTCGGCGGCCTTCATCACGTTTGTGGCTACGGCCGCTCTATTCGCCGCTCCTGGCGCGGCGCTCGCCAGCAGCAGCGTCTCGTGGTCGTCCGCCACGGGCGTGGACGTCAACGGAGGCGCGCAAATGAGCGTCTCGTGTCCCACTGCCGATCAGTGCACGGGGGTCGACCGCGCCGGCCAGGAGATCACCTTCGATCCGACCGAGACCTCCAACAACGTCATCAAGACCGCGTCTATCGCGGGCACGGAAGCTCTGACCGTAGTGTCGTGCCCCTCGACCGCGCAGTGCACGGCCGTGGACGGCGACGGTCACGAGTACACGTTCGATCCGACCAGCGGCAGCATCATCACGAAGGCCACGGTCGATCCCGGGAACGCGCTCTACTTCGTGGCCTGTGGTACGAGCACCACCAAGTGTGTCGCCAACGAGCGCAACGGTAACGCGGTCGTCTTCGACCCGCTGAGTCCGTCGAGTGTGAGCACCTTGGCGACCGGCTCCACCAACCTCGAGGGTCTGTGGTGCACGAGCGACGTGAGCGAGTGCACCGCGATCGATGATGCCGGCGACGAGATCGCGTTTACCACGAGCCCTCTCGCGCTCGTGAACAAGACTGACGTGGCTCCCTCCACGCTGCTATACGAAGTTTCCTGCCAGTCCGACTTCAGCCTCTGTACAGCCGTTGGCAAGAACGGCACCAATGGTGAGGCCGTCGACTTCGTTCCTTCCACAGGCACGGCGACGATCGTCACCGTGTCCACGACCTATCCGCTGTACAGCGTCTCCTGCACCTCCTCAACCACGTGCGAAACCGTCGACAGCGCCGGCAACGCCTACACGGTGAACCCAACGGCGAACACTGCCACGAGCGCTACCCAGGTCGCCTCAGGAAACCTCCACCAGGTGTCCTGCACTTCGAGCTCTCAGTGCACGGCCGTGGACGATGTCGGCAACGAGGTCACCTTCGATCCAGGCGGCGCGAGCAACGGGCTGGTCCGCATCGACACTGCCAATGGGCTTCACGCCATCGCGTGCCCGAGCGCCAGCCTGTGCGTGGGCGTCGACCTTTGGGGCCAGGTCGTCACGTTCAACCCCAGCGTGCCGGGGAGCTCTAGCTACTCGGGCCCGATCGATAAGAACTACGTCGGTTTCCTCGGAGTTTCGTGTCCGAGCACGAGCCAGTGCACAGCGATCGACGCGGACGGCTACGCCTTCACGTTCGATCCGAGTTCACCCGGCTCGTCCACCGGTCAGCTGATCAATGCCGGCGACACGTTCTACTCGATCGCCTGTCCGACCACTGGCCAGTGCACCGCGGTCGACCAGGACGGTACCGAGTACACGTTCGATCCAGGTGGCGGCTCTCCGACGGGCTCAAAAAGCCTTGCCGGTCGCGCCCTGACCTCGGTGTCCTGCCCATCTGCGCAACAGTGCACAGCGGTTGACTACGGTGGCGAGGAGGCGACGTTCGATCCGCAAACCAGCGCACTGATCGGCTCGACGACAACGGTCGACGCGGGCAACGCGCTGACCGGCGTCGCCTGCCCGAGCACCGGGCAGTGCACGGCGGTTGACGATGTCGGCAACCAGGTGACGTTCAATCCGTTGAGCCCGTCAGGCGCGCTGCCGACCAACATCGACGGCAGCAACGCGATCGACAACGTTGCCTGCTCATCGACGGCTCTGTGCGTCGCTGTCGACGCCGGCGGTAACGCGATCGAGGACGACTCGGGGAACTGGACTGTCGAGCCGATCCCCGGTTTGGGCGCCCTCGAAGGGATCGCCTGCGGCTCCTCGATGTGCTTTGCCGCCGATGTAGCCGGCAACGGCGCGCTCGGCACGATCGCGACACCTCCGGCGCCTGTGCCGGTGAACGTCGCGGCGCCAACTATCTCCGGGACCGTCGTGATCGGTCAGACGCTCACCGAGAGCAACGGATCGTGGTCTAACTCACCGACCGGCTACAGCTACCAGTGGGAGCTCTGCAACAGCTCCGGTGGCGCGTGCGCTGCGATCGCCGGCGCGACGGGACAGACCTATGTGATCACCGCCAACGATGCCGGCTCGACGATCCGCGTGCTCGAGACCGCGAGCAACAGCTCCGGACCGGGCGCCGCGACCAGCTCGAGCCAGACGGCGGTCGTGCCGGCCGCTGCGACCAGCACGGGGACCAGCCCGGCGACCACAACATCCCTTGTTGCGCCAGGGCTGACGCAGCTCCTGAAGAAGCTGATCAGCTCGAAGCACCACTCGGCGAAGTTCACCTTCGCGGCGAGCGGGAACACAACCAAGTACCAGTGCGCGCTGGTGCGCCTGCCGACGCGCAAGCACGCCAAGACACCGGCGCCGAAGTTCTCGCTCTGCGGCTCGAGCAAGAACTACAAGACGCTCAAGGTCGGCACGTACAGGTTCTACGTGCGGGCGGTTGGTCCCGGCGGCACGGGCTCCACGACCATCTACCGCTTCACGATCAAGCACAGCTAGGGCTCCGGTGCGCATCGCTATGCGCACCCAATCAGCCGCTACGAAAACTGCGCGCCGGTGGTGTCCCTAGTCACCACCGGCGCGCCCGACTTGGTCGGGTCTGGGCTACTTAGTGTTGCCAGACGC
>PLFX01000056.1 GCA_003138355.1 Solirubrobacterales bacterium
GCAAAAAAGCGGGATACTTCTAATGGGCGTGCTCGATCCGACGCTCAGCCAGCGGGTCACGCGGAGCGAGCAGGGAGGCTCCGCCGATGTGGTCTGGCAGGAGAGCATCCTCAACCGGCGCCAGCGCTGGGATTGCCTTGGACAGGAAGGGGCAACGGTCTGGTTCACCGGGCTGTCGGGCGCGGGCAAGTCCACGACCGCCGCCGCAGTCGAGGCGCACCTGCTCGCCGCCGGTCGCCTCGCCTACAGGCTCGACGGCGACAACCTTCGCCACGGCCTGTGCAGCGATCTCAGCTTCAGCCACGCCGACCGCTCCGAGAACGTCCGTCGCGTCGCGGAGCTCGCGGCGCTGTTCGCCGACGCGGGCGCTGTGGCGCTGGCATGCCTGATCTCGCCGTATTCCGCAGATCGCGCCGCCGCGCGCCGCCTGCACAAGGGCAACGGCCTGCGCTTCATCGAGGTCTATCTCTCCACCGACGTCGAGGAGTGCGCGCGGCGCGATCCCAAAGGCCTCTACGCGCGCGCCAACTGCGGCGAGATCGACAACCTCACCGGTGTCGCCGACCCGTACGAGCCGCCGATCTCGGCCGAGCTCGAGATCCCAGCGGCGCTCGACGTGCAGAGCGCGGCACGCGCGGTCCTCGCCGCGCTCGGCTGAGCGCGGCGAGCGGCGCATCCCGACACGCCGCGCTACGGTACTCGCACATACGCGCTTTGCCATTCAGGAGGCTATCGATGAACGCGATACAGAGCACAGTCGAAGCGCACGCCGGCGATCTGCTGGACGCACACGGGAGTCACGGGAAACCGTCGCGTCGCGGCGAGATCCTCGAGGTCCTAGGAGAGGCCGGTCACGCGCACTTCAGAGTCCGCTGGGACGACCAGCACGAGTCGATCGTCTACCCCTCCGACGGGGTGACGATCGTTCATCAGGAAGCGCACGCCTAGCGCGGGCGCGCGCGCCGCAGCGCCGTGCGTTCTTCTTGCATCCCGACGACGCGCTCGATCAGCTTGAGGATCTGCGCGACACCCGTCGCCTTCGCCTGACCGTAGCGGAAGGCTTCACGCCAATCGGCGACGTGCGCGCCCTCGCTGACCATCGCGTTGAAGAACTCGCGCCGCATGTCGACGGTGATGCGCGCGTCGGCCGCGACGTCCTTCGTGATCTGCGGCCCGGGCAGCTCGATCCGGAATTGCTGCACGTCCCCGCGGCCGCGCAACTCGAGCGATGCCACGAGCTTGAGCTGGCGCAGCGCCGGGACCTCGGCTATAACCGTCTCGATCGCCTGGGCGATCTGGGCCTTCGTATCAGTCAGAGCGCTCATCCGTGGCGACGAGCAGAGGATACTCGGGCGGAACGCTTAGAGCGCGACGATTGCGTCGATCTCAACGAGAGCGCCGCGTGGCAGCGCGGCGACACCGACGCTCACGCGGGCCGGGGGATCGACCGGAAAAGCCTGCTCGCAGACGGCGTTGACCTCGGGGAAGCTCGCCATCTCGACGAGGTAGATCGTGAGGCGCAGCGCGCGCGAGAGCGAGCTGCCCGCCGCATCGCAAACCGCGGCCAGGTTGTCGAGGCAACGCTGCGTCTGTGCTGCCACGCTGACTGAGATCAGCTCGCCGCTGGCGGGATCGAGTGGGATCTGCCCCGAGCAGAAGAGGAGCTCGCCACAAGCGACCGCGTGGCTGTACGGCCCGATCGCGGCCGGCGCGTCCGGCGCCACGATCACCACTCGCTCGGCTGCCATACAACGCACGATAGCCACGTGGCCGGTATTGCAGACGCGCGGGTGGCGATGCGCTACGGTCTCGCGGATGCTGCGCGTCGTCAAGCATGGAGGGCTAGCGACCGTGGCGGCGCTGGCGGGTCTTCTCATCGCCACCGCGAGCGCCGCCGCCACACCCATCGCGTTCGTTCCGTGCGCCAAGGGCCCTGGCTTTGCTTGCGCACACCTGACCGTACCGGTCGATCCGAGCGGCCAGATCCCGGGCACGGTCACGCTCTCAGTCGAACGCAAAGTTGCGATCACAGGGACTGCGACAGAGGCGATCGTCGGGCTCGCCGGCGGACCCGGGCAGTCGGCGATCCCGTTCGCCACAGACTTCGCGCAGGAGATGGGCTCGGCCCTCGCGACACGCGATCTGATCGTCTTCGACCAGCGTGGGACCGGATCGTCGGGTGCGCTCAGCTGTCCCGAGTTCGCGAATCCGAACATCCTCAAGCCGGCGCTCGTCGGCACCTGCGGGACGCAGCTCGGCCCGACGCGCGGTCTGTACGAGAGCGATGACTCGGTCGCCGACATCGAGGCGATCCGGGAGGCGCTCGGCTACAACCAGCTGATCCTCTACGGCACGTCCTACGGGACGAAGGTCGCGCTGCGCTATGCGGAGCAGTACCCGACCCACGTTGCCGGTCTGATCCTCGACTCGACGGTGCCGCCGAACGGGCCCGACGTCTACAGCGCCACGACGTTCGCGGCGATCCCCGGGATGCTCGCGAAGCTCTGCGCCGGACAGGCCTGCGCCGGAGTCACGAACGACCCGATGGCCGACCTGACGACGGTCGTCACGCGGCTCGACGCGCACCGTGTCCACACGCGTGTCGTCGGACCCGACGGCTCGATCCACAACGTCAGGCTCGGGCCCGACGCGATCTTCAACATCCTCGTCAGCGGCGACCTGGCGCCGCTCCTGCGCGCGGACCTGCCGGCGGCCCTCCACGCTGCAGCAGTCCACCGCGACTACGCGCTACTCGGCACGCTGAGCATGATCGCGAACCAGCCCGAGGGTGGGATCGACAACGAGCTCTATTTCGCGACGAGCTGCGAGGAGAACTACTACCCGTGGAACCGCGCCGACCCGCCGGCGCAGCGCGCGAGCGAGGCACTCGCAGCCTTCGCTGCGCAGCCGGCGAGCACCTTCGCACCGTTCAGCGCCAAGACAGCCTATGACGAGAGCGACGCGCCGTACTGCGCCGACTGGCCGTTTGCGACGGCTGCGCCAGAGCCGACGAACGGGACCCTGCCGAATGTGCCGACGCTCATCATCAGCGGCGCTGAGGACCTGCGCACGCCGACAGCAGACGCGCAGGCGGTCGCGGCGCAGATCCCGGACGCGACACTGCTCGTCGTGCCCAACACGGGCCACTCGGTCCTCGGCACAGAACCGACCAACTGCGCGCAGAACGCATTGCAGGCATTCCTCGCCGGCAAGCAGGTCGCGCAGTGCACGAACGCGAAGATCCCGCAGACGCTCTACCCGGTCCCCGACCCGCCGCAGACGCTGCACGGCGTGCGCGCCGCAAGTGGCACGAGCGGTCTCGCAGGCAGAACGCTACAGGCGGTTCTCGAGACGCTCTCGGCGGCGGTGAGCACCGGGGTCGACGATTTCCTGAACGGCAGCTCGCTCCTCGCCACCGTCCGCTTCGGTGGCCTGCGCGCCGGCTGGGCGTCCTTCTCGCTGCACGGCGTACACCTGCACGCCTACTCCTACGTGCGCGGCGTCGAGGTCAGCGGCGCCTTCGCGGGCGGCGGCACGCGCTTCACGCTGACCATCAGCGGCTCCGCGGCCGCCGCCGGCAGCGTCATCCTCGATACCAAGGCAAAGACGCTCAGCGGAACGCTGGGCGGCGTCTTCGTCTCGACCCCGACCGACCACACCGGGCAAAGCGCGGCAACGGCGCTCGCGAGCGCCGCCAGCGCGGCCAGCCGCGCGCTCGCGCTGCGACTCGGCGGCTCGTGAACGCGCTCGCCGGCGAGCGCTCTCCGTACCTTCGTCAGCACGCCGACAACCCCGTCGACTGGCTCCCGTGGGGCGCCGAAGCGCTCGCACGCGCACGCGCACGCGATGCGCCGCTGTTCGTCTCGATCGGCTACGCAGCCTGCCATTGGTGCCACGTGATGGAGCGAGAGTCCTTCACGGACGAAACGATCGCCGAGCTGATGAACGAGCGCTTCGTCTGCGTCAAGGTGGACCGCGAGGAGCGTCCGGACCTCGACGGGATCTACATGCAGGCCGTCCAGCTGATGACCGGGCACGGTGGCTGGCCGCTCAACGTGTTCCTGACCCCGGATCAGGCGCCGTTCTTCGGCGGCACCTACTGGCCGCCGACGCCGCACCACGGGATGCCCTCGTTCGCTCAGGTCCTGAACGCGGTCGCCGACATGTGGCAGACGCAGCGCGAGGAGGCGGTCGGCGCGGGCGCAGCGCTCACCAAGCACCTACGCGAGCAGTCAGCTATGCAGCACGCCGAGGCGGAGCTGCACCCGGAACTGCTCGAGCGCGCGGTCGCCGGGCTCCTCGAGTCCTACGACCCGCTCCACGCCGGCTTCGGCGGCGCGCCGAAGTTCCCGCCGCACTGCGTGCTTGACCTGCTGCTGCGCCGCGGGGCGCTCGACGCCGCGGTCGCGACGCTGCTCGCGATGGCCAGTGGCGGGATCTTCGACCAGGTGGGCGGCGGCTTCGCGCGCTACGCGGTCGACCGTACCTGGACCGTCCCTCACTTCGAGAAGATGCTCTACGACAACGCGCTGTGCGCGCGCAACTACCTGCACGGCTGGCAGCTCACCGGGGAGCCGCTGCTGCTGCGCACCTGTCGCGAGACACTCGACTTCTGCCTGCGCGAGCTACGCGCTCCTGACGGCGGCTTCTACTGCTCGCTCGACGCGGACGCCGCTGGAATCGAAGGCAGCTACTACGTCTGGACGCTGGCCGAGCTGCGCGAAGCGCTCGGCGGTGTCGCGGACGAGGCGATCGCCTACTTCGGCGCGAGCGAGGCCGGCAACTTCGAGGGCGCCAACGTCCTGCGCGCCGACGGACCGGAGCCCGCACAGCGGGATGCGATCCGCGGGCTGCTGTACGCGGTGCGCGAGCGGCGGCCTCGGCCTGCCCTCGACGACAAGCAGGTGACAAGTTGGAACGCGCTTGCGATCGGAGCGCTCGCGGAAGCCGGCGCCGTGCTCGGGGATGAGGTCTACCTCGATGCCGCGAGCGCGGCCGCCGAGCACGTATGGGCACGGGTGCGCGATGCCCGCGGACAGCTCTTGCGAACGCCAGACGGCGTCGGCGGCTTTCTCGAGGACTACGCCTTCATGCTCGAGGCGGTGATTGGCCTGTACGAGGCGAGCTTCGAGGAGCGCTGGCTCACGCGGGCGCTCGAGCTCGCGGACGCGCTGCTGGAGCGCTTCGAGGACCGCGGGCAGGGCGGCTTCTTCTTCAGTGCGCGCGATGGCGAGGCGCTGATCGCCGCGCGCAAGGAGAACGAGGACCACCCGACGCCATCGGGCGGCTCGAGTGCTGCGCTCGGCCTCCTGCGCCTCGCCGCGCTGACCGGTGAGGCGCGCTACGAGGCAGCAGCAGTGCGCGCGATCCGAGTGAGCGCCGGCCCCGCATCGCGGTTTCCGAGCGCGTTCGCCTACCTGCTGTGCGCGCTCGACTTCCACCTCGCCGACGTGCTCGAGGTCGCGCTGGCGGGCGAGCAGGTCGATGCTTTCGCCCGCACCGTGCGCAGCAGGTTCAGACCGCACGTGGTCGTTGCGGCGTCGGGTCCGCTCTTAGCGGGCCGCGGCCCGGGAGCGTACGTCTGCCGGCGCTTTGCCTGCGAGGCTCCCGTGGACGACGCCGATACCCTCGAGCGCGTGCTCACCGCCGCGAGCGGTTCTAAAGCAGGAGATAGCGGTCAAGCTCCCAGCGGGTGACCTGGACGCGGTACTCGTCCCATTCGCGGCGCTTGATCTCGATGTAGCGGTTGAAGGTGTGCTCGCCGAGCGTGCGCAGCACGAGCTCTGACTCAGCTGTCAGCTCGACCGCCTCGCCGAGCGTCTCGGGGAGCTGCTCGATGCCCAAGCGGCGGCGCTCATCGGGGGCGAGGTGGTAGAGGTTGCGCTCCATCGGCTCGGGCAGCTCGTAGCCGTGCTCGATTCCCTCGAGTCCGGCCTGGAGCAGCGCGGCGAAGGTGAGGTACGGGTTGCATGCGGGGTCGGGACAGCGCAGCTCCATGCGTGTCGACTCCTCCGCGCCGGCGTGGTGGGCCGGTACGCGGACGAGCGCGGAGCGGTTGCGACGCGACCACGCCACGTACACGGGCGCCTCGTAGCCGGGCACGAGGCGCTTGTACGAGTTGACCCACTGGGCGAAGATCGAGCAGATCTCGCGCGCATGCTGGAGCTGCCCGGCGATGAAGCCCTTCGCCGCGGGCGTCAGGAAGTAGCGGTCGTCCGGGTCGAAGAAGGCGTTCCGGCCACCGGCAAAGAGCGATTGATGCGTGTGCATGCCGGAGCCGTTTTCGCCGAACAGCGGCTTCGGCATGAAGGTCGCATGCCAGCCGTGGACTAGGGCGATCTCCTTGACCGTGATGCGGTAGGTCATGCAGTCGTCGGCCATCTTCAGCGCGTCGGCGTGGCGGATGTCGATCTCGTGCTGGGAGGGGCCGGCCTCGTGGTGGCTGTACTCCACGTGGATGCCAAGCTGCTCCAGGGCGATCGCGGTGTCGCGTCGCGCGGGCGAGCCCGCGTCGAGGGTCGTCAGGTCGAAGTAGCCGCCTTCGTCGAGCGGCTCGGTCGAGTGCGCGTCGCGAAAGAGGAAGTACTCGAGCTCCGGGCCGACACGAAAGGAGTCGAAGCCGAGCTCGTTGGCTCGCTCGCAGGCGCGGCGGAGGATGTGGCGCGGATCGCCTTCGTAGGGCGTGCCCTCAGGGGTGAGGATGTCGCAGAACATCCTCCCCACGCCCTGCTCCTCGGGCCGCCACGGCAGAACGACAAAGGTGCTTGCGTCGGGCATCGCGATCATGTCCGATTCCTCGATCGCGTTGAAGCCGGTGATCGAGGAGCCATCGAACGCCATGCCCCTCACGAAGGCGCCGTCGAGCTCGCTCGCGTGAATCGAAAACGACTTGAGGTGCCCGAGGATGTCCGTGAACCACAGATTGATGAAGCGAACGTCGCGCTCCGCGACGATCGCCTTCACGTCCTCGACGCTGGTTGGTCTGTCGGGCATTCGCAGGTGTACGGACGGCGCGGCGGTCGCCCGTCACCGGCACCCTAAATGATCACCCGCGCCGGGTGTCTCGCTCAGTGGCGCGCGACGTCGCGGTCGGTCTCGCTGCGCGTCACGCCAGACACGGCAGCGGGCCCTGTCGTTTCAAGCCACGAGCGCGCCCACCGCTTGAGCTCGTCGAGTGCCGGGGCGAGCTCGTGGCCCATGCGCGTCAGCGTGTATTCAACGCGAACCGGCGGACCCGGGAGCACCGTGCGGCGCACGAGACCGTAAGCCTCGAGCTCCTTGAGCCGGTCGGACAGCATTCGATCCGAAAGGTCGTTGACGTAGCTCGCGATCTGCGAGAAGCGCAGCGATCCGCCCTGGATCAGGATCTCGAGAATCGCGCCGGTCCACCGGCGACCGATCAGTTCAACGGCGCGGTGATAGTAGGGGCAGCAATGCGGCGCCGCCTCAAAGGACTGGGCGGTCGTCGCGTTCCCTTGCCGGCGCTGGACGTCCGAGAACGACACGTGGCCCCCGCGAGCTATGCGGCGCGCAGCGTCCTTGAGTCCTCGACCGAGCCGTCGATCGGAACGTCACCGGCAATGTTCACCATCGCCGTGAACACCTCGAGCGATGCGAACGCAATCGCCTCGAGCAACTGCTCGTCGGTCCAGCCGGCCTCGCGAGCCTCCTCGTGCAGGTACGCGGGCATCACGCCACGCCCATCGATTGCAGCCTTCAGGTAGCGCAACAGAGCCGCTTCCTTGGCATCGCCCGATTCGAACTCGCGCGCCCGCGCCACCTCATCGAGTCCAAGGCCGGACTGCCGGGCGGTGCGGCTGTGCAGCGCGATGCCGGGAGTTGAGCCGTACATCTCGGCAACCGCGAGCGAGATCCGCTCGAGCGTGCGTAGCTCGAGCGTGCCACGACGCAGCTCCGCGCGGAACCGCGCGTAAGCGCGCAGCGCCGCCGGCGAGCCCGCCAGCACGCCGAGGAAGTTCGGAAGTTGGCCACCGGTCGAGAGCGCCCCCCGAAGGACGGGCATCGACGCGTCGGGGGCGGTCAGGTCGTCGTGGATTTGGAATCTGCTCATCGTCGTCTTCATCGGATCACGCTTCGCTCTGTATGTAGCGCTTTACCTTCTGCTTACAACTTACGATTCGTAAGGATACTAGGTTCCAGCGGTAGTGCAACCCCTACCCAGTCCCAGTTGCACCAAAACCCGACATTCGATGGGTTCGCTCTGAGCTCGCAAGCTCCTCTTCCCCGCGATGGCGGGGGCGCAACGCGTCTTTGAGCTAGCGCCCGGCGACGGCGCCCACGAACCGGGCGATGTCCTGCGCGTCGTTGCCGCTGTATAGGCCGGCGGGCATCTGCCCGTGGCCCTGCGCGAAACCGTTGTGGATCGCATAGAGAACGAGCGAAGCGGGCGGCTGCAGGACATCGAGGTTCGGACCGATCCGCCCGATGGCGTGGACCGCGGCGAGCGTGTGACAGGTGGCGCAGGTCTGCGCAAAGAGCTGCCGCCCGTGGACTTCGGCTGCGGTCAGCTTGATCCCATCGGGACCGCGGGCCGCCACGCCACGCGCGTCGTGGATTGCGATCAGGATCGCGCCGACCACCGTGGCGACGCTCACGATGCTCAGCAGCCCGATTGCGAAGCCCATCGACCTGCGTTCCCGCGCGCGCTCGCTGATGCCCTCCGCAGCCACGGCCCGGAACATACCCGATGGACGCGACCCCCGCAGACCGCGCGTGGTTTGCCACAGCGCTCGGGTGGGCACGCGCGGATGCCAGCGCGCCGTCGTAGGGGGAATCTCCAATGACGATGGGAGATATGATCGAGCGGCCGAGCGAACTGGCGCTGCACCGAGCTCTCGCGGAGGCCCAGCGCGCCCGGATTCTCGGCGAGCTCGAGCGCGGTGGCGATCTCGACGCCCATGAGCTGGCGCGCCGGCTCGGTCTGCACGCGAACACGATCCGCTGGCATGCCCGGATCCTGATCGAGGCGGGCCTTCTCTCCTCCCGTGCCGCCGCGCGCGACACGCCAGGCCGCCCGCGCACCCTCTACAGCCTCGGCGCGAACGTCGACGCGAGTGCAGCCGAAAGCTACCGGCTCCTGGCGACGATTCTCACGGGCACGCTGTCAGAGCTCGCAGACGGCGCGCAGCGCGCCGCGCGCGCCGGTTACGCGTGGGGGCGCTCACTCGTGCAGGAGTCGGCGACCGGGCAGCGCACGAGCGCAGCCGAGGACACACAGACCGTCATCACGCTACTCGCCCAAGAGGGCTTCAGGCCCGAGGAGAGCGCGCGCGAGATCAAGATGCACCACTGCCCGTTCGGCGGGCTCGCCACGAGCGGCAGCGGCGGGCTCGCCACGAGCGGCAGCGGCGAGATCGCCTGCGCGGTTCACCGCGGCCTGATCGCGGGAGCGCTCGCCGAGCTTCGGAGCACGCTCGGCCTGGAGCAGCTCGACGCGTTCGTCGCACCGGACCTCTGTGTGGCGCGACTCGGCGCGCGCCGACGCGTCCGCCCGCCGAAGGCCGCGCGCTGATGAGTGACGTCGCGCCAGACGCGGAGGCCGTGCGAGGGCCGGTCTGGCCGGCTCCGGCAGGCTCGACACGGGGGAGCGGCCCGCTCGAGCCGGCTGCACCCACGCTCCGCCGACGCTCGCCGCTCCTGCCGACGCTTCTGCTCGTGCTCGGACCCGGACTGATGGTGATGCTCGCCGACACCGACGCGGGCAGCATCGTCACCGCCGCGCAGTCCGGCGCGCGGTGGGGCTACCGCCTGCTGCCGCTGCAGCTGCTGCTGATTCCGGTGCTGTACCTCGTGATGGAGCTCACGGTCCGCCTCGGCGTCATCACCGGGAAGGGCCACGCCGAGTTGATCCGGGAGACCTTCGGCAACAGGTGGGCGCTCGTCTCGGTCGGAACGCTGATTGTCAGTGCGATCGGCGCGCTCGTGACCGAGTTCGCGGGCGTCGCGGGTCTCGGGCGGCTGTTCGGACTGCCCGCGACGACGACCGTTGTGCCGGCGGCGGCGGCGCTGATCGCCCTCGTCGTCACCGGGGGCTACCGCCGCGTGGAGATCGTCGGGATCACGCTCGGGCTGTGCGAGCTCGCGTTCGTCGCCGCCGCAGTGCTCGCGCACCCCGACGCGAACGCGATCGCGAGCCAGCTGCACTCGACCGCACCGTTGGCCAAGCCCGGCTTCACCGCACTGGTCGCGGCCAACATCGGGGCGGTCGTGATGCCGTGGATGATCTTCTATCAGCAGGGCGCCGTGGTCGAGAAGGGCCTGCGCCGCCGCCACCTGCGGATCGCCCGCGCCGACACCGGCGTCGGCGCCGTCGTGACGCAGATCGTGATGGCTGCTGTCTTGGTCGCAACCGCCGCCACGCTTCACGGCGGCGGCCGCTCGCTGACGAGCGTCGCGGATCTGTCGTCCGCGCTGGCGCCAGCCCTCGGGCGCGAGACGGCACGCTACGTGCTCCTTTTCGGCGTCGGCGGCGCCGCGCTCGTGGCGAGCATCGTCGTTGCGCTGGCACTCGCCTGGGCGGTCGCCGAGGCGTTCGGCAAGCCACGCAGCCTGAACGACAGCGTGCGTCGCGCGCCGCTCTTCTACGGCCTCTTCACCGCGGCTGTCGCCGCCGGGGCGGCGCTCGTCCTGACGAGCCACTCGCTGGTGAACCTCTCGATCGACGTGGAGGTCCTGAACGCCCTGCTGCTGCCGGTCGTGCTCGGCTTCCTGATCGCCCTCGCGCTGCGCGTTCTCCCGAGCGGCGACCGTCTGAGTCGCCGGCGGCGCGGCGCGCTGCTCGCGGTTATCGGCGTCGTCACGGCGCTCGGCCTGGTCTGGGTCGCGCTCGTGTTATAGGAAACCCCCGCCGGAGCGGGGGTTTCCGTTAGCGAGCCTATAAGCCGGATTCTGTCTTGAGCAGCCATCCATCTGCGCGGCCTACCTGGACCTCGGCGGGCAGCCTTCAAACGGTCCTACTTGGCCTTGCATCGGGTGGGGTTTACCTGGCCGCCGCGTCGCCGCGACGCCGGTGCGCTCTTACCGCACCATTTCACCCTTGCCGGCACGCGACTCACGTGTGGCCGCGCGCTTAGGCGGTGTCATTTCTGTGGCACTTTCCCGCGGGTTTCCCCGGGTCGCAGTTAGCGACCACCCTGCCCTTCGATGTCCGGACTTTCCTCGGAGGCGGAGCTCCGCGGCTGCTCAGCTCGCACACTGACAGTAGCGCCTGAGCGCGCGCTCCGCCAGCGCTGCGACGAACTCAGCCGATCGCGCGCATCACGCCGACCACTCGGCCGAGGATCTGGACATCGCGCGCGAGGATCGGCTCCATCGCAGCGTTCTCGGGCTGCAGTCGGATGTGATCGGACTCGCGGTAGAAGCGCTTGACCGTCGCCTCCTCGCCGACGAGCGCAACGACGATGTCCCCGTTCGACGCGTGCTCTTGCGAGTGCACGACGACGAGGTCGCCCTCGAGGATCGCCGCATCGCGCATCGACTCGCCGCGGACCCTCAGCAGGAAGTTGGCGGACTCTCCGCCGGCCGCGTCCGGGACCTCGACATAGTCCTCGATGTTCTCCTCCGCGAGCATCGGCTGGCCCGCGGCGACCACGCCGAGCACTGGCAGACCGCCAGGCCGCAGCGCCCGCGCGGCGCCCTGCACAGCGCGGTCGAGTAGCTCGAGCGCACGCGGCTTCGACGGGTCGCGGCGCAGCAGTCCACGCTGCTCGAGGTTCGCAAGATGCTGATGCACCGTCGACGAGGACGCGAGGCCAACCGCCTTGCCGATGTCACGCACCGTCGGCGGGTAGCCGTGCTCCGCTCCGTAGCGCCGGATGAAGTCGAGTATCTCCTGCTGGCGCGTCGTCAGGTCCATTGTTCGCGGTCTCCTTGGGTGCGAGCTGCGCTGGAACCGAACATCTGTTCGTGCAACATAGCGACCGCCCCCGACGGAATCAAGACGCCTATACTCGGGGCCTCCTGCGCCTGTGGCGGAATTGGTAGACGCGCAAGGTTGAGGGCCTTGTGAGCGCTTAGCTCGTGGAGGTTCGAGTCCTCTCGGGCGCATCGGAGAAACCCTGTTTTTGCAGGGTTTTTGCGTGTCTGGAGGCGCAGCTCGCCGAGGGTATTAGCTGAGGAGCTCTCTCAGCGGCAGGACTTCGAGCGCACGGTTACGGACCGAGCCACCTCGGCACGTCGGTCACGGCGCCGGCACGCCGCCGTTGAACATCAGCTAGCCAACGAGCCGGCCGGCCGTAACGATGCCGTGACGCGCTGCGGCTAGGCTGTGCATCGATGGCCGCCAGCGCAGCGCGTCGTGGTGAGGGTGCCCGTGCCTCGCGCGTGCTCGCGCCGCTTGCCGCAGCGCTGACGGCGCTCCTGACCGCAGCCAGCGTTCCGGTGGCAGCCGTGGCCCACCAGCTCGGCGGCTCAGCGACCTCGTTCGCACTCGGGTTTGCGTGCCTGCTGACGGGCTCGATCCTCGCCCGCAGACAGCCACGCAACTCGATCGGCTGGATCCTGCTCGCGTCCGCGGCGTTTTTCGCGCTGAACACACTTGCGAGCGCGTGGTCGGTGTACGTGTACGTCCAGCATCACGCCGGGGCGCCGCTCGGGGCCGTCGCAGTGGCGCTACAACCGTCGTGGGCGCCGGCGATCGCCCTCTTCGCCGTCTCGATCCTTGTCTTCCCGGACGGCCGCATCCCGCGTGGGCTGTGGCGCGCGGCGCTGTGGGTGTTCCTAGTGCTCGCGCTGACGTGGCTGGGCGGCGCGTTCGGGATCGCGCTCTACGCGATCGCGACGCACGCAATCCACCTCGATGCGAGCGGCAATCTCGTGATGAGCGACCGCCCGGCGGGCGGAAACCTGTGGTGGGGCGCGGTGCAGGACGCGTTCTTCGCCGCGCTCATCCTCAGCGCGATCGCGTGGGTCGGCCGCCAGCTTGCCTTGTTCCGGCGTGCCAACGCGATCGAGCGGCTCCAGCTGAAATTGCTGGTCAGCGGTGCCGTGATCAGCGTCGTCTGCGGCTTCGCGACCATCGTCACGTCGGGGTCCGCCGGGATCGTCGGCGTGGCCGGCGACATCCTCGGCCTGGGCCTTGTCGCGTTCCCGTTCGCGATCGCGGTCGCCGTTCAGCGCTACCGCCTCTACGAGGTTGACCGCGTGATCAGCCGCACGCTCGCCTACGCGATCCTTACGGGCCTGCTCGTTGGAGTGTTCATCGGCCTAATCGCGCTGACGACGGACACGCTCGCGCTCTCCGGCCGCGTCGGCGTCGCCGCCTCGACCCTGGCCGCCGCCGCCCTGTTCAATCCGCTGCGCAACCGCATCCAGCGCCTCGTTGACCGCCGATTCAACCGCGCCCGCTACGACGCCGAGGCTACCGTTGCCGCGTTCACCGCGCGGTTGCGTGACGCGGTCGAAATCGACGCGATCCGCGCCGACCTACTCGACGCCGTCAACCGCGCCCTCGAGCCGACCCACGCCACAGTGTGGATCAAGCCGTAGCGCCGTAGGCCGCAACGGGGAACTATCGCTGGATATCGCGGCTGTCGCCGACACCTAGTGCAGCGTCCGGATGATCTGGACCAGCTCGTCGCGACCGTAGCCGACGTGCCGCGCGTAGCTGAGCAGTTCGCTCGATCGCGCGAGCAGCGTGCTGCGCTCAGTGCAGATCCCGGCTTCGCCAGGCGGTCAGCCGACGAGGTATCTGCATCCGTTGCTTGGCGGCCACGGGCTCGAGCGCAGTTCGATCGAGGCGAAGGCGCTCTACCCGTTCGGACACGGCCTCTCCTACACGACTTTCGACTACGGTGAGCTGGCGTTTGGCGCAGAGTCACTCGCAACCGACGGCGAGCTGATCATTGCCGGCCAGGTCACCAATAGCGGCCGGCGATCCGGTGCCGAGATCTTCCAGCTCTACCTCGCCGACCCGATTGCGGAGGTCGCACGACCGGTCAAGCAGCTGCTTGGCTTCGCGCGGGTGACACTCGAGCCGGCGCAGAGCGCCACCGTGCGCTTTGCACTCAGTGCGGATCGCCTCGCTTACACCGGGCGCTCGCTCGAGCGGATCGTCGATGCGGGCGAGATCGTCCTCATGGCGGGCTCATCGAGCGAGGACATCCGCGCCAGCGCGACGGTCAGGGTCACCGGTCCGACGCGGCGCGTCGGACCCGACCGTGTGATGACTACGCCCGCGCGCGTCGAGTACGGCTAAGAGCTCGCGGGCGACATCGATGCCGCCCGCTTGCCAGGACGGCTCAATCGGGCTGGTGGACGATCCGGATGTAGGGTCGCGGCGCTTCCCAGCCCTCGGGGTACTTCTCCCGGGCCTGTTCATCGCTCACCGAGCCGGCGATGATGACATCCTCCCCCGGCTTCCAGTTGACCGGCGTCGAGACCGTGTGCTTCGCGCCCAGCTGAAGCGAGTCGATCACGCGCAACACCTCGTCGAAGTTGCGACCGGTCGACATCGGATAGACGAGGATCAGCCTGATCTTCTTGTCCGGGCCGATCACGAACACGTTGCGCACGGTCTGGTTGTCGTTCGGTGTGCGCTCGGTCGGGTCGCCGCTGACGCTCGAGGGAAGCATCCCGTAGGCCTTTGAGATCTTGAAATCGGCGTCGCCGATGATCGGGTAGTTCGGTGCCGTCCCCTGCGTTTCGGCGATGTCGGCCGACCACTTCGTCGTGTTCTCGACCGGATCGACGGAAAGGCCGATGATCTTGACGCCGCGCCGGTCGAACTCGGGCTTGATCTTCGCCATATAGCCGAGCTCGGTCGTGCACACCGGGGTGAAAGCGCGGGGATGCGAGAAGAGCACCGCCCAGGAGTCGCCGATCCAGTCGTAGAAGCTGATGTGACCCTCGGTCGTCTCGGCCTCGAAGTCCGGAGCGATGTCGCCCAGCTGCAAACTCATGATTCCCGGTCCCCTTTCGGTAGTTATGGGCATTTAAGCACGTGCCGGGTGCCGCCACACCGTAGAGCGCCGTAGCGACTTGGCGGCATCGCCCCATCCGCCTCGTGCCCCCTGCACGCTAGGCTGCAACCAAATGTCGAGCACGCTGATCCTCGTGCGCCATGGCGAGAGCGAATGGAACTCCAAGGGCCTCTTCACAGGGTGGGTCGACATCGGTCTCTCGGACGCGGGCATCGCGGAGGCGCAACGCGCCGGGCGCTTGCTCGCAGACGAGGGCCTGCGACCTGACTGTGTGCACACATCGGTCCTGCGTCGGGCGATCGAGACCGCGAACATTGCGCTCGATGCGGCCGAGTTGCACTGGCTTCCCGTGCGACGCTCGTGGCGCCTCAACGAACGGCACTACGGCGCGCTACAGGGCAAGGACAAGGCGCAGACCCGCGCCGAGTTCGGGGAGGAGCAGTTCATGCTCTGGCGGCGCTCCTACGACGTGCCACCGCCGCCGATTCCCGACGATGACCCCCTCCCCCAGGCGGGCGAGGATCGCTACGCGACGCTCCCACCCGAGCTGCTGCCGCGCTGCGAATGCCTGAAGGACGTCGTCGAGCGGCTCCTCCCATACTGGTATGACGCGATCGTGCCCGAACTGGCGGCCGGGTTGACGCCGGTCGTCTTCGCCCACGGCAACTCGCTACGCGCGCTTGTCAAGCACCTCGACGCGATCAGCGACGAGGAGATCGCTGCGCTCAACATCCCGACCGGGATTCCGCTGCTGTACGAGCTCGACGACGAGTTTCGCCCCGTCGTCGCAGGCGGTCGCTACCTCGATCCGGACGCGGCGGTCGAAGCCGCGGCGGCCGTAGCGAACCAGGGTCGCTAAGGGCTCAGCAGCTCGGCGGGCGCGTGCTCGGGCCGGTGGTGGGGCTGCGCGAGCCGTGCGGAGTAGATCGACGGAGCGTTCAGCAGGCGTGCGAGGACGGTCGCCTCGCCAACCGCAAGCAGTAGCGGCACGGTCAGCGAGCCGCCACTACCTGTCAGCTCGAGGATCAACACGGTCGCGGCGATCGGACCCTGCATGGCCGCCGCCAGGACGGCGCCGCCGCCGATGAGTGCGTAGCTCCCGATCGGCGAGCCTGGCCACAGCTCGCTCCACAGATGCCCCGACACCGCGCCAAAGAGGAGGCCGAGCGTGAGCGTCGGCATGAAGAGGCCACCCGGCGAGCCGCTCGCCAGGCAGGCCGCCGTCACGAGTGGCTTGAGCGCCAGCAGGACGGCGAACAGGCCGAGCGACAGCGAGCCCGCGAACGCCAGCTGCGAGAGATCGATCCCGTTCCCGAGCACCTGCGGGTAGCGGATCGCGAGCGCGCCGAGCGCCGCGAAGATCACGATCGGTGCGATCAGCCTGACCGCGCGGCGCTGGGGCCGTGCACGGTTGGCCAGCGTTACCAGCCTCACCCAACCGACGGCGACAAGACCGGCGAGCGGTCCCACGATGGCCGCCCAGACAAGCTGCGCACCGGCGACGTGGAACGAGCCGATCGCGAACGTCGGTCCCGTGGAGATGACGATCCACGCCACAGCGGTCGCGAGGATGCTCGTGAGCAGGGCCGGCAGGACCAGCGGCAGCGCGAGCGAGCCGAGCAGCACCTCGAGCGCAAACAGGGCTCCGCCGAACGGTACGTTGTACACGGCCGCCATGCCGGCACCCGCGCCGGCCGCCACGAGCAGCCGGCGCTGCGACGGCGTGATCGCCCTGCCGTTGCGCTCGCAAAGCTCGCTCGCGAGCGCGGCGCCCGCCAGTTGCGGGGCGGCCTCGCGCCCGAGCGAGGCGCCCATCCCGACGGTCACGATCGCAACGATGCCGCGGAGCAGGCTCGGCGCAAGCTCGAGACGCGCGCGCCCGAGCCAGATCGCCTCGGAGATCTCGCCGCCACCGGATCCGCCGAGGCGGCGCAGCACAAACGTTCCCGCGGCCGCGATGACGCCGGCGCAGACGAGGACGAGGACGAGCCGCGTCGGCGATGCCGCGCTGATCCCGGCGAGCACGTGATTGGCCGCGCGATTCCAGGAGAGCCGCTCGACTAGCTTGAGCAGCGCGACGAAGCCCGCCGCGGCGAGCCCCGTGCCCACCGCGATCGCGATGACGAGCCCCCAGAAGCGGAGGCTGTAGCCGGCGAGGATCCCGCGCCCGGGAATGTTCGGCTGCGGTGAGGCGAGGCTCCGCCTCATGCCGCGAAGGGTGCCCACGGCAGAGAAGCCGAGGTGCGCGTGGTTGGCGTCAGCTCGACGACGATCGTCCAGCGGTCGCCGCGGACGAGGCTCTCGCGCCACTCGACCGGGCCACCGGTTCCGCGCGTCAAACGCGAGACTGACAGCGCCGCCTGATTCGCCGGAAGCCCGAGCGCGCGCCGATCGGGCGCCGGCGGGATCACCGGGCGCAGGCGTTCGGACCCGGAGCGCAGCTTGACGCCGCAGCGAGCGACGAGCTCCACGTAGATACCCGTGCGCGCGAGGTCGATCTCGAGCAGCGCCTCGGCGATGCGCGCCGGCAACCACGAGCGATCGAGCGCGAGCGGCTCGCGATCGACGAGGCGGAGGCGGTCGATGTAGACAAGCGGCTCAGCAGACGGCAGGCCGAGGATCGCGGCGACACGGGCGTCGGTGCATAGGCGTGCTTCACGCGTCGCGCTCGTCTGCTCATGACCTGCCGCCTCGACGTACTCGAACAGGCTCTCGAGCGTGCCGGCCGCCTGCTCGAAGGTGCGCGGGCGGACGGTCGTGCCGCGCCCGCGCTCGCGCTGGATGAGGCCCTCGTCGGCGAGACGGCGCACGGCGTCGCGCACCGTTTGACGTGAGACGCCGTAGTCGCTCATCAGCTCGAGGTCGGTCGGGAAGCGCTCCGCGAACTCTCCACGGTTGAGGCGCTCGTGCAGCCGCCCGAGCAGCTGCGCCCAGAGCGGCAGGGGACTTCCGCGGTCAAGTGCGGGTTGGCTGTATTGTCCGGACATTAGTACCTATGGAATGGTAGCGGCTATCGCGTACCGGCTGCCGCTTCCGATACGGTGCCGTGCGATCCCCGCGTGAGACGTTCGCCTCGCTTGTCAGCGCCGGTCGTCTGGACGGCGGCGATCGCGACCCTGTCGGTGCTCTACATGACGCTCGTCGTCCCGCTGGGATCGGGTCCCGACGAGCCCGAGCACACCTACCGCGCCTTCCAGTTGGCGCTCGGGCACCTCTTCCCGCACCTGCTGAGCTGCGTCGGACACGCACTGCGCGTCGGGTGCCTCGGCGACTCCGGCCGCCTTACACCGTCAAATCGCGCAGGCGGACCCGTTCCGCCGGTCCTGATCTCGGCGTTCGACCAGCTTTACGCCCTCTCGCACCCCCACGGCGTCGCCATCCACTTCAAGGCGAGCGACTACTCGAGGCTGCTCGGATCGATGCTCGGCGGCAAGGCGACGCGGTTCGCGAACTTCGAGAACACGGCGCTCTACTCCCCCGTCAACTACCTGCCCGCGATGCTGATCTTCTGGATCGCCCAGCACACCGCGGAGTCCCTACTCGGCGCGTTGTACTCCGCGCGATTGCTGACCGGGATGGTCTGGGCCGCATGCGTGACCGCCGCCGTCGCGATCACGCCACGCTGGAAATGGCTGTTCTCGATGGTCGTGCTCGTCCCGAGCGCGCTGTCGCAGAGCGCCGTGATCAACGCGGACGCCGTGTCGCTTGCCGTCGTCGCGTTGAGCGCCGCCTATGCGCTGCGCCTGGCCGCGAGCGACGAGCCGTTGCGACACCGGCAGATCGCCATTGTCGTGATCCTCGGGCTCCTGCTCGGCCTGATGAAGCTGCCGCTCATCGTCGTGCTCGTCGCGGTGCTCGCGATCCTCTGGCGCAAGCTCGGGCGCGGGCGCGAACGCGCCGTGCGCTTGGCAGTGATCGGCCTCCCCGCGGCCGCGGCGGCGCTGTGGTGGAACCTCGCGTCAAACGCCTACTTCGTGCCCTACCGCAATATCGTCTACGGACCCGCCACACGCGTGCTCGTGAGCCAGTCTCGGCAGGAGCACTACCTCCTCGCCCATGTCTTCAAGCTCCCCGTCATCCTCTGGACGACTGCGGTCCACGGCCACCTCTTCATGCTTTGGGAGGTCGTCGGGACGCTTGGGGAGGTCGGACTACCGGAGTGGTTCGCGATCGTCTGGCTGGCACTGTTCGTGGCGCTCGCGATCGGTAGCGAAGGACCGGGGGTCGGGCGGGCGGCGCGTGGCTGGATCGCGGGGATGCTGGCGGTCTACTTCCTTGGCACCGCGCTAGCGCTGTACCTCACCTGGACCGCTCTCGGCGCCGGCGAGATCAGTGGCATGCACGGGCGCTACTTCACTCTGGTGCTGATCTTTGCCGTCCCGATGCTGGCCGCGCTCGGCGGCGGGCGGATTAGGCATCCTCAGCGCGCGATCGCCGCCGCAGCGGTCATCATCAGCGCGTTATCGGCCGGGACGATGTTCTTCTACGCGTCCTACCACTACTACGGGCAGGGTCCGTGGCAGGTGGTGCCGAAGCTCACGTCGGTGCTGTTCTGATGCAAGTCCTCGGGCGCCCGCGCCGACCGTCGTTGCAAGCGACCCTGCTCGCGACCCTGCTCGGGAGCTGCGCCGTCGCCGCGGCCACAGTCAGCGGGGTGGCCGCTCAGCCGCAGACGATCACGCCGAGCGAGCTCGGCGCGCAGGTGAGCGCGCTGGCTAACGGCATCGCCGTGCAATGGGCCGGACACGAGCTGAGGGGCGGTGCACTGATCGATCCGGTGATCGGCCCGCTGAAGGGCGACTACGGCGATGCGATGACCGGTCAGGCGATGGTCGTGGCAGGCATCGCCGCGGACAACGAGACTCTGATCTCGCGCGGCATCGCGGCGGAGCTCGCCGACGCCGCGCATCCCGACGACGGCGGCTTCGAGCTGCTCGGGCTGAGCGGCGCGTACAGCCTGAACCAGCGCGAGCTCGCGAACGACCCGGCTTGGGTTGCGGGGCGCGGCCGGATCGCGCGGTTCCTGCGCCGACATAAGCCGTCGATCTCGGACCTCGAGCGCTGCTACGCGAGCCCCCACTGCTACACGAACCTCAAGCTCGTGAGCGCGGTCGCGGATATCTCGCTGCTCGAGACTGGCCTGCGCAGCGGGGTAAAGGGGGCGCTGCTCGCCAACCGCAGGGCGCTGCGAGCGCGAGTGCTTGCGCTGCTCGCGATGGCGGCGGCAAACGCCGGCCGCGACGCATATCGGGCCGGCAGGCCCAGGCTTACAAGGCTCGGCATCCTAAGCGATCCGAGCGAGAACCCGCTCGCCTACCACGCCCTGTCGACCGTGATGCTGGGGCGCGTGATCCTGCTGCTCGGCCCGGCCGCGCCAGCGTCGATTCGCGACGCCTTCGCGCGCACAGCGAAGGCGCTCGTCGCGCTGCTCGCGCCTGACGGCGCCGACACCTATATCGGGCGCGGACAGGCGCAAGTGTGGACGGCGGGGGTCACGATCGACGCATTCGCGATCGCCGCCGAGCTGACGAGCGATCCGACATGGCGCGGTCGCTATCTCACCTCAGCGGCGACCGCCTTGGCGCGCCTCGAGGCCCTCTACCCGACGAGCGGTTGGGGCCTCCCGCTCGTCCCGCGCTTCGCCGGCAACGGCGACCCGCGCAGCTACGCCGGCATCGATCCCTATGCCAACACGGTCGAGTACAACGGCCTCGCGCTGTGGGCGCTCGATGACGCGGCACGGGCGCTTGCAAACGCCGCGCCGGCACCACCCGAGCCGCTACCGAGTACCACCAACGGGACGTTTATCGACCCGTCGCACACGCAGTTCGCCGCGGTCACCCAGGGTGAGTTGTGGTTCGCCGTGCACGCCCTCGATAGCAATCTCAGCGATCCACGCTACGGGTTCGGCCTGCTGGCAGCAGAGCTCGACGGACCGAACGGCTGGGAGAGCGTGATGCCGGCGCCTCCGCTCACGAGCAGGCCCGTGGTCGGCTCGGTCGCATTGCGTGCGAAGGGCGGCCCGCTGTATCCGGTTGGGCGACACCTCCGCGCCAGTGCGAACGGCGTTGTCACGATCAAGGGCGGATGGGAGCAGCCTGGCGATCCCAACCTCATCGACCCGGGAACCGTCTGGACCTTCACGCCGGACAACAATGCGGTCACGCTTCGCACCGCGGCTGCGGCGGGCTCGGCTTACGAACTCCAGGTGTGGTACCTCGCGGGCGCCCAGCTGACATTCGCGCCACAGCGCCTCGGCGTCGTCGAACCCGACGGAACGAGCCAGACCTACGCTCTGAACAGCCGCATCCATGTGCTCCACGGTGTGCGCGCGAGCTCGGCCTATGCGGCAAACATGCGAAGCCTGATCCTGCTCGTCAAGCCGCCATCCGGCTCGCTCGTCTACACCACCAGCTTCTCGCTCGCCCCGGCGACCGGGCCGAGCGGCCCGACCGGCGCAACGGGCACGACCGGCGCAACGGGCACGAGCAGCGCAACAGGCACGACCGGCGCAACGGGCACGAGCAGCGCTACGGGCACGACCGGTAGCTAGCTCAGGCCGGCCCTAGCCGGCAACCGCAGTCGAATCACGGAGGATGAGCGTCGTCTCGAGCTCCACATGCAGCGCTTCGACGCGCTGGCCGTCGAGCAGCCGCGTGAGCAGGCTGACGCTCATGCGCCCGATCTCGGCGAGCGGCTGGCGCACCGTGGTCAGCCGCGGCGTGACGATCTGTGCCTCGGCCGTGTCGTCGAAGCCGACGATCGACACGTCGTCCGGGACACGTAGGCCGAGCCCTCTCGCTGCCTGCATCGCGCCGAGGGCGAGCTGGTCGTTGAAGGCGAAAATGGCCGTCGGGCGCTCGGCGCGCGAAAGCAATTCGGTTGCGGCCGCCAGGCCGCCGTCGATCTCGAAGTTCGACTCGATCACGAGGCGCGGATCCGGGAGCACGCCGGCGGCCGCGAGCGACGCCTGGTAGCCCCGCAAGCGCTCGTCGGTCGCCAGCCAGCCGCGTGGGCCGGTGATCGCGGCGATGCGGCGATGACCGAGCTCGAGCAGGTGGGCGGTCGCCTGGGCGGCGCCCGAGGAAGAGGCGGCCGAGACCGTCGGAACAGGTGACTCCATGCGCTTGCGCGGGTCGACGACGACGAAACGGAAACCGTGATCCATCAGCGCGCTGAGCTCCCGGCTCGACTCCTCCGGAAGGACCAGCAGCGCGCCGTCGGTCGTCCCGTGCATCAGCCGCTCGAGCAGAGACACCTCACGGTCGTGCTCGTGGAGGGTCGGGCAAAGGACGATCCGCATGTCCTGCTCGTAGAGCGCCTCGGTGACGCCCGCGATGATCACCGAGAAGTAGGCCGGATAGATTCGCGGCACGGTGACCCCGATGAGGCCGGTGCGCCCGCCGGAGAGACCGCGCGCGCTGCGATTCGCGCTGTAGCCGTGCTCACGTACGACGCGCTCGACCGCGCGCCGGGTCTCCTGCGAGACGTAGCCGCTGCGGTTGACGACGCGCGAGACGGTCGCGGTCGAGACGCCGGCAAGTGCCGCTATCTCACGGATTGTCGGCCTACCATTGGTGGGGGGATTGTCGCGAGTCGGCGGCATCGTTTCAGTAATGTTACAGATCCAGGCGCTGGGTTGTGCGTGCTGAGTCCATAGATTCCGGGCGTTCCGCGTCGGCACCAGCCGGTTCCCTCTTGACGGACTGGAAACGGTAGGTTAGCGTTTACAGATCGTTCTGCTCGTTCTCCGGCGCTTTGCGCGGAGCGAGCGGGGTCAAGGGAGAGGTCAATGCAGTTTGTCGTTCGTAGGCTCGCCTTCTACGTGGTCGCCGCTTGGTTCGCGGTCACGCTCAACTTCCTCATCCCGCGCGCGATTCCGGGCAACGAGCTCGACACGCTGGTCGCCAAGGCTGGGCCGTCGATGCCACCCGCCGGCATCGAGGCGCTCAAGTCGCGCCTTGGCATCGGCAACCAGGGAAGCCTCCTGCATCAGTACTTCGGCTACCTGGGCAATCTCGCCCACGGCAACCTCGGCCTGTCGGTCGCGCAATATCCCGAGAAGGTGAGCACGATCCTCGGCGACACCCTCCCGTGGACGATCGGACTGGTCGGCGCGGCGACGATCGTCGCCTTCATCGTCGGCACGCTGCTCGGGATCCTCGCCGGCTGGCGGCGCGGCGGCCGCTTCGACACGATGCTGCCGGGGTTCACGTTCCTGCAGGCGATGCCGTACTTCTTCCTCGCGGAGCTCCTGGTACTGCTGCTCGCGAACCACTGGCACATCTTCCCGGCCACGGGTGGGCAGTCACTCGACGTCACGCCCGGCCTGAATTGGCCGTTCATCAACTCCGTGCTCTACCACAGCTGGCTGCCGTTCTTCACGATCGTCATTACCTCGATGGCGGGCTGGATGTTGCAGATGCGCAACGTGATGATCACGACGATCGGCGAGGATTACGTGCTCGCTGCACAGGCGAAGGGACTGAAGCCCCGCCGGATCATGCTCACCTATGCTGCGCGCAACGCGATCCTGCCCAACATCGCCGGTTTCGCGCTCGCGCTCGGCTTCGTCATCGCCGGTGCCATCGTGATGGAGATCGTCTTCTCCTACCCGGGCGTCGGCTACCAGCTGTACAACGCGGTCACCGGCTACGACATCCCGACGATGGAAGGGATCTTCCTGGCCATCTCCGGCGCCGTGCTCGTCGCCTGCCTGCTGGCGGACGTGGCGCTCGTGATCGCTGATCCGCGAACCCGTATCAGGGCGTCGTACTGATGGCGCCGAACAACGCGCAGTCGCCAGTCCCTGTCGCGCCCGGACGCGGTCGCCTCGCGTCCATCGCAAAGGGACAGGAGACAGCGATCGTTCGAACGCGGCGCGGCGGCTTCCTACGCAACATGCCGCCGAAGGCGAAGGTGGGCGGCGCGGTGCTTCTGCTGTTCGTGCTGCTGTCTATCTTCGGACCGCTCGTAGCACCGCACACGCTCGCGATCAATCCGGCGTCCCACGGCACCCCGCTGGCACCGACGGCCAACCACCTTTTCGGAACCGACACTTTCGGCCGAGACATCCTGACGGAATGGCTGAAGTCGCTGCGTGGGACCGTGGAGCTCGGACTGCTCACCGCCACGATGGCGTCCATTCTCACGGTGGGCGTCGGCGTCACGGCCGGTTTCCTCGGCGGTGTCTCCGACGAAGGGCTTTCGCTGCTGATGAACATCTTCATCGTGCTGCCGGCGCTGCCGCTGCTGATCATCGTCCTCACCTTCCTCCCAAGCAGCGGCGTGCTGACAATCGCCCTGGTGCTGGCACTGCTCGGGTGGTCATGGGGAGCGCGTGTAATCCGGGCCCAGACGCTGACGCTACGCGGACGCGACTTCGTGGCGGCTGCGCGCGAGAACGGCGAGCGGACCTGGCGGCTCGTGGTCTTCGAGGTCCTGCCGAACGAGGTCAGCCTGATCGCGGCGAACTATGTCGGGACGTTCCTCTACGCGATTCTCACCTCGGTCGCGTTGGCGTTCATCGGCGTCACCCCGATCTCGACCTGGTCCCTCGGCACGATGCTGTACTGGGCCCAGAACGCGAACGCCTACATCATCGGGGCCTGGTGGATGTACGTCCCGGCCGGAATCGGCGTCGCGCTGCTGGGCACGAGCCTCGTGCTGATCAACTTCGGACTCGACGAGCTCGGAAACCCGCGCCTGCGTGAACCAACCGGAGGCAAGAAGCGTGGCGGCGGCCGCCGCCGCGGCGCCTGGAAGCCGACCGATCCGACGCCAGTCGAGCTCGCGACACCAGCCGCTGCAATGGGGGCTGCGCCATGAGCCCCACCACTGCCCCCGAGCGCAGCCGCGAGCCAACGGCCGACCGGACCGAGACCAAGCCGGTGCTCGAGATAAGCGACTTCTCGGTCGTTTACGGCGACGAGGTCAAGGCGGTCGACCACGTCTCTTTGAGCCTCGCCCCAGGTGAGACGGTCGGTCTTGCCGGCGAGAGCGGCTCGGGTAAGTCCACCCTGGCACTCGGCATGTGCCGGCTGCTGCGCCCACCTGCCGTGATCACCAGCGGAAGCGTCATCTATCGCGGCAGCCGCGTAACGCCGGAGGGTGTCGATCTGATGACGCAAAGCTCGCGAGATCTGCGCAAGCTGCGCTGGCGGGAGATCTCGCTCGTCTTCCAGAGTGCGATGAACGCGCTGAACCCCGTCCTGCGGGTTCGCGATCAGCTCGGCGACGTGCTCGACGCGCATCTCAAGCTCAGCCGCGAGGAGCGCCACGACCGGCTGGACTACCTGCTCGACATCGTCGGCATCCCGCGCGATCGTCTTCGCAGCTACCCGCACGAGCTGTCCGGCGGCATGCGCCAGCGGGTGATGATCGCCATGGCGCTCGCCGTGGACCCGGAGGTCGTGGTCATGGACGAGCCCACGACGGCGCTCGACGTCGTCGTCCAGCGCGAGATCCTCGCTCAAATCGTCGAGCTGCAGAGCAAGCTGCACTTCGCCGTGCTCTTCATCACGCACGACCTCTCGCTCCTGCTGGAGATCGCCGACCGCATCGCCGTGATGTACGCCGGCAAGCTCGTCGAGCTCGGCAACTCCAACGCGATCCACAACCAGCCGGCGCACCCCTACACGCAGGGCCTGCTCGCCTCGTTCCCAAGCGTCCACGGCGCCCGCAAGGAGCTCGCCGGAATCCCCGGCACGCCGCCCGATCTGAAGGCGCTGCCGCCGGGGTGCCCGTTCGTGCCCCGCTGCCGCTTCGCTATCGATGCCTGTGCCGGCATCGACATGGGCCTTCGTGCAGTCCCCGGCTCCGAGCCAAACCACGTCACGGCCTGCCCGTTCGTCACAAACGAGTCGGCAAAGACCAACGCCGGTGTGGCACCTGCCGTAGCGGCGGCAGCGACATCGAGACGCCGAGCATGAGCACCCGGCCACAGCTCGAGGCGATCGGCACGCCGCCACCAGCGACGGCGGGCGATGCAGAGGTGATCCCGGCCGCTGCCGCTCGCGGTCCGCTCGTCCTCGAGGCCCGCGCGCTCACGAAGGACTTCAAGCTGTCGGAGGGCCTGCGCCGCACAGTGCTGTCGGCGGTTCGCGGCGTGTCGTTCGGCCTTTATCGCAGCGCCGTCGTGGCGCTCGTCGGCGAGAGCGGCTCTGGCAAGTCGACCGTCGCGCGGATGCTGGCCGGACAGGAGCGCCCGACGGCGGGCCAGATCCTGCTCGACGGCAACGACGTGCAGCCCTACCAGCACAGCCAGTTCCGCCAGTACAAGGGCAGCGTGCAGATGATCTTCCAGGATCCGTACGGCTCGCTCGATCCGCGCCAGCGCGTCGGCCAGTTTCAGCCCGGAGCGATAGAGCAACTGGNNGCAGATGATCTTCCAGGATCCGTTCGCGTCGTTGAACTCCGTGCACACCGTGGCCTACGCCTTGCGTCGGCCGGTGATCCTGCATCAGCGTGCGAAGAACCGGGAGGAGATCCATGCTGAGCTGGTCCGGCTCTGCGAGCGGGTGCGCCTGACGCCGGCGGAGCAGTTCCTCGCGAAGTATCCGCACGAGCTTTCCGGTGGACAGCGCCAGCGCGTCGCGATCGCC
>PLFX01000038.1 GCA_003138355.1 Solirubrobacterales bacterium
TGTTCGGGTGCGGCCTCTGCGGCCGGCGGCTGCTCGGGCGTCGGTGCCTCGCTCGGCGGCACGGCGGGAGCTTGCGCGGCCGGCGGCTGCTCGGCAACGGGCTCGGGCGGTGCGCCTCCCCCGGTTGCGCGCGCCGGCTCGGGGGTGCGTGCGGGCTCGGGCGGTGGCGGCGCAGGCTGGGCTTCGGCGGTCGCCGCGGCCTCCGCGGCGGCGCGCTCGGCGGCCTCCGCGGCAGCGCGCTCCTCGGCTTCGCGGCGCGCACGCTCCTCCGCCTCACGGCGGGCCCGCTCCTCGGCTTCGCGGCGCGCACGCTCCTCCGCCTCCTGGCGTAGGCGCTCCTGCTCGGCCCGATAGGTGCTCGCCTCTTGTGAGACGACGTCACCGATCGCCTTCGCGATGACCGTGCACGAGCGGATCGCGTCGTCGTTCCCGGGGATCACGTAGTCGATCCCGTCGGGGTCGCAGTTAGTGTCGACGAGGCCGATAATCGGGATGCGCAGTCGCTGCGCCTCGCGGACGGCGATCGCCTCGGTCTTGAGGTCGATGATGAAAATCGCGTTCGGCGTGCCCCTCATGCCCTTGACGCCGCCGAGGTTGGCACGAAGCTTCGCGAGGTCCGCCTCGGCCGCCATGCGCTCGCGCGTCGGGAGCAGCGCGAGCTGTCCTTCGCTCTCGTAGCGCTCGAGATCGCTGAGGCGCTTGATGCGCTCGCTGATCGTCTGGTAGTTCGTCATCAGCCCGCCGAGCCAGCGGTGGTTCACGTAGGGCATCCCAGATTCCTCGGCGACGTTGCGGATCGCGTCCCGCGCCTGCTTCTTGGTCCCGACGAACAGGATCGTGCCGCCGCGTCGCGCGATGTCCGCTGCGAAGGCCTGCGCCTGGTCGAGCAGGCGCTGCGTCGTCAGCAGGTCGATGATGTAGTTGCCGTCGCGCTCGCCGAAGATGAAGCGCCGCATCTTCGGGTTCCAGCGGCGAGTCTGGTGGCCGAAGTGAACGCCGGCCTCCAGTAGGTCCTTGAGCTCAACTCGAGCCACTTCACATCTCCCTTTTTCGATTCTGGTGTGCCGCCTGGCCGGCCGCGGGACCCGAGCGTGGAATCTCGGGCAGGCGCGCGACCGTGTGCGCCCGACGGGTCGTGGATTGTCTTGGCACCGAGGATACGCGAAAGCTCAGGCGCGCCGCGCACGCTCGAGCGCTTGCGCAAGGTCAGCGGGCAACGGCGAGTGGAACTCAAGCGGCTTGCCGGTGCGGGGTTGCTCGAGCTCGAGGCGCGTCGCGTGGAGGAACTGCCGCTCGAGGCCGAAGTCGAGCGTCCCCCCGTAGTCGCGGTCCCCGCAGAGCGGATGGCCGATCGCCCTAAAGTGCGCACGGATCTGGTGCGTGCGCCCGGTCTCGAGGCGCACGCGGAGCAGGGTCGAGCTGGGCAGGCTCTCCTCGAGCGTGAAATGCGTCCGCGCCTCGCGCGGTGTCGCGGTCGCAATCGACATTCGACGGCGCAGACGCAGGTCGCGACCGAGCGGAGCGTCGATCGTGCCCGCTCGCGCGGGCGGGCGGCCGCTCACGAGCGCGAGGTACTCACGAACGACAAGCCGCAGTGCGATCGCGCGCTTGAGCGCTCGATGCGCCTCGTCGCTCTTCGCGACCACGAGGAGACCCGACGTGTCCTTGTCGAGGCGGTGCACGATCCCCGGGCGCCATGCCTCACCGCCGGCCGCCCCGCGGGCGGCGAGGAGCTGCGAGAGGGTTCCGTGTGCGTGGCCGGCCGCCGGGTGAACGACGAGCCCGGCCGGCTTGTCGACAACGAGCATGTCGGCATCCTCGTAGGCGATCACGAGTGCCACGGGCTCCCCCGGATCCGGCGGTGGCTCGGGTGGTAGGTCGACGACGATCCGCTCGCCGCCCGCGAGCACGCGGGACTTCGCCGCCGCACGACCCGCGATGCGCACAGCGCCGAGTTCGATCCAGCGCGCCGCCTGCGCGCGTGAGCCGGCATGCGGCGCGAGATAGCGGTCGAGCCGCTGTCCCGCCGCCTCAGGTGGTGCTTCGAGCTCCACCGCGGGTGATCATCAGGACGAGCGCGACCACACCCAGCGTGATCGCACTGTCAGCAACGTTGAACGCCGGCCAGTGCGGCAACTTGATGAAGTCGGTCACGGCGCCGAGACGCACGCGATCGATCAGGTTGCCGAGCGCCCCGCCGGTGACCATGCCGGTCGGCAACCAGAGGAAGGGGCGGGTCGCGAAGCGCGCGAAGAAGCCGAGCAGGAGTGTCAGCACGGCGAGGGCAAGGAGCGTAACGACGACAACGCTGCCGCTCAGGGCGCTGAACGCCACACCGCTGTTGGTCGTGCGGACGAGCGTCAGCACGCCGGGGACAACTGCGGTGCTGGCGCCCAGCGCGAGCGAGCTGCGCAGGAGACCCTTGCTCACCTGATCGAGGACGATGACGACGGCGGCAACGATCGCTACACGCAGCCAGTTCTCGCGTGCAGCCGGCCGCTGCTCAACCACCACTGCTGATCGCCCGCGCAGCGAGCGAGCCGGCCAGGCGTACCACGGCAATCGCGATGATCGGGCTCAGGTCGAACCCGCCCATCGATGGCAGGATCCGCCGGCACAGGCGCAGGTACGGCTCGCTCACGTCCCGCAAGAAGCTCAGCACCACATCGCTCCCGCGCGAATACGGAACGCGCAGTCCGAGCGAGAACAAAAGGCTCGAGATGACGTAGGCGATGATCGCAACGGTGTAGACCCACGCGAGATCGTCGACGAATTCTGCAGCGTGAAACTGGACGCTCGAGAGCGCGACGATCATCGCGCGCTGCCGACCACCGCGGCGGCGGCGTCGCTGAACGCGCTGCGCAAGCCCGCCCGCTCGAGCACGCGCAGGCCGCGCGCTGTCATCCCGCCGGGCGAGGTGACTTCGCGTCGCACCGCGAGCGTGTCCATCCCGCGTGCCTCGAGCACGGCCGCGGCGCCCGAGATCGCCGCGCCGACCAGTGTCGCCGCCTGATCCGCGGGTATCCCCTGAGCCACAGCCGCGTCCACCCAGGCTTCGGCGATCAACGCGACATACGCCGGTGCGACGCCGCTGACGGCTGTGGCCGCGTCGATCAAGCGCTCCGGCAGCCGCATCACAAGCCCGACCCGCGCGAGGAGCTCGTCGAGCCCTTCGGCGCCGCATACGCAGGTGACGCCCTTGCGCAGGGCGACGGCGGTGTTCGGCATCGCGCGCGTCACCGTGGCACCAGGCAGGGCGGCTTCGACGTCTGCGATCGCGACGCCGCCGAGCAGCGATAGGACAACCCTCGCGCCCTGTAGCTCCCGTGCGACATGGGCGAGCTGGGCGGGCTTGTGCGCGAGCACGATGACGTCGGCCTGCGCGACCAGTTCCGCGTTGGTCGCGACCGCGCTGCCCTCGAGCTCGGCCGCGAGTGCTGCGGCGCGGCCTGAGCCGCCGTCACTGAAGAGCGCGCGGTCGCCGAGCCCGACCGCGAGTGCGCGGGCGATGTTCCCCGAACCGACGAAACCGAGCGTCTGCACAAGCGCAAGGCTACCTCGCATGCTCCCGCCGCTGCCCTATAGGCGCCGGCGCGACGGCCGATAACTCATTTGGGCAACGAGGCGCACGCGGAGGGCGTGTGAAGGCGCTGACTGAACGGAACATGATCGAGCTTCAAAGCCCGGCCGCTCGCACGAGCGGATCGAGCTTCGCGCTGCGCGGGATTTACGCCGCCATGGCGGCCGTCCTCGCTGCGTACGCGACTTCGCTGATCGTTCGGGGCCCCGGCGGACCTACTTACACCGCGCTCGACGGTTGGGGCGTAGCCGGATTCGAGCTCGCCGCCGGTGTATTCATCCTCGTGCGTGGCGTGCGGCATCAGCGCGATCGCCCGTACACGCTCTTGCTTGGTATCGGCGCCACATCGTGGGCGCTCGGCGATTTCGCGATGACCTACGAGACGCTCGGGGGCCATACCGCGCCGACGCTGTCGGTCGCCAACTTCTTTTGGGCGGGCTTCTTCCCGTTCGCCTACCTCGCCGTGATGGTCCTGATGCGCCGCGACGTGCGCAGGTTCACGGCGGCCAACTATCTGGACGGCGTCATTGCGACGCTCGCGATCGCCTGCCTGATCGTGGCGTTTGCGTTCCGTCCGATTGCCGCCGCTGCCGGCGCCGGCAACGAGTTCGCCGCGGTCAACCTCGTCTATCCGATCTGCGACGTCTTGCTCAGCGGGCTGACGGTCGGCGGCATCCTGTTGCTCCCGCGTGGCGCACGCGCGCGCTGGTACTTGATTGGGACCGCCGGCATCGTCAACGCGGCCGGTGACACCGCGGCGCTCTTCCCCAGCCTGACCGCCAGCCAGGTTGGGTGGTTCCTGAACGTGATCGCGTGGCCCACGTCGCTCCTGCTCATCGCGGGCGCCGTCTGGCTGACGCGCGATCCGCGCGTGTCGGCGCGCGAGCAAACGGCCTCGGGCTTTCGCATCCCGGCGTACGCAGCGAGCGTTGCCATCGCGATCCTCGTTTACAGCGTCGTGCACCCCAGCCAGGCTGCGCTCATCTTCATCGCGCTTACGCTGGCGACAGCGGGCATCCGTTTCGTCCTGGCGCTACAGCGCATGAATGCGATCAATGAACAGCGCCACCGGGACCTCGAAACTGCCGCGCAGGCCGAGCACGACTCAAAGCACGTCCTCCAGCGCGCGGTCGAGAGCTATGCGGCCTTCGCCGTGCGCGTCGCCGGGGGCGATCTCACCGCGACGGTCGCCGTCGACGAGGACCCGGAGCTTGGGAGCCTCGCGGAGAGCCTCAACACCATGGTCTCCGGCCTAGCTGAGATCTCGACCGAGATTCAGACCGGAGTGCACGACATCGCCGCTTCGACAGCCCAGATCCTCGGGTCGGTCAGTACGCATACGGACGGCGCGAGCCGGCAGTCGAGCGCGATCAGCGAAGCGACCGCCACCGTCAACGAGCTCCGCATGGCAGCCGACGACAGCTCCGCTCGCGCGCGTGACGTCGCATCGAAAGCCGCGAACTCGGCGCGCGTGAGCGACGAGGGAACCGAGGCGGTGGCCGCGCTGGCCGAGGCGATGTGCGAAATCGGCGAGCGCACCGCCGACATTCGCAAAGAGCTCGTCATGCTCTCGGATCGCGCACAGCAGATCGGCGTGATCACGGAAACGGTCAACGAGCTCTCGTCGCGTTCGAAGCTGCTCGCCCTGAACGCGACGATCGAAGCCGCGCGCGCCGGCGAGCACGGCCGCGGCTTCGCCGTCGTCGCCGATCAGGTCAGGGACCTTGCCGACCAGTCGCAGGCGGCGACCGCCCGCGTCGAGGGCATCCTCGACGAGGTGCGCCAAGCGACAAGAGCGTCTGTCGCAGCGAGCGAACATGGCGCGGAGGTCGTCGAGCGTGCGCTCGACTTGACAACTCGCGCCGACGAGCGGATTCGGAACCTCGCGCGAACGATTCGCGACGCGTCCGACGCCGCCGAGCAGATCGCGTCGTCGGCCGAGTTCCAGAGCCTCAGCATGGATCAGATTGCTGCGGCGATGGCGAGCATCGAGGACGACACGGTTCAATTCGTGGCCGGCGCGCAGTCCTCCGAAGCGGCCGCGCAGCGACTCACGGAGCTGTCCGACAAGCTTTCGACGCTCAGCGAGCGCTACCGCGTCTCCGCGGCAGCGTAGCCTTGCGCGTTACGCCTGGTTGAAGAAGCCCTTCTCGATCAACCGCGCGCGCTCTTCAGCTGAGAGCTCGACGTTGCGAGGGGTCAGCATGAAGACCTTGTCGGCGATGCGCTGCATGCCCCCGTCGAGGGCGTAGGTGAGACCACTCGCGAAGTCGATCATCCGCTTCGCGAGATCGTGGTCAGCCTCCTGCAGATTGATGATCACGGGGACGTCGCGCTTGAACTTGTCCGCGACCTGCTGCGCATCGTTGAACGACTTGGGGTGCACGACGTGGACCTGGAAGTCGCGCCCGTTACCGGTGCGACCACCCGGGACCGAGCGCAGCACGGTGTGCTGGCGCCCGCGCGGCTGCTCGTCGGCGAAGATCTCGTCGATGTCATCGCCGCGGCGCCGTGAGGCTAGGCGACGCACGTTCGCGCGCTCGCGATAGCGGTCCTCGAGCGCGAGCTCGGGTCCCGTGTCCGGGTCGAAGTCCTCGTCGTCGTACTCCTCAGCGAGACCGAAGTAGACGAGCGTCCGATGCCATGAGTCCTTTAGGGCCATGCGTGTCTTTTCGCGCGCACCAGCCAAAATCCCTGCTGGAGAAAAAACACTTTAGCGCCCATTTGCCCTCATCGGTACAGCCTCGTGCCGAGTCGCACGAATGTTGCACCGGCTTCGACGGCGACGATGAAGTCCTGGCTCGTGCCCGCGGACACGTGTTTGAGGCCGCTCTCGCGAGCGAGGCGCGCCAGCTCCTCGAAGTACGGCCGGCTTCGCTCGGGGTCATCCGTCTGCGGCGGCATCGTCATCAGCCCGACGACGGGAACCGGGCTGCGCGCGATGAACGCGTCGAGTGTTCCCGGCGCGATCCCGGCCTTGCCCGCCTCGCCGGCGACGTTCACTTCGACCAGGATCTCGAGGCCCGCGCGGGCGTGACGGCCGAGCTCATGCAGCGCCGACTCGCTCGCGACGGAGTGGATCAGCTCCACGTGCGGCGCGATCACCTTGACCTTGCGCGACTGCAGCGCGCCAATGAAGTGCCAGCGCAAGCGCCCCGCGGTCACCGCGACCTTCTCGACGAGCGCCTGTGCGCGGTTCTCGCCGAGGATCGCCACGCCGGCATCGGCGAGAACTTCGAGCTCGGATGCCGCCAGGTACTTGACCGCCGCGACGATTTCGACCTCTCCTGGATGGCGCCCGCCACGCGCGGCCGCGGCAGCGATCTCCGCACGAACCTCGGCGAGGTTCCCGCGCACCCGTGCAACGCTCAGCGTAGCCATCCGAGCCCTGCCTGACGCCCTGTCTGCGGTCCCTCGCGCCGGTGCGAGAAGAGCTGCCCGACAGGCGCGCAGATCGTGCAGACGTCGACGTTGCCGGTGCAGGCGACGCCGATCGCTTCGAGCTTGGCGGTGGCGACGGCACGCAGGTCGAGCAACGCCCCGCGACTTGCGTTGTAGCGCGCGAAGGCGGCGTGAACCTCCGGACCGGCTTCGTAGCAACAGGCCCCGGCGCCGGGACCGATCGCCGCGTCTGTCGGGTCGGTGAGCTCGCGCAGACGCGCCACCGCCGCTTCGATCACGCCCCCCGCGAGCCCGCGCCAGCCGGCGTGGATCACCGCGAGCGCGCCAGGACCGGCGACCACGATCGGCAGGCAGTCGGCGACGTGAACGGCAACCGCGGCGTCGGGCTCGCTGCAGAGGAGGGCGTCGGCCTCCCACGCGCCGACGCTGTAGCCACCCGCCGCGCGCGCCGTTGCCACCGTTGAACCGTGCACCTGCGCCGGGACGCTGATCGCGCCCAGGCCGAGGGACGCGAGCAGGCTCGCGCGATTGCACTCCACCTGCGGCGAGGTATCGCCCTGCGTTCGCCCGAGGTCACCGTCAGCAACCCCCGTGAACAAGGCGGTCGCGTGCGTCAACTCGACTGTGAACCTCACGCGCCGCTTCCAAGTGCGCTCGCGAGCTCTGCCTCGCGCCCGGCAGCGATCTCGCCGTCGAGCTTGCGGCGCAGCGTGCGCTCGAGGCGTGCACCGAGCTCGGGACCCGCCGGCACGCCGGCAGCCAGCAGGTCGTCACCACCGATCTCGAGCTTCACGTGGCGCAGCTCGCCAAGCCATCGCCGCGCCTCCTCAGAAGCTCCGAGGGCGCCGGCGATCGCGACAGCCTCGACGGGAACGTCGCGCAGGGCGTCGCGAAGCTCGCTCGGCCGGCGCGCTGCGACCGCGGCGGCGGCGAGAAGCGGCGCATGCTCGGCGCTGCGGATGACGGCGCGTTCGCGCGCGGTCAGCTCGAGCGAGTCAAGCCAGTCGGCGGGGGCTTCGCGCGCGACCGCGGCGAGGATCGTGAGCGAGCGCTCGGCATCGGCCGGGGCGAGGGCGAGCGCGCGAGCGACGAGCGACGGGTCAACGCTGAGCTGGAGCCTCGTGGCGACGGTAGCGAGAGGGACAACCGGGTCCGGCTCCTCGAGCATCAGTCGTAGCTCGCCAGCGATCCGGGCGCCGCTCACCGTGTCGAGGCTCGCCTCCGAAGCTAGACGCGCGGTGTTGTGGTCGACAACGAAACCGAGCCGCGCGCTGTAGCGCGCGAGGCGCAGGACCCGCGTGGGGTCGTCGATGAAGCTACGGTCGTGGAAGACGCGCAGGCGACGCGCGCCGAGATCCTCGAGCGCGCGGTCGGGCGCGCGCAGTTGGGCATCGTCGAGCGTCACGGCGAGCGCGTTCACAGTGAAGTCACGCCGCGGCAGGTCCTCCTCGAGGCTCGCCGGCTCAACCAGCGGAAGCGCGCCCGGATGTGGGTAGCGCTCGCGGCGGGCCTGGGTGAGCTCTAGCTCGAGCCCGTCGCGCGAGACGTGGCTGGCAAGAAACGCCGCATGGTGGGTCACGTTGCCGCCGATCTGCTCGGCCAGCGCACGCACGTCTCCCTCAACCACGAGGTCGACCTCGCGCGGATCGCGACCGAGCAGCACATCGCGAACGAAGCCGCCGACTACCGCGATCCGGGGACCGCGCAGCGCGAGTACCGCCGCGCCGCCGGGGCGCGCCGAGAGCGCGTCGATCACGAGCTGCGGCTCCATGACCTTCAGTGTTGCGTGATGCGGACCGGAATGCCGGCCGACGCGATGTGCTGCTTTGCCTCCGCGAGCGTGTAGGTGCCGTAGTGGAAGATCGACGCGGCGAGCACGGCGTCGGCGCCCGCCTCGAGCGCAGCGACGAGGTGGTCGAGCGTCCCGGCGCCGCCCGAGGCGATCACGGGTACGCCCACGGCCTGGCTGACCGTACGCGTGAGCGCGAGGTCATAGCCGTCGGTCGTGCCGTCGCGGTCCATGCTCGTCAGCAGGATCTCCCCCGCCCCGCGCTCGACGCCTTCGCGCACCCACGTAAGCACGTCGCGCGCGACCGCTTCGCGCCCGCCGCGGACGTGGACCTGCCAGCGCTCTGGGCCGGCCGCCTTCGCGTCGATTGCGAGGACAACGCACTGCGCGCCGAATTGGCGCGCGAGCTCCTCGATCAGCTCCGGACGCGCCACCGCGGCGCTGTTGACCGAGACCTTGTCCGCTCCGGCATCCAGAACCGCCTGCGCATCCGCAACCGAGCGGATGCCGCCACCGATGGTGAACGGAATGAAGACCTCGTCGGCGGTTCGCCGCGCGAGCTCGACGATCGTCGAGCGGCGCTCGTGCGTGGCGGTGATATCGAGGAACACGAGCTCGTCTGCGCCCGCCTGGTCGTAGAAGGCCGCGAGCTCGATCGGGTCACCCGCCTCGCGCAGCTCGAGAAAGCGCGTGCCCTTGACGACACGCCCGGCGTCCACGTCGAGGCACGGGATCACGCGCTTCAGCTGCACAGCGCCGCCATCGCCTGCGCGAGCGTGAAGCGCTGCTCGTATAGCGCCTTGCCGATGATGACGCCCGCCAGGCGCGGATGACCGAGCTCCACGAGCGCGCGCAGGTCATCGAGCTCACCGATCCCGCCCGCGTAGAGCAGGTCGCCGCCGATGACACCGGCGATCTCGCGCACGGCCTCGAGGTTGGGACCCGCGAGCGTCCCGTCGCGCTCAACGTCCGTGTAGATGAAGTGCGTCACGCCGCGCGCGACCAGCTCTCCGACGGCTGTGGCGGTCGGCGTCGTCGAGGTCTCGAGCCAGCCCTGCTTCGCGACGAGGCCGCTGCGCGCGTCGACCGAGACGGTGACGCGCTCGGGCCCGTAGTGGTGCAGCGCGTGCTCGAGCATGCGTGAGCCGTCGAATGCGGCGGTGCCGATGATCATGCGGTGTACACCAGTTGCGGCGGCGGCATCGACCGCTTCGCTCGAGCGCAGGCCCCCGCCGAGCTGGACGAAGAGCCCCGTCTCGGCGACGACCTCGCGCACGCTCGCGAGGTTGACCGGCTCGCCGCGGCGCGCCCCGTCGAGGTCGACGATGTGCAGCTGCTCGGCGCCCTGCTCAGCCCAGGCGCGAGCGGCATCGAGCGGTGCGCTCGCGTAGGTCGTACTGCGGGCGAAGTCGCCCTGCGCGAGGCGCACGACGTGCCCGTCGAGGATGTCGACTGCCGGGTAGGCCCGCATCAGGCGGTAACGCAGCTCGAGACGAAGTTCGCGAGCAGCGCGAGCCCATCGAGCGATGACTTCTCGGGGTGAAACTGCAGGCCGACGAACGAGTCACGGGCGACAGCGGTCACGAAGCTTTGCCCGTACTCGGCTTCGCCCAATACGTCCGCCGCGGAGCTGGGCCGGCAGGCGTAACTGTGCACGTGGTAGTACGGGACGTTGTGCGCGACCCCGTCGAGCAGTGGCGCGTCGCCCAGCCAGCTGACAGTGCTCCAGCCGATGTGCGGGAGCTTCAGTCCGTGCGTGTCCAACTCGACGACCTCGCCCGGGACGATCCCGAGGCCGTCCGCGCCGCCGTGCTCGGTCGAGCGCTCGAAGAAGAGCTGCATGCCGAGGCAGATGCCGAGTATCGGCACACCTGCAGCGGCGCGCTCGATCAGGAACGAGTCGAGCCCGAGCGCGCGGACGCGCTCCATTGCGCGCGGAAACGCGCCGACGCCGGGCACGACGAGCGCATCGCACGTCGCGAGCGTTTCCGTCTGCGCGGAGACCGTCACGCGCGCGCCGACGTGCTCGAGCGCCTTCTCGACCGAGCGGCGGTTGCCCATCCCGTAGTCGACGACGCCGACCGCGGTCCCATCGTGCGAGACCCGTCGCGGGCGAAGCCCGCCATAAATCATCTAAAGCACGCCTTTGGTGCTCGGCACGCCGGTCTCCGTCGGGTCGAGCGCGACTGCAGCGCGTAGGGCGCGGGCGAAGGCCTTGAAGGCGGCCTCGATCATGTGGTGGGCGTTGCCGGGCGCCTCGAGCTCGATGTGGATCGTCAGCTTGGCGTTGTTCGCGAGCGCGCGGAAGAACTCCTCGAGCAGCTCGTGGTCAAAGCCGCCCGTGCTGCCGGGCGGGAGCTCCCCGGTCAGGGCGAGGTAGGGCCTGCCGGAGATGTCGATCGCGCAGAGCGCGCGCGCCTCGTCCATCGGGACGATCGCGTGTCCGTAGCGAAAGATGCCGGCACGGTCGGCGAGCGCCTGATCGAGCGCCTGGCCGAGGACGATCGCGGTGTCCTCGACCGTGTGGTGGCCGCCCGTCTCGAGGTCACCGCTGACGGCGACGTCGAGGTCGAGGCGACCGTGACGCGCGAGCAGGTCGAGCATGTGGTCGAGGAAGCCAACACCGGTCTCGCGCGTGCCGGCGCCCGTGCCGTCGAGCGCCAGCGAGACGCGCACGTTGGTCTCGCGCGTCGCCCGATCGATCTCAGCCTTGCGGCTCATCTTTGGGATTGTCCTGGATGTCGGGCAGGCGCGCTCGCATCGACTCGGCGTGCATGCGAAAGCCCTCGGCGTCGGCGATCGCGGTTCCGGCCGCCACGAGCCCGGGCAGCGACTCAGGTGTGATGCGAACCTCGGCGAGCGTGCGGCGGAAATGGTGCGGGCGCAGACCCGACGCGAAGCGCGCCGAACCGCCCGTCGGCAGGATGTGGTTCGAGCCGGCGACGTAGTCGCCGAACGCGGTCGCGCTCGGCCAGCCGACGAACAGGCAACCCGCGTTGCGAACGTCTGGTGCGAGCGCTTCGCATTCCGGCCCGATGAGCTCCAGGTGCTCGGCCGCGTACGCGTTGGCGAGCTCGAGGCCGTCCCATGCCGAGCCGAGCTCGATGAGGACGCAGGTCGCCTCGCTCGTGAGCTTGCGGGCCTGCTCGATCGCCTCGAGATCGGACTGGAGGGCGTCGAGCAGCGCTGCGTCTGGCGCGGCGGCGATCACCGGAGTCGCGGCTCCGTGCTCAGCCTGAGCGAGCAGGTCGAGCGCGATCAGCCGGATCGAGCCGGCGTCTGGCGCGTCGAACAGCACGAGCAGGTCGCTCGGTCCGGCGAACCCGTCGATGCCGACCCGATCGCACAGCAAGCGCTTGGCTTCCTGCACGTAGAGGTTGCCGGGACCGACGATTACATCGACCGGCTTGACCGTAGCCGTCCCGAGGGCGAGCGCGGCGATCCCCTGAGCGCCGCCCGCGCGGTACACCTGTTCGATGCCGGTGAGCGAGCAGGCCGCAAGCAAGACCAAGTCAACCGGGGGCGGTGTGCAGACGACGATCTCGCGAACGCCCGCTGCGCGCGCGGTGACGACGCCCATGACGACCGTACTCGGGTAGGGCGCCGCGCCACCGGGCACATAGACGGCTGCCCGGTCGACCGGCAGCTGTCGGAGGAGCACCCGGTGCCCCTGCGACAGGGGGATCTCGTGGTCTTCGCGCGGTGCACCGCCCCAGCCGACCGCCGCGACGTTCGCGATCGCGACCTCGAGGCCCGCACGAACCTCCGGCGCAAGGCCGGCGGCGGCCGCCGTCAGCTCCGCTGCACTTACCCACGGCTCGGGCGCCGGGGACTCGTCAAAGCGCTCCGTGTACTCGCGCACCGCCTCGTCGCCACGCTCCGCGACGGCGGCGATGATCTCGGCGACGGCGGCGATGACGTCCGCGCCCTGCGGCACGAGCCCGCGAATTCGGGGGACGAGCTCGGCGCCGCCTTGCAGGCGCTCATAGCGCACGGGCACGCTCCAGCAGATCGTCGATCGCCGCCGCCTTCAGCTTGTGCGCGACGGGGTTTGCGATCAGGCGTGCAGTTGACTCGGCAATCTCCTCGCGGACGACGAGATGGTTCTCGCGTAGCGTCGTTCCCGTGGCGGTGAGGTCGACGATCGCCTCGACGAGACCGGTGAGCGGTGCGAGCTCAACCGAGCCCTTGACCTCGATGATCTCCGCCTGGCGGCCGGTGTCGTCGAAGTAGCGCGCGGCGACGCGCGGGTACTTCGTCGCGACCCGGATGACCCCGAGGCGCCGCAACGCCGCGCTGGCCGGGTCCGGCCCGTCACGGGTTGCCATCACCATGCGGCAGCGTCCGTAGCCGAGGTCGCGCAGTTCGTATACGTCGCGCCCACCGCTGCTGACCGCGTCGTCGCTCTGCTCCATCAGGACGTCCTTGCCGGTGATCCCGAGGTCGGCCGCTCCCGCGGCGACGTAGGTCGGGACGTCCGACGGTCGCATCGTGATCAGGCCCACGTCGCTGAACAGCAGCTTGCGATCGTTCGCCCGGACCTCGTCCGTCCGGACGCCAAGCCCGTCGAGCCAGTCGAGCGTCTCCGCGAACAATGCGCCGCGCGGGATCGCGATGACCAGCCGCTGGCCGTTCACAGCCGCTCCTCCGCGGCGAGCGCAATGTGCAGCCGGTCGACGCCGATCGCGAAGCCCACCGCAGGCAGGCTGTGCCCGAACTCGCCGAGCAGGTTGTCGTAGCGCCCACCACCCCCGAGCGGCATCCCTAGCGCCGGGTCGTACACCTCGAATACGGCGCCGGTGTAATAGCCGGGGGCGCGCGATAGGCCGAGGTCGAAGATCACGCGCTCCGCGACCTCCGGCTCCAGCAGTCCGCGAATCGCCCGCAGCCCGGCAACCGCGTCGGCGACGGGGCCCGCCGGCCCGTGCAATACGTCCCCACCGCCCCGCTGCTGGGGCACCTCGAGCAGCAGCTTGATCGCTTGCTCGCCGAGCTCGAGCTCGCGAAGTCCGTGTTCGAGCCCCACGAAGTCCCCGCGTGCGAGCTCCGCGAGCAGGGCGTCGCGCTTGTCGTGCGCGACGCCGAGCGAGTCGAGTAGCGCCGGGTAGAGGGTCGCGTCGCCGAGCCCGACGCGATAGCGGCGCAGCCCGGCGGCGTCGAGTGCATGGCAGAGCACCGTCAAGGCCTCGGCGGTCCCCCCGGGCGCCGGCGCACCGATCAGCTCGACGCCTGCCTGGAGGAACTCGCGCGGCTGGCCGCGCGCCGGGCGCACGCCGCGGTAGGAGTGCGCGAAATAGCAGAATCGATGCGGCGGCTCGGCGCTCGCGTAGCGCGTCGCGACGACTCGCGCGATCGGGACCGTCATGTCCGATCGCAGGACGAGCACGCTGCCGTTCTCGTCGAAGACTCGGTAGGCGGGTCGGAGGCCGCCGTTCGCCCGGCCGATCACGGTCTCGTACTCGAGGGCGGGCGTGTAGATCTCGCCGTAGCCGGCGGTGCCGAAGACCTCGCGGATCGCCTCGGTGATCGCGCGCAGCTCGCGCATCTCGTCAGGCAGCACGTCGCGCGTGCCGCTGGGAATCGGGTGAATCATCGGGCCTGGAAGGTATCGGAGCGGACGGCGCGGACTGCCGCCCGCGAAGCCTGCTACGCGCCGCCGTAAGTCACGACGAGATCGGTCGCGACGCCTACGAGAAAGCCGAGTGCGAGCGCGTAGAGCCCGAGCGTGCGGTGCCCGTGCCGGCGGACCGCGGTCCAGATCTCGCCGACGACGTAGAGGATCGCGCCGCCCGCGAGCGCGTAGAAGCAAAGCTCGAGGGCATTCGAATGAACCTGGTAGCCGACGATCGTGCCGAGGAACGTAGGCCCGCCACCGACGAGGCCGGCGAGCCCGAGCCAGGCCCACGAAGGGCGCACCCCACCGAGCGGTCCGACGATCCCGAACCCTTCCGTGGCGTTGTGCAACCCGAAGCCGATGATCAGCACGGTCGCGAGGCCGATCGCGCCGGTCTTGGCCGCGACGCCGATCGCGAGACCCTCGGCGAAGTTGTGCAGCCCGATCGCGAGCGCGATCGTCATCCCGGTTTGCAGCGCGCGCCGCTGCGCGTCAGCTGCCGCGCTCGAGTACTGCGTTAGCTCTGACGCGCTGAGCGCGGCCTCGGGGCTGCCGCCGGCGATCGGCGGGAGCGCCCGCGCACGACGATGCAGCGGCCGTTCGATCGCCGCGATGCCGACGGTCCCGACCGTGAATCCGCCGGCGAGCAACGCGAACAGCCCGAGAACGTGACCGATTCCCGTGTGGCCGGCCTTGAAGCTCGCCAGGGCGCTCGCGATGATCGCCTCGCCGTGGTTCGTGACGTCCATGAAGATGAACGCGAGGATCCCCACCGAGAACATCGCGAGCGCGACGCGCACGCGGTTGTCGACCGAATGGAAGCGTCCGATCGGGAGCCCGATGTAGATCGTGAACCCAGCGATCGCTCCCAGCAGCACTGTCTCAGCGAAGCCCAACTTCGAATCCCTCCCGCAGCCGTCTTAGGGGACCCTAACAGAGCTGCGGTTGGGGTCGTCGCCCACGGCACGAAGGCCGACTGCGAATCCACGAAGGTCCGAGCGGTCCGCGCCGCGTGCGATCTCGACTCTTAGAGCGCGAGGACCGGCTCGACTGGGACGCGCTCGATCTGCGCGCCGAGCTCGCGCAGGCGCTCGTCGATCCGCTCGTAGCCGCGGTCGATCTGGGCGACGCCGCCGATCTCGCTGCGACCCTCCGCGCACAGCGCGGCGATGAGCATCGCCATGCCGGCGCGGATGTCCGGTGATTCGAGGCGCGACGCGCGCAGGCGCCGCGGGCCCGTGACGATCGCGCGGTGCGGATCGCAGGGGACGATGTCGGCACCCATTGCGGCGAGCTTGTCGGTGAAGATCAGCCGGCTTTCGAACATCCACTCGTGCACGAGGACAGAGCCCTCGGCCTGCGTTGCCATCGCGACCGCGATGCTCGTCAGGTCGGCCGGGAACGCGGGCCACGGACCGTCCATCACGCGCCGCTTGTAATCCCCGACGTCGGGCTTGACGACGAGCCTCTGCCCGCCGGGCACGATCACGTCGTTTCCCTCCATCTCCGTTTGCAGCCCGAGGTGCCGGAAGACGGTGCGGATCATCCGCAGGTCGCTCGGGATCGTGTCCTTGATCCGAAGCTCTCCCCCAGTCACGCCGGCGAGCGCCATGAAGCTCCCGATCTCGATGTGGTCGGGGGCGATCACGTGGTGTGCGCCGCCAAGCCGGCGCTGGCCGTGCACGGTCAGCACGTTCGATCCGATCCCGTCGATCCGCGCTCCCATCTTGCTGAGCAACCGCGCGAGGTCCTGGACGTGCGGCTCGCAAGCGGCGTTGCAGATCGTCGTAACGCCGGGCGTCAGCGCCGCGGCCATGAGCGCGTTCTCGGTCGCCATCACTGACGGCTCGTCCATGAACACGTCGCCGGCGCGCAGGCCCTGCGGCGCCTCGAGCAGGAAGCCTCCGTCGTAGGAGCAGTGCGCTCCCAGCTCGCGGAACGCGTCGATATGCGGATCAAGCCGCCGGCGGCCGATCACATCGCCGCCGGGTGGCGGCATCTCGGCGCGCCCGAAGCGCGCGAGCAGCGGCCCCGCGAGCAGGAACGACGCGCGAATCTCGTCGCTTGCGTCAGCGTCCAGCGGCGTGCTCTCGACGTCGGCGCCGCATAACGAAAGCTCGTTCTCGCCATGCCACGTCACGCGGACGCCGATCCCCTCGAGCAGCGTCACCATCGACTCGACGTCGCGGATTCGCGGCACGTTGGCGAGCTCGAGCACGCCGTCGGTCAGCACCGACGCGGCGAGGATCGGCAGCGCCGCGTTCTTGTTGCCCGCCGGGACCACAGTCCCGCTCAACGGCGCGCCGCCGGTGATGATGAACCGCTCCATGGTCTTGACGATCGCATCGCTGCGAGCGCCGCGCAAGCGTAACAAGCGTCCGCCCGCAAGTTCCGTTGCAGCCGACGGATGTCGCTATTGCCCGTGTTTCCTGCAAATCCATGCTCTGGGACCGAGCCGGCGAGCCGCGGCGCGGACGGGCCACGTCCGATCCGTCCGGAGAGCTTCCTACCGTACGAACACATGTTCTGGCGCTCCCCTCACACCTCGACTGGCGCCGTACGTCGCGCGCTCGACCTGGTTCGTGCTTCGTTGCTGCTCGATCCCACGCCCTATGACTGGGCCGTGGAGCTCGACTGGCCCGACGAGCCCGTCGTGTCGCGCGCGCTCGTGCCGTTACCGCTCACGAACGCTACGCACCGGCCTCCGCTCAGGCTGGTGCATTCGCGCTCGCGCGCAGGTGCGGTTACCGAGCGTCCGCAGCATTGCCTGTCCCCTGTGGGCCAGGCCTCGCCGCAGGTCTGTTCACGATCGCATGGCCGCGGGCTGGAGAAGCACGCGGCTGATCGCTGAGGCTGGGAGGCTGGCCGCGGCACCGCCCGCGCCGGGGCCTGAAGGGGCCCCGGCGATTCGGGCTGTCACGTTTTTCACGGTCGCCGCTTGGCGCGAGACGCCGTACTTCAGCGACGCAGAGCGCGCGGCGCTCGCCTTGACCGAGGCCGTCACCCGAATCGCTGACCGGCCGGATCCGGTCCCCGACGAGATCTGGGATGAGGCAGCACGCCATTACGACGAGGCGCAGCTCGGCGCCCTCGTCCTACTGATCGCGGAGATCACTGTCTGGAACCGCATCAACGCGGCGACTCGACAGATCACGGGCGACTGGGTCGAGCGCCTGATCCCGGTCCCGCCCGCGGCCGGTCGCGCAGCTTGAGTGCGGCGCGAACGGAGCGGGGCGGCTGCGCCGTCAAGTGATCCAGTAACGCCGGCGCGGTGGGCCGTCAGGCTGGTCGCGGACGTCTTGCAGTGGCACATCGCAATTCTGCATCAGATTCGGGGGCGAGCATGTCGCTCGGTCGCGCTGGGGCCAGCGCCCCGCGCTGCTCCAACGCAAGCCGGGCCCCGCCGACTGTGGCGGGGCCCGCGCCTGCTACGAAAAACCGGCGGCGACCTACTCTCCCGGGCCCTTGCGAGCCAAGTACCATCGGCGCTGAGGGGCTTAACTGCTCTGTTCGGAATGGGAAGAGGTGTTTCCCCCCCGCCATAGCCACCGGAAATACTGCGAGACCGCTCCGGCGGACCCTCAAAACTGCACAGCGCCACAACGGGTACCACAAAGCTTCCGTCAAGCCCTCGACCCATTAGTACCGGTCTCCTACGGGCGTCACCGCCCTTCCAAAGCCGGCCTATCAACCTGGTGGTCTACCAGGGGTCTTACTCCCTCAAGGGGATGGGAGAGCTCATCTCGAGGCTGGCTTCCCACTTAGATGCTTTCAGCGGTTATCCAAACCAGACGTAGCTAATCTGCGATGCCGTTGGCACGACAACAGAAACACCAGAGGTCTGTTCATCCCGGTCCTCTCGTACTAGGGACAAACCCTCTCAACTCTCCAACGCCCACGGCAGATAGGGACCGAACTGTCTTGCGACGTTCTGAACCCAGCTCGCGTACCGCTTTAATGGGCGAACAGCCCAACCCTTGGGACCGACTACAGCCCCAGGATGCGACGAGCCGACATCGAGGTGCCAAACCGGGCCGTCGATGTGAACTCTTGGGCCCGATAAGCCTGTTATCCCCGGAGTACCTTTTATCCGTTGAGCGACGGCACTTCCACTTGCTACCGCCGGATCACTAAGACCTGCTTTCGCACCTGCTCGACCTGTCGGTCTCGCAGTCAAGCTCCCTTGCTGCCTTTACACTCTACGCACGATTTCCGACCGTGCTGAGGGAACCTTTGTGCGCCTCCGTTACATTTTAGGAGGCGACCGCCCCAGTCAAACTACCCGCCTGGCAATGTCCACCGCCCGGATCACGGTGCGATGTTAGAAATCCAATACACCAAGGGTGGTATCTCAAGGTTGGCTCCACGCCGGCCGCAACCGGTGCTTCAAAGCCTCCCACCTATCCTGAGCGAAATGCATCGAATCCCAATACCAAGTTGTAGTAAAGGTTCACGGGGTCTTTCCGTCTAGCCGCGGGTACTCGGCATCTTCACCGAGACTGCAATTTCACCGAGCCCATCGTTGAGACAGCGCTGAAGTCGTTACGCCATTCGTGCANNAGGCGTCAGCCCCTATACGTCGTCTTACGACTTAGCAGAGACCTGTGTTTTTGGTAAACAGTCGCTCCAGCCAATTCACTGCGGCCCCCTCGGGCTGCGCCAGCAAGTGGCATGACCCTACCGGGGCGCCCCTTATCCCGAAGTTACGGGGCAATTTTGCCGAGTTCCTTAACGATGGTTATCTCGATCACCTTAGTATTCTCTACTTGTCCACCTGTGTCGGTTTTGGTACGGGCACGCGTGTCCTCCCTAGGAGCTTTTCTTGGAGGCATGGCTTCAGGGACTCGCCGGCTTATAGCCAGCTGGCATCGCGCCTCAGGTTAATGCGGTCCCGGATTTGCCTAGGACCACCCCTACACGCTTACCCCAGGACGACCATCGCCTGGGTTCCCTTAGCCGTCCTCGTCCCTCCATCGGTCAAACGGACACGACGTGGTACAGGAATATCAACCTGTTGGCCATCGACTACGCCTTTCGGCCTCGCCTTAGGACCCGACTAACCCTGGGAAGACGAGCTTTACCCAGGAATCCTTGGACAATCGGTGGAGGGGATTCTCACCCCTCTCTCGTTACTCATGCCGGCATTCTCACTTCCCACGCCTCCACGGCTGGCTTACGCCGCCGCTTCGCTGGCGTAGGAACGCTCTCCTACCGCGCGATCGGCCCGAAGGCCTCACGCACCCGCAGCTTCGGTATCTAGCTTGAGCCCCGTTACATTATCCGCGCCCGAACACTTGACCAGTGAGCTGTTACGCACTCTTTCAAGGGTGGCTGCCTCTGAGCCAACCTCCTGGTTGTCTGTGCATTCAGACATCGTTTACCACTTAGCTAGAATTTGGGGACCTTAGCTGGCGGTCTGGGCTGTTTCCCTTTTGACGCTGAAGTTTATCCCCCAGCAACTGACTCCCGGAGTAGACGTGGTGGTCTTCGGAGTTTGCATGAAGTCGGTAACCTGGTAGGGCCCCTAGTCCAAACAGTGCTCTACGGCCACGACGCAATTGATCCGAGGCTATACCTAAATATATTTCGGAGAGAACCAGATATCACTGAGCTTGATTAGCCTTTCACTCCGACCCACAGGTCATCCGCCCAGTTTTCAACCTAGGTCGGTTCGGCCCTCCACGAGGTCTTACCCCCGCTTCAGCCTGCCCATGGGTAGCTCGCTCAGTTTCGGGTCTACCGCCTACGACTGAATCGCCCTATTCGGACTCGCTTTCGCTACGGCTCCGCTCATCGCTTAACCTTGCCGCAGACGAGTAACTCGCCGGCTCGTTATGCAAAAAGCACGCGGTCACGGGACAAGCCCGCTCCCACCGCTTGTAGGCGCGCGGTTTCAGGTACTATTTCACTCCCCTTCCGGGGTACTTTTCACCTTTCCCTCACGGTANNGCCTTGGAGGGTGGTCCCCCCAGATTCAGTCCGCGTTTCACGGGAGCGGACTTACTCAGGTACGTCTGACGGAAGGCCGTGCAGTTTCGCCTACGGGACGATTGCCCTCTGTGGTGCGCGGTTCCACGCGCTTC
>PLFX01000029.1 GCA_003138355.1 Solirubrobacterales bacterium
TCGCCCCTCGCCCCTCGCCCCTCAGCGCTCAGCGCTCAGCCTGACCTGCCTACCCGCCCGGCCATCCACTCCGCCTTGTGCGCGCGCTTGGTCGCCTGATAGTCGGCGAGCGCCGCCGCCGAGTCGACATCCCCGAGCGTGGGGTGCGCGGGCACGAGGCCTTGAGCGACCGCTATGCCAAGGCGCTTAGCGAGCACGGACCTGAGCGCCTTCACCTTCATCTCGCCGAACCCGGGCAGCGCCCCGATCCGCGCACGCAGGTCCGCCGCATCCCGCGCCTCACCCCAGATCCGACCCGCGTCGCCCGCGTAGTCGTCGCGCACGCATACCGCGAGCTCCGCCACGCGCGCCGCCATCGCTCCCGGGAAGCGATGGAGCGCGGGTCGTTCGCGAAACGCCGCGTCGAGATCCGGGTGGTGGCCCCCGTCTGCATCGCCACACCTATGACGAGACGTGGGTCGTAATCGAGGGCAACCTGACATTCCGCTCCGGCGGGGAGGATCTACGCGCGGGCCCGGGCGACATTGTGATCGTGTCGCCGCACACGCCGCACAAGTTCACCAACGACGGCCCGGGTCGCTCCAGGCTCGTCTGTATCCACGCCAGCCCGACATTCGTCACCGAGTGGTTGGAGTGATCTGTTCTTGGGGGCTGGCGCGATGTTCAGCGCTCGCGTCGCTTCCGGCAGCGGCCGGCCACTCGCGCAGGGCGCGATCGAGCGCCACGAGGATCCGCTTGAAGGTCTGCTCCAGGTCGACGTCGATCGCAAACCCGCCCGCCGCCTCGAGCGTCACGAAGCCGTGCAGGGCGACGCGGATCGTCCGCGACGCGTGGATCGCCTCATCCCCCTCCAGCCCGTACCCGCGCAGCACGCCGAGTGTTACCTGCGTCGCTTGTGCACCCGCGGCCGCCCCTTCCGGATCGCCGCGCAGCTCGCGCGCGCGCTGGGCCGCGGCATAACGCCCAGGGTGGGCGCGCGCGTATTCGCGGTACGCGCGCGCGAGCGCGCCGAGCGCCTGTGCCCCGGAGCGCCCGATGCTCGCCTCGGTCATCGCCGCCGCGAGTTCGCGTGCGCCGAGCGCGCCGATTCCGCGCCGCAGGTCATCGAGCCCGCCGACATGCGCGTACAGCGACGGGGCGCGTACGCCGAGCTCGTCGGCGAGCGCCGCGAGCGTCACGCCCTCGAGGCCGCGCGCGTCCGCCAGCCGCGCGCCGGCCGCGACGACGGCCGCCCTACCCAGCCCGGCGCGCGCCATGGCTAACCCGCGCTATCGCCTTGTCCATCGCCGCGAGCGGCGTGCGCACCGGCTGTCCATGCCCGACGACGAGCAGCGCCGGCTCGAGGGCGCGCAGCGCGCGCGCCGCCTCGACGACCTGCTCACGGTCCTCGGTCCCCATCGCCGCGAGCGGGAACGGCTGGCCGATCCGGTTCGGGATGTCGACCCGGACGGTGCTTGTATAGGTGTCCCCGGCGATCAGCGTCCTGTCCCGGACGTCCATGAACGCAACGTGTCCCGGCGTGTGACCCGGGTTCGCGACGACCTCGAGGCTCCCGATCCGCTCGCCGCCGTGAAGCAGCTGATCGGGCCTTGTCGCGACCGCCGGCCACGAACCGCGTGTCTTCGGGGCCTCGCCCGCGTGGATTCGCGCATCCGCCTCGCCGAGCGACACCGGCACCTCCGCGCCCAGCAAGTCGCGCAGCGCATCGAGCGAGCCGCTGTGGTCGCCGTGCCCGTGGGTAAGCGCGATCCGAACGATCTCCCCACCGGCCGCGCGCGCCGCCTTCACGATGTCTTCCGCCGCCCCCGACAGCGTCGTGTCTACCAGCGTGAACCCGTCGTCCTCGCGTACCAGGTACGCGTTCACGAACCGCGCCCGATCGAGCTGGATGAGATTGTCCGTTACTCGCTTCGCCTTCATCGTCTATGCCTCCTAGGAAATTACCTAATGAGCATAGGTTAGCACGCGCCTAGGCGCCGCAGCCCTCGCGTCGCGATCAGTGCGGTGGCGCGCGGCGGCGAACGCGCGACGTTTGCGTTGCGCTAGCGGCGCGACGACCGCAAGCCGGAGGTCACCGCCACCTGAGCCTGCGCGGCGTCGTCGTCCGTGGCGCTGGCTGCTTGAGCCCGCGGCGCTGTCCGCACCGCGGATAGAGGTGGCGGTGCCTCCCGTCCGGCTAGCGAAGTGCTCGTAAACACGAGTAACTTCATCACCGTCCGCAGTACCCAAACTGGACGCCGATTATGCGAAGGCGCCGGTAAAGCGCGCAAATAGCGCGATCTTCCAGTCCCCCGGCCTTGCCGCGATGGCGTAACGCCAGACCGGCCTTCGCGGACTGAACATCTAGCGCCTCTTTAGCGAGGCTCCGTAGCCTCCCGAGGACCATGCGACGCAATGCCCGATGACCGATCCGGACGCCGAGCTTCTGAGCCGTTTTCGCGCGGGCGACGAGCAGGCGTTCGTCGAGCTCGTGGCGCGTCATCACACGACGATGCTCCGCCTCGCCCAGAGCTTCGTCGCGAGCCGGGCGATCGCCGAGGAGGTAGCTCAGGACGCCTGGCTTGCCGCATTGCGCGGGATCGGCGGCTTCGCAGGGCGCTCCACGTTCCGTACCTGGCTCTTCGCAATCCTCGCCAACCGCGCGCGCACAACAGGCATGCGTGAGCACCGCACGACACCACTCGAGAGCCCGGAGCCCGCAGTCGACCCGGCGCGCTTCGGCGCCGGCGGCATGTGGACCAGCCCGCCCGTCGACTGGACCGATGCAGCCGCGGAGCGCCTCGATGCGCAGGCCCTCGCGACGGCCCTCCAATCTGCCCTCGACGGGCTGCCACCGCGGCAACGCCAGGTCGTCCTACTGCGCGATGTCGACGGGCTCAGCTCGGAGGAGGTCTGCGAGGTTCTCGAGCTGAGCGAGGCAAACCAGCGCGTCCTCCTGCACCGCGGGCGCTCTCACCTGCGCACCACCCTCGAAGCCAACTTCGGAGCGCGCTGAGCATGCCGCTGCGATTGCGCCGCCAACCAGACCTCGTCTGCCAGCAGATCGTCGAGCTCGTCACCGACTACCTCGACGGCGCGCTCCCGCGCGCCGATCGCGGCCGCTTCGAGCGCCACCTCGCCGGCTGCCCGCAGTGCACTGCGTACCTCGCGCAGATGCGCGAGACGATCCGCCTCACGGGACGCCTGCGAGTCGCTGACCTCAGCCCCGCGATGCGCGCGGACTTCGGCGAGCTCTACCGCGGCTGGCGCGCGGAAGCGACGTAGGCGAAGTCCCGCTGCAACCCGCGGCGGCGGGTAGTTCTCCGTGGCCCCTGCCGTCCTTCCTCCCGATGCGTCGCGCGCCCGCGCGCGTAGCGTCTGGTCCCAATGAGCGCAACCGCCCCCGCCGTGCCGACCGCGCCGCGCGCGGGCACCGAGCGGCGCCGAACCCCGTGGCTGATCCTGCCGGTCCTCTGCATCGCGGTTCTCGTGGTCAACATCGATGCGACGATCCTCAACGTCGCGCTTCCAACCCTGGTCCGCAAGCTCCACGCCAACCAGTCGGACCTCCAGTGGATCGTCGACGCCTACTCGCTCGCCTTTGGCGGCCTCTTGATCGTCGCCGGCAGCCTCGCCGACCACCTTGGCCGCAAGCGGGCCTTCATCTCAGGCTTCGCGGTCTTCGCTGTCGGCTCACTGGGCGCCGCCCTTTCTTCGAGCGTTGACATGCTCATCGCCTTCCGCGCAGTCATGGGCGCCGGCGCCGCGCTCCAGATCCCGGCCGGTCTCTCGATCCTCAATGACGTCTTCCGCTCGCCGAGCACGCGTCGCACCGCGATCGGGCTGTGGGGCGGCACGATGGGCGTCGGCGTGGCGATCGGACCGCTCACCGGCGGGGTCCTGCTCGCACACTTTGCCTGGGGCTCGATCTTCCTCGTCAACGTCCCGCTCGTCCTCCTCGGCGGCCTCGCCGCGGCTCGCCTCGTCCCCGAGTCACGCGACCCGCAGGCCGACGAGCCCGATCCAACCGGGGCCGCTCTCTCGATCCTCGGCCTCGGCCTCGTGCTCTGGGCGGTGATCGACGCGCCGCTGCGCGGGTGGAGCTCCACCATCGTCCTGGCCACCCTCGCGGCGGGCCTCGCGACGCTGGCCCTCTTCACCGCCTTCGAGCGCCGCTCGACCCACCCGATGCTGAAGCTCGAGTTCTTCCGCTCACGCCGCTACACGGGTGCGATCGCCGCGGTCGGCCTCGGCGTCTTCGCCCTCTTCGGCGCCCTCTTCATCCTCTCGCAGCTGCTCCAGAACGAGCTCGGTTACACGCCCCTCCAGGCGGGCGTGCGCATCCTCCCGATCGCGGGCGTCCTCGCGCTCACAGCACCGGCCTCGACGCTGCTCGTCCGCCAGGTCGGCTCGAAGCTCGTCGCCGGATCCGCTCTGCTCGCGATGGCCGCCGGTTTCTGGCTGATTCGCGGCGCCTGCACACCGGCGGTCTCCTATGACTCGCTGCTGCCCGGCATGCTCTGCCTCGGGCTCGCGTCGGGCCTGCTCATGCCGACCTGCGCTGACGCGATCCTTGGCGCCGTTCCGCGCGCCAAGGCGGGCGTCGGATCAGCCACCTACGGCGTCTCGATCCAGACGGGCGGCTCGATCGGCGTCGCCGTGATCGGTTCGATCGTCGCGACGCGCTACAGCCATCGTCTCGCGCCGCTCGTCGCCCACCTCGCTCCAGCTCCCGTGCTCCACGCGATCACGGGCTCGCTCGGCGGTGCTCTGGCTGTCGCTGCCCGGCTCTCGCCGCCGTACGCCGCCATCCTCGCCCACGCCGCTCGCACCGCCTTCATCAGCGGCATGCAGCTGAGCGCCACCGTTTCCGCCGCCGTCGCCCTCGCCGGCGCACTGCTCACGCTCGCCCTGCTACCGGCGCGCGCGGATCGTTAGTCCGCCTCACCGCCCGAGCGAGTCGCTAGCGTCGTTCCGCTTGCGGACCTATCCCTCGGCGACCGCTGCGGTCTCGCCGGGTGCCGCAGGCGCTGCGCCGCCCGGCACCATCGCCGGTACGTTGGAACTCGCGCGTAGCCCGAACACGGTGACGAAGAATGCGATCAGCGCAAAGCCGGTGCCGATCCAGAACGCGAGGTGATAGCCGCCGACGAGCGCGGCGAGGTGGCCGTCCCCCGTGTGCAGCAACGAGGTGGTGCGCGACGCGGCGAGGCTTGCGAGCACCGCGAGACCGAGCGCGCCACCCATCATGAACGAGGTGTTCACGAGGCCCGAGGCGAGGCCCGAGTCTTCGGGCGGCACGTCGCCCATCGCGGCGAGCAGCATCGGGTTGAAGACGATCCCGCCGCCGAGGCCGAGCAGGATCATCGACGGGAGCACGTCGGCCGCGAAATTCCCGTGCACCGGCAGCCGCGTGAAGAGCGCGAGCCCGGCGGCCGCGAGCAGCAGGCCTACCGCGAGCGGGCGCTTGAGCCCGAAGCGCATGACGAGCATCGCCGACACGCCGAGCGAGAGGCCGCCCATGATCAGTGTCGCCGGCAGGAACGCGAGGCCAACCTGGAGCGAGCTGTAGTGCAGAACGCCCTGGAGGTAGAGCGCAGAGAGGAAGAACCAGGCGAACAGCGCGCCCGCCCAGAGGACGCCGAGACTGTTCGCTGTCGAGAGGTTGCGGTGACGGAAGAGCCCGAGCGGCATCAGCGGCGCGCTGTTCCGCGACTCGATTGTCAGGAACGCGCCGAGCAGCACGACCGCCCCGCCGAGCAGCCCGAGCGTCTGCGCCGAGGTCCAGCCGGCGCTGTTGCCGTTGACGATCGCGTAGACGGCAAGCATGAGCGCTGCGGTCACGCTGACCGCGCCCCCGAGGTCGAGCTTCGTGTCGGCCATACCACGGTTACCTTCCGGCAGCACGCGCAACGCGAGGACCGCCACGATCATTCCGATCGGCACGTTGACGAGGAAGATCCAGTGCCAGCTGAGCACGTCGGTGAGGATGCCGCCGAGGATCACGCCGATCGTGCCGCCGCCGGACGCGACGAAGCCGAAGATCCCCATCGCCTTCGCGCGCTCGCCCTGCTCGGTGAAGAGCGCCATCGTGAGCGCGAGCGAAACGGCATTGACTGTCGCGCCGCCAAGGCCCTGGATCACACGCGCCGCGACGAGCATCGTCTGGCTGCTCGAAAGGCCGCACGCCAGCGAGGCGAGCGTGAACAAGGCGATGCCGCCGAGGAACAGGCGCCGCGGCCCGAACATGTCCCCGAGGCGCCCGCCGAGCAGCAGGAACCCACCGAACGTCAGGAGGTACCCGTTCACAACCCACGCGAGCGAGGACTGGTTGAAGCCGAGCGAGCGTTTGATCGTCGGTAGTGCAACGTTCACGATCGTCGTGTCGAGCACGATCATCAGCGTGCCGAGGCAGAGGACGAGTAGTGCGATCCAGCGTTCCCGATCGGCAGCGCTGCGTCCAGTCCCAGCTTCCATGCATCCCTCGCTTCCCGCCGAAGTCCCCGCTCCCATTGAAGCAGGTGGCCGTCGGCCGCCCGGCTGCGCAAGCTCGAGCAAGCCGAGAACGTGGCGAGCGAGAAGACCAGAATCCGGCCCGACCTCGAAGACCGTCGTAGCGCAGAGCCAGCGGGGACGCGCCGCCCTCGAGGCTACACGGGGACGCCCCGGGGTCTGCTCAACGGGTCGTAGACCGGCTAGTCGGTCGGATATGTGTCGTCGCTGAGGGTGCTCCAGGGCACCAGCCCGTCGTAGACGAACTCAGCCGGAGGAGTGGAGACGGTCTCGATCCGGTGCAGGCGATAGGCATCTGCGGTGCCGTCGCCGCGCGCGGCGTAGAACGTCGTCCTGATCCCCTCCGGTGGAAGCTCTGACTCGTCAACGAAGCTGCCGTCGAGAGGACCACCAACCAACTCGAGTTTCATGATCGCGATCGTACGCCCGCGAGCTGACGCTACGCGTCTGTGCGCTCAAGTCGGCAACGCGCGGGCCGGCCGCCGACCACGGCCCCGGGCAGTCTGCTATTGCGACTGCCCGGCCTGTGCCTGCGAGGCCCGCGCGCGCGGATCGAGGTCGGCCAGCGTTAGCTGGTGCGCCGGCGGGCGGTCGATGATGCGGCGCGAGTCGACCCGCAGCTGCGGGTCGACGTGGAGCAGATCGCCGCTGTCAAGTAGCCGCCAGGCGGGGTCGTCGTCCATCCGCTCGCTGGCGACCACGACGAGCGGACATTTGCGAGCGTCGGCGGAATGGACGTGCGTCCCGAGGCGGCTTCGGTGGTGCAACTCCTCGCCGGCGTCGCGCTCGAGCACGTAGAGCTCGTGCGTCTGTGGGTAGCGGAGCGCCCAGAGCTCGTCCGCGCTGGTTAGCACGAAGTTGAGCGCGTAGAGCGGCAGCTGCTCCGCGATCCATGTGACCGCCGCGGTGATGCCTGCCTCGACGTCTCCACCCTGCTCGTCGATCCGCTTCGTGATCAGCGCGAAGGCGCGCTCGGAGTCAGTTTGGCCATGCACGTGCGCGAGTGCGGCGCCAAGCTCGGCGTCGAGCGTGGGGAGGTCTCCGAACGCGCCGTTGTGGGCGAACAGGCGGTGTTCCAGCTCGAACGGGTGCGTGTTCTCGCGCGCCGCCGGCCCGGTCGAGGCGAAGCGGATGTGGGCGAGGAAGGTATGCGAGCGGATCTCGTGGGCCTCGCGTACGAAGCGCTTGTCGTCGTGCGCGGCGAGCGGCTGCTTGCTGACGTGGGCCGCGCCGCGCTCGTCGAACCAGCCGATGCCGGTCCCGTCCGGCTCGCGGAAGCTCTGCCGGAGGAGGCTGTCCGGCGCGTCGAGGAGCCAGAACGTCGCCGTGGTCGGCTGCGTGCCGGAGGTCATGCCGAACAGGCGGCACATGCGTGGAACGGTAGCTGGCGAGCGGACCTCGGTTGCGTCGCGCCGCCTCGCTGCTGGCGAACGGCGAATCGCGATCGCTGCGATCAGTGGGGACAGACCAACCGCCTGACCGCCGCTATCGTGGCCCGGATGACCACGCGCGCGTGGACGCTCTTCGGCGCCCTCTCGGTCGTCTGGGGCGTTCCCTACCTCTTCATCAAGCTCGCCGATGATGGCGGCGCGACGCCGGGCCTGCACGACCGACCGGCTCGCGCTCGATTTCGCCTCGCCCGATTTCGATCGCGTCGACGAGCCCCCTTGCTTGGCGCTTCACCTACTCGTCGAGGGGCGGATCGTCGTGCCGTGTCCGGTTCGGCGCGGCTCGAGCGTCTTAGTTGATAGATGGAGCGCCAGACACTGATCGAAGACGAGCGCGGGCCGCTCGTCGCGCGCCTCACAGCCGTCCTGGGTGGCGATCGCCACGCGGCGGAAGATCTCGCCCAGGAGGCGCTGTTCCGCGCCTGGCAGCGCCTTCCGGAGGGGCTCGACGCGTCGCGTCGGCGGGCCTGGCTCGCGCGCACGGCGCGCAACCTCGCGATCGACGAGCTGCGCCGCCGCTCGCGCCGTCCGCTCGCGAGCGCGGCGGATACCGCAGGGCTGCCGGCCGCCGAGCCTGACGCCGCGCGCGAGGCGCTCGCCCGGCTGAGTCCCCACGAGCGCTTCGCGCTGCTGCTGCGCTTCGAGGCCGGCTTTACGCACGCGGAGATCGCGGCGCTCCTCTCGACGACCGAGGAGGCGGCGCGCAAGCGCGTGTCAAGAGCGCGCGCCGCGTTCCTGCGCTCCTACCGCGCCGAGCGCGCCGGCAGCGAGCCGCTGATCCTCCTCGCAATCGGCGAGCAGCAGTCGGCGGCGCCGTACGTCCGCTGGCTCGAGCAGGCCGGCGCGCGCGTGCGCCAGATGCGCAGTGGTGTCGGCGAGCGTGATCTCGCGACCGCCGACGGGATCGTCTTCACCGGCGCAGGCAACGACATCGATCCGCGCCTCTATGGCGAGCGCCGGCGCGCGGTCTGCGTGGAGCCTGATATCGCCGCCGACCGACTCGAGCTGGCCGCGCTATCAGGCGCGCTCGCACTCGATCTACCCGTCGTCGGCATCTGTCGCGGCGGCCAACTACTCAACATCGCCTCGGGCGGCAGCCTCTACCAGGACGTTCACGCCGACGGCCTGACCAAGCTCACCCACAACGGCACGCCACACCTTGTGCGCACTGAGCGCGCCGGGCTGATTCGCCGCCTCGCGGGCGCTTCGCCGCAGGTCCACAGCGAGCACCATCAGGCGGTCCGCAGCCTCGGCCGGCGGCTGCGCGTCACCGCTCAGTCTGCAGACGGCGTGATCGAGACCATCGAGCGCGACGACCGGCGTTTCGCGATCGGCCTCCAGTGGCATCCCGAGCACTCCGACAGCGCGGCCGGCGCGCTCGTCGCCGAGGCGCTCGTCGAGGCCGCCGCGACGCGCTGATGGCGGTCGCCGCATCTGAATGGGGACTGCCTGTGTGGTGGTTCGCCCAGGCGGCGCCTACCGCCCGTCCTCGTAGCGTGGCGTCGGGGGGATCGGTTGCCCGTCATCCAGCGCCGCCACTACCGCCTGCGCGTCGGCGAGTCGGTACTCCTCCCCGTACACGGCCCCCGGCCGGCGCGGCGCCTCCATGACCGAGCAGTCCGCGGTGCCGCCGACGTCGACCGCGACGAAGCCGGCATCTTCGATCAAGCCGCTGACGAGCCGCTTCGCCGAGTCGTCGTCGCCGCACAGCCATTGGACGACGCGGCGCTCGCCTTCGCGTCCCGCGGCCTGGGCCTGGAAGCCGGCGGTGAGCGTGTTGAACGATTTCGTGTAGGTGGCGCCGGACATCCGCGCCGCGTTGAAGTGCGCCGCCGTGTCTCCCTCGGGCGGCAGCGGCGGATTGCCGAACTGGTTGGTCGTGTCGATCACGATCTTGCCTGCGAGCGAGCCCGCCTGCTCGAGCGCGTTCGGCAGCTCGCTCCACGGGACGGAGAACACGATGACCTCGGCGAACTGCACCGCCTCGGCGGGCGGTCCGCTGCTTCCGCCCAGCTCCCTGGCGAGCTCCTCGAGTTTCTTTGCGTCGCGGCTGAACGACAGCTTGACCTCGTGCCCTGCCGCGGCGAGCTGGCGCGCGATCCCGCCACCGATGCGGCCCGCGCCGACGATCCCAATTCTCATCGTGTCCTTCTATACCCGGCTGCGATGCGCGCGAACGTGAGCTGGCTGACGTTGCGCACGAGCGGGTCGGTCCTATGCTGGTCAGCCATGAGCAAGGCATACCGTAAGCGCAACCTCGGTGATGTAGAGGACTCGGCGGCGAAGCACGGTCTCTCCGAGACGCAGGAGGCGCGCTTTCCTCGCGTCGAGCTTGGCGCGGAGCAGACCGCAATGAACTACCTGAAGGTCAAGCCGAACAAGCGCGAGGCGTTCGCTCACCGCCATCACGAGGCGGAGGAGATTTACGTCGTGCTTGCCGGCGGCGGTCGCGTTAAGCTCGATTACGAGATCGTCGAGCTGGTCAAGCTTGACGCGGTGCGCGTCAGTCCCGGCACGGCACGCTCGTTCGAGGCCGGGCCGGACGGCCTCGAGGTGCTGATCTTCGGGCGCCGCTTCGAGGGCGACGGCGAGATCGTCGAGGACTTCTGGGGCCCATAGCCGCCGGTCGGCGTCCGCTTTACTCTGGTCCTGGCCACCACGAGCTAGGAGTACCCCGTGACCCCCTGCACGCATCTCGACCAGATCGCCGTCGCGCGCCCTGACCAGGTTCCCGGCTGCGAGGACTGTCTGGCGATCGGCGGACGCTGGCTGCACTTGCGCGTCTGCCGTAGCTGCGGCCACATCGGCTGCTGCGACTCATCGCCCAACCAGCACGCGAGCAAGCACGCGCGGGCAAGCGCGCACCCGATCGTGACCTCCGTCGAGCCTGGCGAGCACTGGTCCTACTGCTACGTCGACGACGCGGCGTTCGTGCTCGAGGGCGACTGATGGCGGAGCGAGCTAAACCGCTCGGCACGGGCGTCCCGGAGCCGGAGAACGTCGGCGGCGCGTTCCCTCGCCTGACGGATGCGCAGCTGGCGAAGGTACGGGCCGCGGGAACCGTGCGCGCGGTAGCGGCCGGCGAGGTTCTCTTCCGCGAGGGCGATCTCGACTACGACTTCTTCGTCGTCGAGGCCGGCAGCGTGACGATCGTCCAGGGCTACGGCGCCGAGAACCGCGTGATCGCGGTCCACGGCAGCGGCCGCTTCCTCGGCGAGCTCAACCTGCTCACCGGCGCGCCGCCGCTGCTCAGCGCGATCGTACGCGAGCCCGGCAGCGTGATTCAGGTCCCGGTGGCCGAGCTGACACGCCTCGTCGCCGCCAACGAGGACCTCTCGAACCTGATCTTGCGCGCCTTGCTCGCGCGGCGCGCGATCATGATCGATCGCGGCGCCGGGATCCGCGTGATCGGCTCACGCTTCTCGCGCGACGCGCAGCGCCTGCGCGAGTTCTTGCGGCGCAACCGCATGCCCTACCAGTGGCTCGATCTTGAGCAGGACGAGGAGGCCGCGGCGCTGCTGGACGCGCTCTCGATCGCGCCGGATGAGACGCCCGTCGTGCTCGCCGCAGGCGGCGTGCTGCGCGATCCGACGAATGCGGAGCTCGCGGGGATGCTCGGCCTGAGCGCACGCGGCGCGCCCCCCGCGCTGTGCGACCTGATCATCGTTGGCGGCGGACCGGCCGGGCTCGCCGCGGCCGTCTACGGGGCCTCGGAGGGGCTCGACACGCAGCTGATCGAGAAGCTCGCGTTCGGCGGGCAGGCGAGCACGTCCGCGCGGATCGAGAACTACCTCGGCTTCCCGACCGGGATCTCAGGCAGCGAGCTCGCGGAGCGCGCGACCCTCCAGGCGCGGCGCTTTGGCGCGCGCCTCGTTGTGCCCGCCCAGGCTAGAACCCTCGCCTACGAGGACGGCCACTTCGCGATCGAGTTCGCCGACGCAACGACGGTGCGAGGCCGGTCGATCATCGTCGCGACCGGGGCGAGCTACCGCAGGCTCGACATCCCCGGATTCGAGCGCTTCGAGATGGGCGGGGTCTTCTTCGCCGCAACCCAGGCGGAGGGTCAGCTCTGCGCCGGCGACCCGGTGGTCGTCGTCGGCGGCGGCAATTCTGCCGGCCAGGCGGCGATGTTCCTATCGCAGCGTTCAGCTTCGACGACGCTTGTCGTGCGGGGACCCGATCTGGGAAAGTCGATGTCGCGCTACCTGATCAACGAAATCGAGGACCGCGAGCAGATCGACGTGCTACCGAACGCCGAGGTGATCGAGCTCAAGGGCACGGACGAGCGGCTCGAGTCACTCGTCGTCCGCGACACGCTGGACGGCGCGCAGCGCGAGATCGACTGCAAAGCGCTCTTCGTGTTCATTGGCGCCGAGCCGCACACCGACTGGCTGCGCGGCCATGTTGCGATGGACGAGCACGGCTTCCTGCTCACCGGGCGCGATGTCCAGGCCGAGTCGCTCAGCGGTGAGCGACCGCTCTTCCTCGAGACGAGTCAGCTCGGCATCTTTGCCGTCGGCGATGTCCACGCAGGCTCGGTGAAGCGCGTCGCCTCCGCCGTCGGCGAGGGCTCGATGGCGGTCCAGCTCGTGCACCAGCGCCTCGCTGCCCTCTAGCGCACGATCCCGTCCGCAATCGGATTGCTCTCGCCGACGAGCTGGCAGCCTTGTCTCAGGCCAGGTTCAGCCGGTGCGCGACCGCGGCAGCCTGCGTACGGCTCTGAACGCCGAGCTTGCCGAGGATGCGCGAGACGTGGACGCTCGCCGTCTTCTCGGCCATGAAGAGCGCCGCGCCGATCTGTCGGTTGGTCGCACCCTCCGCCAGCAGCGCGAGGACCTGACGCTCACGTGCCGTCAAGCCGAACGGATCCTCGCTCGCCGGCTCCTCGACATCGCCTGCGGCCGCCGCTGTGGCGATCCGCGCCCGCTCCGCCAGGGTCGTGAGCTCGGCGACCAGCCAGCGCGAGCCGATCCGCCGCGCGAGCTCGAGCGCCGGCTCGAGCGCTGCTGCCGCGGCCGCGCGGTCATCGTGCTCCGCCAGCGCCTCGAACTCGCGCCAGCGCGCGGTCGCCTCGCGGTAGGGACGCTCGACCTCCTGCCAGGCCATTGTCGCGGCGTGCCAGGCCTTGGGGTCGTTGCGGCCCCTCGCCCGCCCAAGCTCTGCGGTCCCGGTGGCGATCCAGGCCTGCTCGATCGGGCCGCCGTCTTGTGCCGCCGCCTTCAGACGGTCGACATGAATGCGCGCCCGCGCGATCGCATCACGCTCGGCCGCCTTGTCGCGCAGGTCGCGCGAGCGCTGCGCGAAGTCGGCTTCGATCCGCACGCCCGCGGCCGTGACGCGCGCGATGCGGATGACGTCCTCGGTGCACAGTTCGAGGCGGTCGAGCGCCTGCGCCACGGCGGCGCGCGCCGCCGGCAGGTCACGGCGGCGCCGATGAAGCTCGGCCCGGAGCGCACCGTATTTGCCGATCCACTGTGGCTCGGGTGAGCTCGCGACGAGCTCGGCGACGTCCTCGAGCGCCAGCGCGGCGCGGTCCTCCTCGCCCTCCACGAGCGCGATGTCGGCCTCGCAGAGCCCGCGGAAGATGCGCAGCAGCCCGACGAGCTGTGGCGGCACACTGGCGAGGAGGTCCTTGGCCTCGGCGATGTTGCCGAGGTCGAACGTGATCTCGCAGATGCACAGCCGCAGCCAGTCGTGGTTGCTGCGCGCGACGGAGACCGCGAGCCCGTCGCGCGCGAGGGCGAGCCCCTCCACGGTGCGGGCGTGGGCGTGCAGCACCTCGGCGAGATTCGCGAAGGCATAGCTTGCGCCGTCGGGGTCGTCGCTCGCCTGGGCGACGGCGATCGAGCGACGGAGCAGCTCGACGCCTTCGTCAACGCGTCCGAGTGCGGCGTGCGCCATGCCGAGCGTGTTCAGGAGCTCTGCCTGGGCTTCGCTGTCGTGCGCGGTGGTCGCGGCCGCCAGCGCCTGCTCGCCGTCGCGCACGGCGTCGCGGTAGCGCCCGCGCAAGACGAGCGTTCGCGCAAGCCAGGCGAGCAAGAGCGTGCGCTCGCGCGTGCCGTCCTCCTCGCTCAGCATCGCCAGCGCTAGCTGCGCGCCGGCGAGCGCGTCGTCGCCGCGGCCGAGCGCCCATTGCAAGCGCGCGAGGCGCGCGAGGATCGCCGCGTAGCGCTGGTGATCGACGCTCGGGTCGAGCTCTTGCAGTGCGCTCTCGAGCAGATGCTCCCCGCGCACGCGGTTGCCGCTGAGCGAGTGCGCCTGGGCTGCGAGAGCGAGCAGTCCGACGTGATCCAGCTGTGCCACCGCAGACGCGTTCTCGACGCGCGGCCACAGCTCGATCGCGCGGTCGCTGAGCTCGGCCACCTCGGCGTAAGCGTGGACCCGTGTTGCAGCGATCGCCGCCTCGGTGCTTGCGCGCAGCGCCGCCGGCTGGTCGCCGGCCGCCGCGTAATGGAACGCGATCGCCCCTGCGCGATCGATCGCGTCTCCGGCCTCGGCCGCCCACGTGCGCTCGAAGGCGCGCGCGAGCGCGAGGTGGAGCGCGCCGCGCTCGCCCGGGAGCAGATCGTCAACGACCGCTTCGCGTAGCAGGGCGTGGCGGAATGCGAGCCGCCCGTCATCGGCGCTCACAAGCACCTGTTCGTCGACGGCTTCGCGCAGCGCCGTGGTGAGCGCCGGGCCGTCGAGTCCGGTTACCTCGGCGATCGTTGCCTGGTCCAGCTGGCGGCCGGCGGCGATCGCGCGCGCTGCTCGCTGAGCATCGGGCGAGAGGCGCTCGACGCGCAAGAGGAACGCGTCGCGCAGGCTCGCCGGCGCGGCGCCGCGGCCGTCGAGTCCCGCGGCGAGCAGCTCCTCGGTGAAGAGCGCGTTGCCCTCGCTGCGTTCGTACAGCCGCGCAACCAGCTCCTCGGCGGGCGCGTCGCCGAGGATGTCGGCGAGCGCCTCGGTCAGCTCGGCGCGGTCGAAGGGCTCGACATCGATGCGCCGCGCGCGACCAAGTCGGTCGAGCTCGGCGAGCAGCGCGCGAAGCGGGTGCCGGCGGTGCAGCTCGTCGGTACGGAACGTGAGCACGAGCAGCACGCGTTCGCTGCGCAGGCTGCGCGCGAGGAACGAAACGAACATGCGCGTCGAGCTGTCGGCCCAGTGCATGTCCTCGAGCACGAGTGCCACCGACTGACGCTCGCTGAGCGCGTTCAGTAGCTCGAGCAGGGCTTCGAACAGGCGCAGCTGGCCGCTCCCGTCGCGGCTGTCGGGCGGCGGCGGGGCGGCGTCGAGCCCCGGCAGGAGCGTCGCGAGCTGGGTGCGAGTCCTCTCCGGCAGCGTCGCGAGCGCCGCGTCCTGGCCGCGCACGAGCGGACGCAGCGCGTTCAACAGCGGCGAGTAGGGCAGCTCGCTGTCGCCTTGCTCGACCGCCTCGCCGCGCAGTACGAGCATCTCGCCGCTCAGGCGGCGTTCGAGCTCGTCGACGAGGCGCGTCTTGCCTACGCCCGACTCACCGCCCAGCAGGACGAGTGTCGGGCAACGCCCCTGCGCTTCCCGCGCCGCCAGCTCGAGCTCGCCGAGCTCGCCGACTCGTCCGACGAAGTGGCTGCTCGTGAGCCGCATTCGCACCTGCGAAGTATCGCCTGATTGCGCTCCAGGGACGCGCCCTGCTGACGCGACCGCGCCGTGCCGCACGGTCCCGTAGCTCATAGGAGTGCGCTTCGGCGAGTTGGCTCGTGAGGGCTGGATGCACTGCGACTCCCTTCGGTTGTGTCCACGCTCGAAGGCTCCACTAAGGAGCCGCCGCTCACATCGGCAATCCGCAGCCAGTTCGCGCAGTCGACCCCTTAGCTGGCGGCGTCGGAGCCTTAGCCGTCGGCGGCGCGCCGGCCGGTTCGGTAGCGCCGGCGCGACGGACGATGCATACGCCCCGCTCCTGGCGGGTAGGCCTGGTTCGTGAGCCCACTGGCCGAACAGATTGCGCGGATGCGGCGCGAGGTGCGCCGCCGGAGCGTACCGGCGAGCAGCCGGATGCCCGGCTTAGGCAGGCACGGAGGCGTCTTCGAGGGCGCGCAAGATCGCGGCGGCATCGGGACGCGTGAGCGGGCCCGGCTGGTTCAGCTGGCGCGCGAGGCGGCGCGGGGCGTAGAGTCGGAAGTCCGCGATCCGCAGGGTCCAGAGCGTCGGTAGCGCGGACCGGGCGAGGCGGCCCGACGGGTTGACGAAGCAGAAGCACCCGTAGACGGGCACTTCGTCCGCGAGCACGCCGCGTACCGCTCGTACCTGTTTGGCGAGCGCGTCGACGAGCCGGGTGTGGTTGCGCCCACCGATGATCAGGCGCGGCTTGCCGAGCAGTGGATTGATCACCTCGACATTGCCTCGACAGCGCTTCGTGTCGATCACGTAGACGCCCGACGGTGCGATCGCAATGTGGTCGATGTTTGTGCCCGAGCCGGCGAGTCGACGGTCATGCAGGACCGGCACGGATGGGCAGCGCGCGGCTATTACCTGGGCTACCTCCTCCTCGCCACCGGCGCCGGTTTCCCAATTGCGCTCGTCCGGGCGCGACATGCGCTCGCGCTCGGAGAAGGCGTCGATCACGCGCGAGGCTCGCGTGCGTCCGGCGGCGCGCTCTGCCGATTCGCCCGCGCTCGTTTCACGACGGCTCTTGGGATCGCGCGCCATCATCGCTCCAGCGTTGCAGCTCGGGCGGCGGGCCGGCACACCGTCGATCGATTCCCGTCACGGCCGGTTTGCGAAATCGCTGTTCTTATGGGGACGCTTCGCGTCCCGGCGGTCTTGTCTCGATGTGCAGCAGCTCCTGGCGAGCGTGATCGACCTGGAGTGTCGTGTGCTCGATCGCGAAGCGATCTCGCAGCGCGGCCGCGAGCTCGCGGCGCGCCTCGTGGCAGTCCGCCTGCGCGTCGACGAGGACATGGGCGGACAGCGCTGGGAAGCCACTTGTGACCTCCCACACGTGCAGGTCATGGACCTCCTGGACGCCCGCGACGCCCACCATCGCGCGCCCGATCGCCGCGACATCGAGCCCCTTCGGCGCTGCCTCGAGGAAGATGCGCCCGGAGTCGCGCAGCAGCCGGTATGACGCAGCGAGCATGGTCGTCGCGATCACGAGCGACGCGATCGCGTCCGCGCGGCGAAAGCCCGTCGCGATGATCACCCCGCCCGCCGCAGCCGTCGCGAGGAACGCGAAGAGATCCGTCGCCATGTGCCGGAGGGCGCCCTCGATGTTGAGACTGCGCGGCCCGCCTCGCGCGAGGATCAGGGTCGCCGTGAGGCTCACGACGGCGCCCGCGAGCGCGACGATCAGCACCGCGCGCCCACCGACCCGGGCGGGGTGGACGAGGTGCGCGATGGCCTCGTAGACGATTACGCCGCCGAGCACGAGTAGCGTCGCGCCGTTGAACTGCGCTGAGAGGATCTCGGCCCGCCGCAGCCCGTAGGTCATCGCGCCGCGCGCCGGACGCCGCGCGAGCCGGACGGCCGCGACAGCCACACCGAGTGCAGCCGCGTCGGTCAGCATGTGGGCCGCGTCTGAGAGCAGCGCGAGCGAGTGCGCGAGCACCCCGACGGCGACCTCCACACCCATGAACGCCAGGATCAGCGCCAGCGCCACCGCCAGGTGGCGTTCGCCTGCGCTCCCATGGCTGTGTCCGTGGTGGTCGCTCACCGCCTCGGATTCTCCTCGTCTGCCCCGCGGCGGTGGGCCGCGGTGTGCGGCGATGTGCTGACGCTAGCTTTCGGCGATCTGGCGCAGCAGCGGCAGTGCCCGCGTCAGCGTTTCGAGCTCGGGCGGGCTGAGGGCGTTGAGTTCACCGGCCAGCCAGCCCTCGCGCTGACGGCGACATTCGGTCAACGTTGCGATCCCGCCGCCGGTCAGCGTGACGAGTGCACGCCGGCCGTCGCGCGGGTCGCGCGCGCGTGCGATCAGGCCCTGCTCCTCGAGCTCCGCGAGCATCTGCGCCATCGACTGCGGGCGCATCCGCTCCGCCGCCGCGAGTTCGCTCGCGCTGTGTGGGCCGCCGCGCTCGAGGCGTGAAAGGACCGACGTCTGAGTAAGCGGGAGGGGTTGGCGCTCGGCGCGCATGCGCCGCACGAGTTGGCCGAGGACGACGCGCAGGTCGCTGGCGAGGAGTGTCTGGTCGGTGTCCGTTGGGCTCGGCACGGGCACGGAAAAATCGACAGGTAAACTGATCAGGCGGCCTGTATAGTAGCTGATGTGCGAGACGGGTCGACACGGATGCGCTCCGCCCGCTCGGCGGGCCGGCGGACGCCGGACGCGCGCTACAAGTGGATCGCGCTTTCCAACGTCACGCTCGCGGTACTGCTCGCGACGATCGACCTCTCGATCACGATCATCGCGATGCCCGACATCTTCCGCGGCATCCGCCTCGATCCGCTGGCGCCCGCGAACAGCTTCTACCTGCTGTGGATGATCCTCGGCTACATGGTCGTCTCGAGCGTCCTGATCGTCGGGCTCGGCCGGCTCGGGGACATCTTCGGGCGCGTGCGGATCTACAACCTCGGCTTTGTCATCTACACGGTCGCGTCGTTGATCCTGACGGTCGATTGGATGCACGGTCGGGCCGGTGCGACCTATCTCGTCGTCTTCCGCGTCGTCCAGGGGGCCGGGGGCGCCTGCCTGCTCGCCAACTCGGCGGCGATCATCACCGACGCCTTTCCGCGCAACCAGCGTGGCATGGCGCTCGGCATCAACAACATCGTCGGCGTCACGGGCATGTTCATCGGGCTCGTCCTCGGCGGCCTGCTCGCGCCGATCGACTGGCGCCTCGTCTTCCTGATCTCGGTCCCGGTTGGGCTATTCGGCACGGTCTGGGCCTACCTGCGCCTCGAGGAGCGCAGTGAGCCGCAGCGCCGCCCGATCGACTGGCTCGGCAACCTCACCTTCGCGCTCGGCCTCATCCTGCTGATGGTCAGCGTGACCTACGGCATCCGCCCGTATGGCAGCTCGCAGACCGGCTGGGGCAGCCCGCGCGTCATCGCGCTGCTCGCGAGCGGCGTTGCCTGCCTCGTCGCATTCGTCGCGATCGAGGCGCGCGTCGCGGACCCGATGTTCCGCCTGCCGCTCTTCAGGATCCGCGCGTTCAGCTTTGGCTCGATCGCGACCTTCCTCTCGGCCGTCGCGCGTGGCGGTCTGATGTTCATGCTGATCATCTGGCTGCAGGGCATCTGGCTGCCCGAGCACGGCTACAGCTTCTCTGACACGCCGCTCTATGCAGGCCTCTACATGCTGCCGCTGAGCTTCGGCATGCTCGTTGCGGGCCCGGTCTCGGGCTACCTCTCAGACCGCTTCGGCGCGCGCCCGTTTGCGACCGCTGGGATGCTCGGCTCGGCGGCGGCCTTCGGCGTGCTCTGGATCCTGCCGACGAACTTCGGCTACCCCGAGTTCGCGCTCGCGCTCCTGATGATGGGCCTCTCGATGGGTCTCTTCGCCTCGCCGAACCGCGCTGCAGTGATGAACAGCCTGCCGGCTGCGCATCGCGGTGCCGGCGGCGGCATGAATCAGACCTTCCAGAACTCGGCCCAGGTGATCTCGATCGGGATCTTCTTCACGCTGATGATCTTCGGCCTCAGCTCGACCCTCGCGCACACGCTGCGCAGCGGCCTCGAGGCGCACGGCGTCGGCGCCGCCGCCGCCGCCTCGGTTGTGCACCTTCCCACCGTCTCGGTCCTCTTCGCGGCTTTCCTCGGCTTCAACCCGGTCCAGCATCTCATCGGGGCGCACGCGCTCGCCGGTCTGAGCGCGCACAACCGGGCGCTGCTGCTAGGTCACCGCTTCTTCCCGAGCCTCATCTCCGCTCCCTTCCGTGCGGGCCTGCACGAGGCGTTCACCTTCGCGATCGTCGCCTGCATCGCCGGCGCCGGAGCGTCGCTGATGCGCGGCACTTCTCGCAAGTCGAGACAACCGGCCGGCGAGATCCGCGCGGGGCGAGCTGAGGCGGACGTCACGGCAACACCCGTCGCCTAGCTCGGGGGCTCGGCAAGTTGGTCGCAGGCTCAGCCGTCGGCGCGGCGGCGCGCACGGTGTTCCAGCTCTCCCAGGTGATCCGGAGGATCAGCAGCGTTATCGCGAGGCCGATGATCGGATCGGCGATCGGCACCCCGAGTGCGACGACGCCGGCGCTCACGATCACGCCCGCGGATACCAGCGCGTCCGAGCGAGCGTGCTGGCCGTCGGCGATGAGCGCCGGGCTTCGCAGGCGCCGGCCGCCCCGAAGTCGCACGATCGAGGCCACGGCGTTGCCGGCCATCCCGACCGCACCGGCGAGCGCGAGCGCGAGGAGGTGCTCGGGAGCGAGCGGGTGCACGATGCGAAGGACCGCGAAAACCCCTGCGGTCAGCGCGCTCGCGAGAATCGTCAAGACGACCGCGATCCCCGCACGCCGCTCGGCGCGCTCGGAGCGCAGCAGGAACGCCGCGCCGAGCGGGACGGCGGTCAGCGCGTCGCCAAGGTTGTGGATCAGGTCGGCGAGCAGTGCGATCGACCCCGTCGTGATGTAGATGACCGCCTGCAGCCCGCCCGTCACGCCGAGCAGCGCAAGCGAGTAGAGAACTACGCGCAGCCCGTCCCTCGATCGCCTAATCGACGGGTCGATCAGGCCGTGCGAGTGCTCATGCGGTGCGACGCCGTGATCGGCATGGGCGTGAGCCACGCCAGGGACTATAGCCGCATAGCTGTTCAGCTATGCGGCTATACAGGCTTTCCGCGCTATCCTCCGGCGGATGACCCGAGGGCACCTTCGGACGGCCGATCAGCTGGACGCGCCGTTCGCGCTCAGCGTGGCCGCGACGATGCAGGCGCTGGCGACGGCCAGTCGCGTGCGAATCCTCGGGCGTTTGCGCGGCGGCCCGCTCAGCGTGGGCGAGCTCGCGGAGGCGGTCGACATGGACCCGTCAGCCGTCTCGCAGCAGCTGCGCGTGCTGCGCCACCTAGGCTTCGTCGTCGGGCGGCGCGAGGGGCGCCGCGTGCTCTACGACCTGCACGACGACCACGTCGCAGACCTCCTGGACGAAGCGATCTCGCACGTCGAGCACGTCCAGCTCGGTCTCTCGGGGCGCACCGAGGCCCGGGCGCAAAGCCGCTCGGCCGCTGTCGGCTGATCGGCCTCGCTTAGCCGGCCGACTCGAGCCGCGCCTGCGCCTCGTCGATGTCTCCGGGCTGCCTTTCGAACACCAGCCGAAAATGGTCGAGCAGCTCGCGCTCGAAGCAGACCTTGTTTGCGCTCACGCCCGAGGTGAAGCCGTAGCGGAAGGTGGGGCTCCGCAGCCAAAGCGGCAGCAGCGACAGCTTCAGCAGGCGCTTGCGCAGGCTCGGTGCGCCGATCCGCCGGCTCCACTGCGTGATCGTCTCGATGTAGTCGAGCCGGCCGCTGGAGCTCGCGATCAGGCGGAAGTGCGGCTCGGCGCAGCGTGCGACCTGCTCGCGCCCGAACGGCAGAAACGACGCCGGGAACTGGCAGCCGAGCAGGAACAGGATGAACGCGTCGGAGTCGCGCGGCGCATGCTCTGAGACCTCCTCGATCGGGATCATCTTCGGCCCGAACACCATCGTCTGGAGGTAGAAGCGCCCGCCAACCGGCAGCAGGCTCGCCGTGTTCGCAAAGAACTGGCGGTAGACCGCCTCCTGGCGCCCGGCGCGGTAATCCTTGGGCGAGCAGAAGTGCTCGAACGCTCCGAGGCTTGCGAGCGCATCGAACTGACCGAAGCGCTCGCGGGTGACCGTGCGCGCATCGCACAGGTGCACGTCGAGGCCGTGGCGACGGCATGAGGCAACCTGAGCCTGCGAGAGCGCGACGCCGACCCCGTTGCTGCCACGCTCGCGCGCATAGTTCAGCAACCCACCCCAGCCGCAGCCCAGATCGAGCAGGCGCCGGCCCTCGCCGATCCCGATCTGCTCGGCGATGTAGTCGTGCTTACGGCGCTGAGCCTGCTCCAGCGTCAACGAGAAGTCACCGTCGTACTTCGCGCCGCTGAAGTCCGCCAGTTCGCCCAGGCTCAGCCGAAAGATGCGGTCGATCGACGTGTACGTGAACTCGATCTCGGCCCGATCGGCCACCCGCACAGAATACGAGGCCGTGAGGCGAGCACCGGGCTCACCACGCGCCGTTGCGCGTCAGCTGATCGAAGCCACGATCACGGGACTCACCGTTGGCGCGGACGTGCCTCCTGCGGGCTCCTCGGTGACGAGTAGGCGGCGCACGCCGTGCACGGAGCCCGCGACCGCCACGTCGCTGCCGCCGCGCGAGTCCACGTTGAACAGGGTGCTCCGCTGCGGCGCCGCGCTGCCGCGCTGCAGCCAAATCTCATACGTACGCCCCGCTGACGCGCGCGGGAGGTGGGCGACGATCAGCTCGGCGCGCTGCCCGCTGATTCGCACGCTCGCCGAACCGATGCTGGCCCGCACGAGGCGGCTCCCGTTGCTGGAGCCGGCGACGATCACGGCGGCAAGCGCGATCGCCGCCGCGGCGCCCGCGAGAGCCAGGCGGGGCGTCCATCCGAGCCGTCGGCTGTGCGCGGTCCCCGCTTCGCGGCGAACCGCGCGCAGCACCCGGCCACGCAGACGGCGGGGCGGCGTCAGCGCGGGTGCCGAGGCGGCGAATGCGTCGAGCGTCCCGCGCAGCGTCTCAACCTCGCCGGCGCACTCGCTGCAGGTCGCAATGTGCCGCTCGAGCGCGTCGGCCTCTTCGGGCTCGAGCGCGCCGAGGACGTATGCCGCGGCGTCCTCTACGTAGTGTCGGTTCTCGCTCATCGTCGGCTCACCAGCTCATACCATCGCGTTTTCCGGCTCGCCGAGGGCTGCGCGCAGCCTCATCAGTCCCAGGCGCATGCGCCCCTTCACCGTCCCCGGTGGCAGCCCGAGGATGACGGCGATCTCGCTGTGCGTGAAGCCGCCGAAGAAGGCGAGCTCGATCACGCGCTGCTGATCGGCGGGCAGCCCCCGGAGGGCGCCGCGCACGAACTCCGCGTCGCTGCGCCGTTCGACCTCGACGTCGGTGCGCTCGAGCGCCGGCAGCGTCGCCGCTACCTCCTCGTCGTGCAGATCGCGGCTGGTCGTCACGCTCGCGTGGCGGACCGCGTCGATCGCGCGGTTGCGCACGAGCGTGAGGATCCACGGCCGCAGGCCGCCACGCGTGCTCTGGTAGCTCGCCCGGCCGCGCCACGCCGCGAGGAAGGCCTCTTGTACGACGTCCTCCGCGGAGGAGCGCCGTCCGCAGATCCGGTAGGCGAGCGCGTAGGCGACCGCCGCGTGACGGTCGTAGAGGACTGCGAACGCTCGCGTGTCGCCGGCGGCGACGAGTCCCATGAGGTCCTCATCGGCGAGCACCCGGTGGTCGAGCGAGCGGGATCGGCCGAGGCTGCGCAGCGCCTGCGCTAACGCCATTGCCGGTCCGCCACGCGTCCGCTTGCTCGCACCGGCTCAGACCACGGTCTCGTAGTCAAAGACCGCCGGTGCCGCAGGCTGCGGACAGCGTTGTCGAGTCTCATGAGCGCCACCTAACTTCATCACTTGGCGGAGTGTGCGACGGACCCGGTGCAACAGGCGCCGGCTGGGCGAGCACCGCACCGGGCTCCGCGCCTCAGTCACGCGTTCGGGAACCCGGCCGCCTCGAGCCGCGCGGTCAGATTCGGGATGTAGGGAGTGAGGGTGCTCGCTGCCTGAGCGACCGTCACGGTCGATGGCAGTGGCGGCAGCACGCCATGGCCGCCGGCTGCGGCGTCGAAGAAGCTGAAGTGCGTCGCTTCGTTGGCCCCGACTTTCGCCGCCACGAGCTTCAGATCGGCCGAGGACAGCGTCTCGACCGCCCCGAGGTAGGTCTCGACGAAGGCCGTTTCGAGCGCCACGCCGAAGTTGAGCACGGCCTGTCCCGACTTGACCGCCGACGGCGGGATCTGCAGCGTTAACCCGCTCGGGGCCTTCGATCCGAGCGCGTTGCCGAGGAAGGCGAGATGCGCCTGCTCGTCGATGAGCGCCTTCTGGAAGTAGTCGATGTTCATCAGCTTCGGGTGCGAGAACTTGTTGAAGTTCGCGAGCACCGTCTTGTAGACGTGCACCGCCAACGTCTCCGCCGCGTACGCCGCCTGCAAGGTCGAGTTGTCGCTCACGCCGCTGGCGAGCGCGACCCCCTGGACGCTTGCGAGGACGCCGCCTCCGACTGCGAGGGCGATCCCGCCCTTCGCCGAGTTCCGCAGGAACTGCGCACGGTTCACTCGCTGCTCGATGATCGTCTCGCTCATCTCTGTCTCCCGCTGTGTGTAATTGCCGGAAGCGAGCTGCGCTTCCCTGTCAGCACGGAGATACGGCGAGCGCGACGACCCGGATCACTCGGTGGCGTTCGAGGCGTTACTGGCGCAGCCCGGCGGGCCGCAGCGACGGGTTCTCCCAACCGCCGTCGGCAGCATTCACGTTCGTCCCCGGCGCGACGATCTCGTCGATCCGGTCGAGCACGTCGCCCGGCAGCTTGAGGTCCGCCATCGGCAGCAGCGATTCGAGCTGCTCGATCGTGCGCGGCCCGATGATCGCGGCCGTCACGGCCGGGTGGTTGAGCACGAACGCCATCGCCATCTCGATCAGCGGAATCCCGCTCTGCTCCGCGAGCTGCGCGAGCGACTCGGTCGCCTCGAGCTTGCGCTGCACGCCCGGCAGCGAAAGGTCGTAGCGCTCGACGAGGCGCTGGCGAGCGTGCGAGGTCGGCGTCGTGCTCTCGGCGCCCTTACGCCAGCGCCCCGTGAGCCAGCCGCCCGCGAGTGGGCTCCACGGGATCACGCCCATCCCGTAGCGCTGACAGGTCGGGAGCACATCGGCCTCGATCCCGCGCACGAGCATCGAGTACGGCGGCTGCTCGCAGCGGTAGCGCTCGAGGCCGCGCTCGGCGGCCTTCCACTGCGCCTCGACGATCGCCGAAGCCGGGAAGGTCGAGGATCCGATGTAGCGCACCTTGCCCTGATGAACGAGGTCGCTCAGCGCTCCGAGCGTCTCCTCGAGGTCGACCTCGGGGTTGTAGCGGTGGATCTGGTAGAGGTCGATGTGGTCGGTGCCGAGACGGCGCAGCGACTCCTCGACCTCCTGGACGATCCAGCGCCGCGATACGCCGCGGCGGTTTGGATCCTCACCCATCGGTCCGTGCACCTTGGTCGCGAGGACGACGTCATCGCGCCGGCCACCGGCGAGCGCCTTGCCGACGATGACCTCCGATTCGCCCTGCGAGTAGACGTCGGCCGTGTCGATGAAGTTGATCCCGGCGTCGAGGGCGCGGTGGATGATGCGAATCGAATCCGCGTGGTCCTTGTTGCCCCACTCGCCGAACATCATCGCGCCGAGGCAGAGATTGCTCACAACGACGCCCGTACGCCCCAATGCTCGATGTTCCATCGGACCTTCCTATTCCCCGACCGGCGACGAGTATTCCTCGTCGCTCACGTGCGTGCCCCAGTCAGCCGCGTTGCCGGCCTCGTCAACCTCGACCATCGCGATGTGGGTCATGAACCGGTCGGGCGCCGCCCCGTGCCAGTGCTCCTCTCTGGGCTCGAAGAAGACGCGGTCGCCGGGACGGATCACCTCCACTGGTCCGCCGCGGCGCTGGCAGCGACCGACGCCCTCCGTGACATAGATCGTCTGGCCGTTCGGGTGCGTGTGCCAGGCGGTTCGCGCCCCGGGGGTGAAGCGGACCGCGCTCGCGGAGATGCGCGAGCCCTCACCCGGCGCCGCCACAGCGTCGATCAAGACGCTGCCCGTGAACCAGTCGGCCGGTCCGGGCGCGGTCTCGGTCGCGTTGCGCGTGATCTGCATCTGTCCTCCCCTGTGTCTCGTGCCGGTCTGCTCCCGGGCTGATCGTGGCGGCGTCCGTCCCGCGCGTCGCTCCACGCTCATTGTGACTGACCTCTAGTCTCGGCCCGCTGCGACGGCTGACGCCGGCCGCTCGCCGCGCTGCCAGCCGATCGCCGGCGCGATCTCATTCGCGATCGTCTCGAGCATCGCCACGTTGTAGTCCACGCCGAGCTGGCTCGGCACAGTCAGCAGCAGCGTGTCCGCCGCCGCAACCGCTTGATCGCGCGCGAGCTCCGTGGCGATGCGCTCCGGCTCGCCGGTGTACGTTCGCCCGAAGCGGCTGATCGCTCCGTCGAGCCAGCCGACCTGGTCTTCGTTCGCGTCGGCGCCGAACAGTCGGCGATCGAAGTCCGACTTGATCGGGATCACGCTGCGACCAACCGACACGCGCGGCTCACGCTCGTGCCCGGCCTTCGCCCAGGCCTCACGAAACATTCGGATCTGCTCGGCCTGGAGCTGGTCGAAGGGAACCTGCGTGTCCTCGAGAAGGAGTGTCGAGCTCATCAGGTGCATGCCCTGCTCGCCGGCCCACACCGCGGTCTGGCGCGAGCCCGCACCCCACCAGATCCGCTCCGCAAGGCCGGGCGCCTGCGGCTGCACCGCGAGCATCGCGCTCCCGGGACCGCCACCGACATCGGCGGCGACTACGCCGGCACCGGCGATCGCGGCGCGGAATAGCTCGGTCTTCGCGCGAGCCTCATCGGGGTCGAGCGAATAGCCGAATGCCTCAGCCCCGCGCCACGCCGGCTCCGGCGAGCCGCGGCTCACGCCCAGCTGCAGGCGCCCGCCCGCCAACAGGTCCGCGGCGGCGGCATCCTCGGCCATGTAGAGCGGGTTCTCGTAGCGCATGTCGATCACGCCGGTGCCGATCTCGATCCGGCTCGTCCGCACTCCGATCGCAGCGAGCAGCGGAAACGGCGAGGAGAGCTGTCGAGCGAAGTGGTGGACTCGCACGAACGCGCCGTCGATCCCGATCTCCTCGGCGGCGACGGCCAGTTCGACGGTCTGGCGCAGCGCGTCGGCTGCGCTGTGCGTCATCCCGCCGCCCGGGTGCCACGCTCCGAAGGACAGGAAGCCGATGCGCTTGGGATGGGCCACGCGCTCAGTCTCGCAGGCGCGATCGGCGGTGCGGCTAGAGTGGTGCAGCGTGATCAAGCTGCACGCAACGGGCATCCTCCCGTCGAGTGGGTTCGCCGACCAGATCCGCGCGATCGACGCCGCGGGCCTGGACGGCGTGTTCGTCAGCGACCACCTGTTCGTCAGCCACGGCAAGTCGCGTCGCGAGGCGGCCCCGGGCGGCGATCCCTTTGTCAAGCTCGGTGCCGCGGCGGCGCTGTCGGACCGCCTGATCCTCGCGACCCTGGTCGTCAACATCGGTCTCATCCACCCTGCACTGGCGGCGCGCGGCTTCCTCGAGCTGGCCAACCTCGTCGGCGGGGAGCGTGTCTTCGCCGGCATCGGCGGCGGCTGGAATCGCGAGGAGTTCGAGGCGCTGGGCCAGGCCTTCCCGCCCTTTGCCGAGCGGATGGACCGGCTCGAGGAGGCCGCAGCGCTGACCCGGGTGCTCTTCGACGAGGGTTTCGCGGATCTTCACGGCGAGCACGTCGCGGCCCTGGGCGTGCGGCTCGAGCCGCCGCCCGGCTCACCTCCGCGTCTGCTTCTCGGCGGCGGATCCGACCGTATGCTCGAGATCGCTGGGCGCCACGCGGACGTCGTGGACCTCAACGGCTCCTCGCGCCGTCTCAAGCTCGGGGGAGCGCACCCTGCACTCAAGGACCCGGTGCGCCGCTTGACAACGACGGTGGACGACCTCGCCGATTCCGTTCAGCGGGTGCGCAGCAGCGCGCAAGCGTCAGGCCGCGACCCCGATCGCATCGAGTTCTCTGTGCTCGTGTCCGCGGTCCGCTTCTGCTCTGACGCGGAGGTCACCGCCGTCGAGGGCGAGCTGTGCGCCGCGGCCGGCCTCGACCCCCAGCCGCTGCGGGACTGCCCCTACGTGTTCGTCGGCCCGCCCGAGCGCATGGTTGAGCAACTGACCGAGCGCATCGAGCGCCTGCGCCTCAGCCACCTGATCCTCAGGCCGGCCGAGCCCACCGTCGTACGCCGCTTCCGGGAGGACATCGTCCGGGCCGCGGCTCGCTGAGCTTGAGTCCCTGATGGGCACGGCTGGTTTCGAACCGGCGACCTCTCGCGTGTGAAGCGATACGTCACCCCGCGCAGAATCGCCGGTTTTGCCTGCAAATGCGGCCAATGTGAATCGACTTCTCGAAACCGAGTCTTACGGAGTTTGCGTGTGTTTCACGGGAGTTTGGGCCACTGGAGGGCGCCAGTGGCCATTCAGCGGCGGCCATCGCCGGGACCAACCGCGCGGGCTTGTGCCGCGTCGGAGAGCAGGGCGAGCGAGTGCACAAGCGTGCCAACGACGACGTCGACCACCATGAATCCGACGATCAACGCGAGCGCGGCGGTTAGCTTGCCCGCGTCGGCGTCCGCCGACACACCGTGGGAGTGGACCACGTGCTCATGGTCGTGTGAATGTGGTTCGCTGACGTCCAATCCCGCATTCTCGATCTGCGCTCCGGCTGCGTTGCGTTCACGTGCAGCCGGCGGGCTCGCGGCACTCGCCGGCGAATACAACCACCTGTTGTTGCTTGGCCCGGCGATGCGCGGCTTTTTCTCCACTCCGGCCCAGATGCCTGGCGCCGTGATCGAACCGCTTTACGTCACCGACCCGTTCGAAGGATCGATCGCAGACAGCGTGATGGACCAACAGGTCATCGCCAGCGGTATCGCGAGCGCCATCGAGCGGTTCGTTGCTCGGTGAGGTAGTCAAACCGACACCCGGCTCGAGGCTCGAGCCGACACGTCGGATCGATGACCGCTGGCGGGCGAGCTAGAGCAGCGCGCCGGCGGCGGCGACGAGCGGCGAGGGGATGCCGAGCGCGGCCACCACGGTGGCAAGCCAGCGTGTAGCGAGCGCAGCGGCGAGCAGTGCGGCGAGCAGTTCAACCATGAGCGGCACGATAGAAGTCGTTGTGGCGTGAGAGGTGACCGTATCGTTACGAGCGCGTTAAAAACCGGTTAATTGCAGCTATTTTGTTTCACGCCGACGCGCCGGTCAGCAGCGCGCGCGGACGCGGACGCGGGAGGCCGCGAAGAGGGTGTTCTACCTCACCGACGCCGCCGGCCAGGAGCACTGAGGCGATCGCTGCGCCGGCGATGAGCAGGATCCCCGGGATCGTCGGGGCGGTCAGGCCGAGGAATCCGGCGAGCGGTGGAACGTACATCGCTGCGAGCGTGAACCCTCCGGAGCCTCCGACCGCCGCGAGCACCGGCGGGGTCAGCGCTCCCTCGGCGCGTCCGAGGCTCAGGGTCTGTCCCAGCTGTGTCGCTGTGATTGCGCCGAATGCCACGGTGCGGGCATGGGCGAGGCTGCCCAGGCGCGTGGCCAGGACATACGCGGCCAGTGCAGGGCCGGCAGTTGCTAATCCGCGGCGCAGGATGTCGGAGCGTAGTGCCGCGTCGCTGTCGCCGCCGCCTTCGCGTGCGAGGACGGTGAGGTCGCGGTTCTCGGGCTGTTGGGCGGCGACGGCGACCGCTGGCAGCGTGTCCGTGATCAGGTTCACGGTCAGGATCTGCCGCGTGGTCAGCGGCGCAGTGTGGCCGAGCATGCTGGCGCCGACGATCATCCCGAGCTCGCCGAGATTCCCGCCGAGCAGCAGACCGAGCGAGCGTCGCAGGTTCAACCAGAAGCTGCGGCCCTCGACCAGCATCTCCACGAGCGTCGCGAAGTCGTCGTCGGCGAGCACGACATCGGAGGCCTGGCGCGCGACCTCGGTGCCTCGGAGCCCCATCGCGACGCCGACGTCGGCCAGCCGCAGGGCCGGAGCGTCGTTGACGCCGTCACCGGTCATCGCGACCGTGTTGCCGCTGGCCTGCAAGCGCTCGACGATGCGGAGCTTGTCCAGCGGCGTTATCCGCGCGATGACTGTCGCTCGCTCGAGCCGCTGGTCAAGCTGGTGGTCGTCGAGGTCGGCCAGCTCGGCGCCGGTGAGCAAGGCATCGGGTGTGACCCGCAGTCCTGCCTGTTCGGCGACAGCTCTCGCCGTGGCAGGGTGATCGCCGGTCAGCATGATCACGCGCACCGCGGCCTGGTGGCAGCGCACGATTGCGGCCGGGACGCCGTCACGGAGGGGATCGCTGATGCCGATAAGTCCGATGGCAACAAGTCCTTCCGGGTCCTCGGGCGCCGTGCTGTTGGTTCCCTCCGCCACCATCAGCACCCGCAGGCCCTTGCTCGCGAGACGCTCGGCTGCGTCGAGCAGCGCGGCGGTTCCTTCGCCATCCAAGGGCAGGTCGCGGTCGCGACGGCGAACCGTCTTACAGCGCGGCGCCAGCGACTCGGCGGCGCCCTTGACCAGCACACGGTCACCGAGGACGCTTGAGTGAAAGCCGCGCGCCGGGTCGAACGGCACCTCATCGTCGCGCTCAGCGCGCATTTCCGTGTCAAGCCCGTGCTCCCGTGCCGCTTCGAGAACTGCGACGTCCGTCGGGTGAGCGCCCACCCCCGGAGAGTCGGGGTGCGGACTCGCCAGGGCCGCTGACAGAAGAACGTCGCGCAGCTCGTCTGGAGTCGCTCGTTCAGCCGCGAACGTCTCGATGGCCGTGAGCTTCAGACGGCCTGCCGTGAGCGTTCCAGTCTTGTCTGTGCAGGCGACATCGACGCGTCCGAGGGCTTCGACTGCGGCCAGTCGGCGCACGAAGGCGTTGCGGCCCGCGAGGCGGCGCGCGACCGCCGCCTCAGCGACACCGGCCAGCAACGGAAGCCCCTCGGGCACCGCCGCCGTCGCAACGCTCGCGGCAACCGCAAGCTGGCCGGCGAGCGGACGCCGCCAGGCCAAAGCGCTCAGCGCGATGACTCCGCCGCCTCCCAGCACCACCGGAAGGCTCTGGCGGACGAGCCTGTTCAGGCGTGAGTCGAGTGCGCCACGCGCCGGCTCGACCGCGGCCAGCGCCGCCGCCGTCGCTCCCATGCGGGTCCCGCGACCAGTGGCGAAGACGACGGCAACGACGCTACCGACCGTGATATCTGTGCCATCGAGGAGTACTCGACCGGCCTCAGAGGGATCTTCTGCGTCCTTGGTCACCGGCAGCGACTCCCCGGTCAGCGCGGCCTCGTCGACCTCGAGCGAGTCCGACTGAATGATCCGCGCGTCGGCGGGCACCCGGTCGCCAGAGCTGAGCGAGATCACGTCGCCCGGCACGAGCTCGTGGGACCTCACCATCGTGCTCGCGCCATCGCGCAGCACACTTACCGTCGCCGCTTCCTCTTGCGCGAGCAGCGAGATCACGCGGCCGGCCTGATGCTCCTGCCAGACGCCGACGGCGGTATTGGCCAAGATGACAGAGGCGATCAGCGCGACATCAGCGACCGCACCGAACATCAGTGAGATCCCCGCGCCAGCCATTAGCGCGCCGTTCAGTGGAGAGCGCAGCTGCTCACCCAGCGCGGCCGTCAGCGGGTTCTCGGAGCGCAACACGGGCAACTGAACCGCTCGCTCGGCCGCGCTCTGCTTGCTCAGACCCTCGCGTGAACTGTCGAGCTGGCGAAACAGCTCCGCGAGGGCTGGTCGTCCCCAACGCTCGGGCTCAGGATCGATCAGACTCGCGGTCGCGGAGCGTGATGGCTTGCCGCCGCTCAGCCGCGCGACGGCCAGCCCGCTCGCAGCGAGCGCCGTGACGTACGTGGCGTGTGAGCCGCGCTCGATGCCCGGCCGGCCGGCCAGTCCCCACACGGCGCCGGCGACGTTGGAGACTGCTGAAAGCGCGATCGCGTCGTCCGAGGCCGCCTGTTTGAGCGCGGCGGCCTTGATGATGCTCCCGACTGAGCCGAGGTCGGGAGCGAGCACGTCCGCGCGCGCGGCGAAGTGCCCGCTGCGCCCGGATGTCAGAGCGATCGCTAAATCCGCGGCGGCAAAGGCGGCCGCCGCGTGCTGGCTATCGGAGAGGAACGCCACGATCTGCCCATCGCGCTGGTGGCGGCGGACCACCTCGACGCCATCGCCCTCGCTGACGGGTAGCCCGACGCGGGCAGCCAGCGCCTCGGCTCGAGCCGTGTCCGACCCGGCGAGCAGCTCGACGCGTACGCCACGCTGCTCACACCCCGCGAGCATCGCCGCGGCCCCCGGCTCCAAGCGTGGCCGCAACGCGACCAGGCCGAGCGCGACGCCGTCGACTTCACGGCTGACGACGAGCACGTAGTTGCCGCGCTCGTGCTGACGCGCAGCCTCCGGCCAGGCATCCAGGTCCCCGCACGGCTCGAGTCGCAGTCGCAAGCGCCCAACCTGTGCGAGAGCAGCGCCGGCCTCGAACACCCCATCGTGCGCGTTCGCGCGGTCGGCGACGGGAAACGCCGGGCCCCACGGCGAGCCGCTCGCGGCGGCGATGCCGGCAGCTATCGCGAGGACCTGCGGCGAGTCGAGATCGGCGCGCAGGCTAGATACGTGAGCGACCTCGAGTCTCCGGTCGCTGAGGACTCGCGGGCCATCGACCAGCAGTACCCCCGGCATCCGCACGCTTCGCCCGAAGCGAGTGCTCACCACGGTGATCCCCGCCCGCATGACGCGCGTCGAGGCCGACGCCTCGGCGGCATCGTCGCCGATCAGCGCGGGACGCGCGTTGACCAATAGCAGCGCCGTCATCGTTCGCGTTGCCGACCGCGTGAGAACGGCCGTCAGCGCCGCGTAAGCGATGGATACGGGACCCACTATCTGCAGGTAGTGATTCAGGTGCGTCGCCGACTGCGGAACCGGCCGTGACAAGGGTACGAACGCGTCGTCGGCCGTCAGCTCGACAACGAACGGACCGCCGCTCACGCGGGCCCCGCCCGTAACCGTGTCGCCCGGACCTAGCGGCTTGGGCAGGCCGTTGCGGCCGATCATCGTGCCCGCCCCCTCGATTACCCTGCCCGCCAACGGCGCACGCTCGCCGGCGCGCAGACGGATCGTCTGCCCCGGACTGGCGTCCTGCGCATCAGCAAGGCGCGCCTCGTACGCTCGCCAAGAGTCGCGCCGGGCTTGGATCTCGGTGAAGCGGCGCAGAGCCACCGCAGCGCTGACAGCCAAACCGAGCGGGCTACCCGCGAGGCTGAGGGCGAGCACGTTGACGGCACCGACCAACAGCTCCGCCCGATCGCGACCCAACCCTGCGAACATCGCCCGGCGAAGCGGAGGCAGACCCTCGAGCACCCCCACCACTGCGGCCACGGCCAGCGGACCACCTGCCGCGACCGGAGGCCCCTCCGCGCCCGCAACGCGACGTGCGGCGATCACGCCAAGCCCGGTAAGCGCCCCCGCCGCGCGCGTCCCGCTCTGGATCAGCGCTGCGCGATCGAGCGGGTGCGTCGGGCAGTCGTCTTCGGGCAGGTCCGGAAGCTCCATGCCAGTGAGCTGGGCGACGAGATCCTCGACGGCCAACTGATGCTCGTCGAACTCGATCAGCAGCCGTCCCGTCAAGCGGCTGACGCTGACGCGTCGAACCCCCGCTAACTGCCCGAAGCTGCCGACCAGCCGTTGCCCCAGCTCGGGGTCACGCTCCAGTCCACGCACCCCGATGCGCACACGGGCGAGCAGCCCGCCGCGCTCAAGCAGGAGGGGCGGACCCTCGCGGCGTCGCTCGACAGGGTCATGTGAATGAGCGCCTGGCTCCTCGGCGCGCCGACGATGCGAGACGCTCGCGGCTCCTGTTTCGTGCTGGACGCGCGCGAGAAGCTCCGACGGCTCGCCAGCCGCCTCATCAAACTCGATCAGGATATTCCGCGTAGCGGGGCTCGCTCGCACCCGCCGCACGCCCGGCAGCCCGCGGAGACCGGCTTCGACCTGCAACGCCCCGTGGCCCGTCCAACCGGGCGCATGGACACGCACGCGCCCACTGCACTGGCGCACGACGCGCGCCGCATCTGTCGTGGGGCTCATCTTCGCCCGCGGCAGGCTACGGGCGACTAGGTGGCTTCAGTGACTTCGCCTCCGCCCAGATGTCCTCGAGCTCCTCGCGCGCCCGCGCGAACGTGCGAGCGAGAAACAGTGCGCCGCGGTCCTTGTACTGCTCAACCAGCTGCTCGGCCCGCTCGATCCGGGCCTCGGCATCCGCTTTGGCATTCTCGCCCATCGACGCTAAGACCCGGAGGCCGGCACAGCGGCGATACCCGGCGCGGCAGCGACAGGCTCCGGAGTCGCGGCCGCACGAGCGGCGGCAGGACGCCGAGCAGCGGCAGGACGCCGAGTGGTCCGCGCGCGCGTCCCGCGCGCCGAGCTGGCGCCGCTCGACACGCGAGCAGCAGCAGGACGCTTCGGCGAGGCGGACGCGGCGTCCGCGTCGCCTGATTGTCCGATGCCGATAGGCACTACGGCGGCGACAGTTCGGCCTGCCGTCCGAGTCGCGCCAGTTACGGTGCGAGCGGCGACAGTCGCCCCGGCCACGCCATAGACCAGGCCCTGGCGAAGCACGTCACGCACGCGCGGCGAAAAGACGGCCGCCGTCAGCGCCACAGCTATCGCCACCTCAGACTCAAAAAAATCCTCCGGCATCTGACACTCCAATCTCCGTTTCGGCTGCGCCGGACACATCGCGCCCGTACACATTCCGACTCATCGTACTCGCTACCGAACACCGGCAAACCGCCTCATCGGGAGCGCATCGCGCGCCAGCCGTAGATCCCCAGCAACGGGACTCCATCGTTTGCCAGGCCGGCCTGTTCCCGGAACCTTCGGACACGCGTATCCTGTGTTTGATGTCCGAGCCGACGCAGAAAGAGCCCACCGAGAGCGCTCCCGCCGCGCACAACCACACTGAGCTCAAGGTCGCAGCCGCCGCCCTCGCCGCCGCAGCCTCGCCGCCGCTCGGAATCGCCGTCGCCGCCGGTGCGGCCCTCAGCTCGCCCAAGGTGCGCGACGTCCTGCGCCGCGGAACCGTAAACGCCGTCGCGCGCGCCATCCAAGCAAGCGACCAGATCACAACAGCCGTCACGCGCCGCGCCACGCCGACCGACAAGCCTCCAGAGCACTCCGAACCCGCCGCCTGAGCAAGCCACAGATCGCAGCGCGCGGGCTTCTGCCGCGGACATTTGCCGACTAAACCGAAGCGCCTCGTGCGCCCGGAACGCCTCGTGCCAGACGCTCCCTCGTCGCGCGGAGCGAGCGCTAGGAGTGGGCGCTCGCGCACGATCGCTTTGCCTCGAGAGCAGTCACGCTCACCGGCGCCTCCTTCGATGCCCGAGGGCGTTGCATGAGGATCGGGTGAGGCTCGGGAGGATGAGACGTTGGGCTGGGAAGCCTCCAGCCGTTGGTAGGCTTCGCTGAGTAGGCGATGAGGCTCGCCTTCGCCCGCGCTACCGGCGCTGATGGCCTCTACCGACCGTAGAGACCATGAGCGAATCGCCTTTTCAGAGCGTTCTCACCCCTGAGGATGCGCGGCTGGTTGTGGAGGGGGGCGAGCCGCCGTACTTCCGTGACCTCAACCTGGACCAGGTCGTCGCGAGGATCGTCAGGGGCTACGAGGAGTACGAGCTCGGCGCGATCTTCCGAACGCGGCTGTCGAGGACGGACGATGTCCTCTACCGCCAGGAGGTCTTCAGCGACCTCGAGGTCGATGAGACGCGAGCCCACGTCGTCGCGTTCGCCGGTGCGATGCGCACGATGCGCCGCCAGCTCGCGCAGGTCGAGCAGCGCTACTACGCCCGGGAGCGCCAGGGCTGGTTCCTGTTGGTCGCCGCCACCTATGCGGAGGCGGTGACGCGGCTTGACTCGGCGCTCGCTCCGATCGAGCTTGGCTCGCGTGGCATGCGAGGACTGCGGGATCACCTCCACGCGCACGTCGAAAGCGCCGAATTCAAGAGGCTGGCCGCCGACATTGCGAGCGTCACCGGCGCGCTTGCCGCGATCCGCTTCGCCGTCAACATCAAGGGCCCGCGCGTCACGATCACGCGCTTCGCGGAGGACGAGGACTACGGCGCCGCGATTGTGCGCACCTTCGAGCGCTTCCGGCAAGGCAAAGTTGCCGAGCAGAGCTCGGGGGTTCAGAGCTGGCCCGAGAACAGTCACGTCAGCGCACAGATCCTCGATCGCGTCGCGCGCTTTCACTCTGACGCGTTTGTGGCGCTTGACGAGTTCTGCACCCGCCACCGGCAGTTCAGCGACGCGCTGATCGGGACGTTTGACTGCGAGGTCCAGTTCTACATCGCATATCTCGCCCACTGCTCGCAGCTACAGGAAGCCGGTCTGCGCTTCTGCCATCCACGCGTGAGCAGCCGCGCGAAGACGACGCTCGTTCGGGACGCGTTCGACATGGCGCTCGCACAGAAGCTCGTCGCTGAGGGCGCGCCGGTCGTGACCAACGACATCAAGCTGGATGGTCCCGAGCGCGCGATCGTCGTCAGCGGCCCAAACCAGGGCGGCAAAACGACGTTCGCCCGGATGTTCGGGCAGCTTCACCACCTGGCGGCGATCGGCTGTCCGGTCCCCGGGACGCGCGCGCAGCTGATGCTCTGCGACCGGCTCTTCACACACTTCGAGCGCCAAGAGAACATCGCGACTCTCGCCGGCAAGCTCGAGGAGGAGCTGCAGCGCGTCCACGCGATCCTCGAGCAGGCCGGCGGGCGTAGCGTCGTCGTGATGAATGAGAGCTTCAGCTCGACCTCGCTGCACGACGCCTTCGTGATCGGCAGGGCCGTGATCGGCCAGCTGGTCGAGAGCGACCTGCTCTGCGTCTACGTGACGTTCATCGATGAGCTCTCGCGACTCAGTCCGGCCACCGTCAGCATGGTCAGCAGCATCGACGTGGCCGACCCGGCGACGCGAACGTTCAAGATCCTGCGCCGGCCGGCTGACGGCCTTGCCTACGCTGCCGCGCTCGCCGCCAAGTACCGGCTCGGCAGCGACCAGGTGGGGGAGCGACTGCGCGGATGAAGGTCCGCCTGCTGCACCCCAACAGAGACTACGAGCTCAACGAGAAGCTCGCGCCACAGCATGAGGACACGGTCTCAGACCTCGCGCTCGAGACACTGTTCGCGACGATGGCCGCCGGCGACACGCGGGTCCATCAAATCGCGCGTGACGTCATGCTCGCCAGCCTCGACGAGGTGGCGACGATCGAATACCGCCAACGCGCGCTCCAGGACTGCCTCGCACAGCCGCTCGTCGTCACCGAGCTCTACGAGCTGGCGGTCGGCGTGCGCGAGGCGGAACGACACATTTTCGGCTCGATGTGGCGCTCCCCGACCTCGATTGTCCACCGCTCGGTCCAGGTGCTCGAGCTGTTCATAGACGCGCTCAAACGCGTCAGCGCGCTGCGCCAGCAGGCCGCGGCGCGCTTCGAATCCGAAGCCTTCGTCAACCTTTTCGCGACACTCGCCAACGAGCTTGACGACGAGTTCTTCGCGGAGGTTGACCTCCACCTCAAGCGCCTTCACTTCCGCAGCGGCGTACTGGTGAGCGCGGTGCTCGGGCCCGGCAACCGCGGCGAGCGCGTCGTCCTGCGCGCGCCGCGCGAGCGCAGATGGCGCGAGCGTCTCGCGCTCGCTGAGCGCTCCAGCTACAGCTTCGTCATCCCGCCGCGCGACGAGGCCGGCGCCCGCGCGCTCGATGACATCCGCAACCTCGGCATCGGCGACGCCGCCGACGCGCTCGAACAGTCGTGCGAGCACATGCGCAGCTTCTTCCGCCAACTGCGCGACGAGCTCGGCTTCTATGTCGGCGCGATCAACCTCCACCAAGCGCTCACCACGCGTGGCGCCCCAATCTGCTTCCCGCAAGCCCGACCCGCGGACGAGACAACGCTCGCGTTCAGCGACCTGCATGACGTCGCGCTCTGCCTCACGACTGATGCGCCGGTCGTCGGCAACGACCTCGAAGCGACCGGCAAGCGGCTCGTCGTCATCACTGGTGCCAACCAGGGCGGAAAGTCGACCTTCCTGCGCAGCGTCGGCATCGCCCAGCTGATGGGCCAATGCGGCATGTTCGTCAGCGCGCGCTCGCTCACGACCGACGTGCGCGACGCGGTCCGCACACACTTCCGCCGCGAAGAGGACGCAACGATGCAAAGCGGCAAGCTCGACGAGGAGCTGGCACGCATGAGCAAGACGATCGACGCGATGACCGCGCGATCAATTCTGCTCTGCAACGAGTCGTTCGCATCGACCAACGAACTGGAAGGCTCCGAGATCGCACGCCAGATCGTGTACGCGCTGCTGCAGGCAGGTGTCAAGGTGCTCTACGTGACGCACATGTACGACCTCGCGCAGCGCCTCCACGAGGACGCAAGCCTCGACGCGGTGTTCCTGCGCGCGCCGCGCGCAACCAACGGCGAGGCTCGCTTCCAACTGCGCGACGGCGCACCGCAGCCGACGAGCCACGGCGAGGACATCTACGAGCAGATCTTCGGCGAGACACCGTAGAAGAGCTGCTGCGGCGGGTCTATCGTGTGTCCGTGCTCCTGGGCCTTTCCGTCATGCCGATCGTCCGCTGAGATGTGCCAGCGCTTTCCCGACTGATTGAGCTGCCCACGACTCGTTCGCCTGATGCCCAGCTCGACTCGGAAGCTGCAAAGCTGGACTGATCAGCGCATCGAGCGTGAGCTGCGCGAGTTTTTGGTTGGCCGCGACGAGTGGCCTTCGTATCGTGACTTCCAGCGCGCCGGGCGCAAGGTTCTGCGCGACGCGGTTACCCAATTGGGGGGCGCCTGTCATTGGGCGCGTCGCCTCGGTGTCACCTACGTGGAACGCAAGCCCGGCTACCCAATTCGCTGGACGGATGACCGCATCCGCCGGGAGCTCGGCGAGTTCCTGCGTGGCCGCACTGTTTGGCCGCTCCGAATCGAATTCGAGCGATCCGAACGCAAGCCGCTGCGGGACGCCGTCGGCCGTAGCGGTGGCCCCGAACGGTGGGCGGCAGAGTTCCGCCTGTCCCTCGCGAGTCTTCGCTCCGGTTCCAAGCGCGTCTGGGGCGAGGATCGGATCGAACGTGAGCTCCGCCGGTTTCTGAGCGGTCGGTCGCAATGGCCGTCACGGCGCGCCTTCGAGCAAGCTGGGCTGTCCTCGATGCTGTCTGCGGTCTACTGTCGCGGCGGCCCTGGATACTCTGGGCAGGCCGCATGGGAGTGCAGCACACCGCCCGGCCGGGCGGTGGTGGACCGCGGATCTGGACGGACGAGCGGTTGCGGGCGGAGCTCGAGGAGTTCTGTCGCGGGCGCACGACCTGGCCGCCAGAACGCGTTTTCCGCGAAGCCAGCAAGGAGCGCCTGTACAACGCCGCTAGTGGCCACGGTGGCGTCGGCTACTGGGCCGACCGCCTCGGCCTTGAGCGGTATAGCCGGGTAGGCGTGAAGAGCGGCAGCCCGTGACAGCACCCGCGGCAGCTGTTGCGAGGCCCCGGTACGGTCGGTTGCGCGAAGCGAAGAGGGAATGGTGATGACACTCCAACATGCTTCGCGATCCGCCCACAGGGGCGGCTTTGAATGACGCAGCCGCACGTGGCTGCCGATACCGAACCTTGGGCGTCGCGCTCGACGGAGCGGCGCCTTGGTATTGGCGAGGATCGATGTTCGCGCCTTGACACCCGGTGTGCCGCTGCGCTAGAAACCGGGACGCAGTACGCGATGAGGTCCGCGTGAAGCTCGCCGTCTCGGCTAATGACTTCTACCCGACGCGACAAGGGTGGAGTCGTTAAGCGGAGGCGCCGGTGGATTACGTCGTCCAGTTACTGCAGAGCCTGGTGGTGCTTTTCCTCGCGCCGCTGTACAGCGGCGCGATCGCGCGAGCCGAGGCTGTTGTGCAGTCCAAGCGCGGCCCGAGCGTGCTGCAGCCCTACCGTGATCTCGCGAAGCTGCTGCGCAAAGGCAGCGCGATCTCGCAGGAGGCGTCGTGGATCTTCCGCGGCGCGCCGTTCGTCGCGTTCGCGTGCTACCTGACGGTGTCGGTGATCGTGCCGGTGATCACCGACGAGCCGCTGCCGCTCGCGTTCCTCGCCGACCTGATCGGCGGCGCGTTCGTCCTCGGACTGGCAAGCTTCGCGATCTCGCTCGCGGCGCTCGACACCGCCAGTCCACTCGGCGGTCTGGGCGCGAGCCGCACGACCTGGATCGGCAGCTTCGCCGAACCGGCGCTGATCCTCGTCTTCTTCACCGTCGGGGTGCTCTCAGCGTCAGACAACCCGTATCTGATGAACCACGCGATCGCGCACTCGCCCTATGCGCTCGTGCTGCCGACGCACATCCTCGGCGCGGTCGCCTTCTTCATGATCGTGCTCGCCGAGAACGGGCGGATCCCGATCGACAACCCGGCCGGCACGATCGAGATCTCGATGATCGAGGAGAGCCGCGTGCTCGAGTACTCCGGCCGCGAGTACGCGCTCGTCAAGTGGGGCAGCTGGATGAAGGTCTTCCTGATGTCGGCGATCCTCATGAACGTGTTCGTGATCCCCTGGGGGCTCGGGGGGGCGAGCGACCTGCCGAGCGCGCTGCTGGGGATCCTCGCGCTCGCGGGCAAGCTCGTCGTCTGCGGCACAGCGATCGTGATCGTCGACAGCTCGTTCGCGAAGCTGCGCTTCTTCCGCATCGCCGAGTTCCTCGGTGCCGCGTTCCTGCTCCCACTGGTCGGCGTGGCGACCTCGTTCGTGATCGGCCAGTAGGCGATGGAGAGCCTCTCCGCGCTATCGACTGAGGGCGTCCTGCTCAACCTCGCGGCGGTCGTGATCCTGCTGTGCGCGTTCGCCTGTCTGGGATCGAAGCTGTTCGACCGCTACATCGCCTACTACGGGCTGCAGTCCCTGACGCTCGCGTTCGCGGTCGGCGTCGTCGCCGACCAGCGAAGCGAACCGGGGCTGTGGGCGTTGGCGGCGATTACGCTCGTCATCAAGGGCATCGCGATCCCGCTGGCTACGCGACTGTTCCTGCTCGACCGCTTCGACCTCAGCCGTGATGTGGCGCTCTCCACGGGACTTTCGCGCTCGCTGGTGCTCGGTGCGGCGCTGACGGTGTTCGCCTACCTGACGATCGGGAGCGGCGAGATCGGCGTCGCGCTGGACACGCGCGCGGTTGTCCCGATCGCCGTCGCGGTGATCCTGCTCGGCGGTCTGTGCATGGTCGTGCGCCGGCACACGATCGCGCAGCTCGTCGGCTGGCTGATCATCGAGAACGGCGCGTTCCTGATGGCGATCGCGACCGTCGCCACGTTTCCGTTCATCGTCGAGGCAGGCGTCTTCCTCGACCTCGTCGCGGCCGTGCTGATCATGCTCACCTTTGTGTCCGGCCTGGCGGCGCGTCTGGCCGAGGCGAGCGCATCCGAGCTGCGGCAGCTGAGCGAATGACGATCGCACTCGCCCTGGCCGTCGTCGGCCTGCCGTTGCTGCCAGCGCTGGCAGCGATTTTCACGGCGCGAGCCCGGCCGCTCGGCTTCATCGCCGTCGCAGCCGGGCTCCTCACGCTGGCAGGGGCGGTCGCGCTCGCCATACATCTCGCTGGCGGGTCGCGCACGCACGCGTTGAGCGGCTTCGTCTCGCTCGATGCGCTGAGCGGCTTCTTCGTCTTCACGGTCGCGCTCGTCGTGGCGCTGGCGAGTTTCGGCTCGGCTGCCTACCTGCGCACGGAGGAGCAGCGCGGCGAGCTCAGCCCACTCCAGGTTCGCCTCTACTTCGTTTTCTTCGCGCTGTTTGCGTCGCTGATGCTGGCGGCGTTCGAGACTGGGAACCTCGGCCTGCTGTGGGTGCTGATCGAGGCGAGCACGCTCGCCAGCTGCGTCCTCGTGGGACTGGAGGCCAAGGCCGTCTCGCTCGAGGCGGCGTGGAAGTACATCATCATCAGCTCGTTCGGCGTGACGATCGCGCTGGTCGGCACGCTCTTCCTCTATTACGCTGCGAGCGGCCTGACCGGGTCGCCGACCGAGCACCTGACCTGGTCGTTCCTGTTCGCGCACGGCGGCGGACTGCAACACAACAGCCTGCGGCTGGCGTTCCTGCTGATCGTCGTCGGCTACGGGACGAAGGTCGGGCTGGCGCCGATGCACACCTGGCTGCCCGACGCGCACTCCGAGGCGCCCAGCCCTGCGAGCGCGATGCTGTCGGCGGCGCTGCTCAACACCGGCATGTACGCGATCATCCGCTTCCAGGCGATCGCGGATGTCGGGCTCGGCAGCGGATTCGCGAGCGACGTGCTGCTCGTGTTCGGCTTCTTGTCGATCACGATCGGGGCGCTGTTCATCGTCCTGCGCGGCAACTTCAAGCGGCTGTTCGCTTATTCCTCGGTCGAGCAGATGGGCATCATCGCGGTCGCGCTCGGCTTCGGCGGCCCACTCGGGTTCTACGGCGCTTTGCTGCAGACGCTCTGCCACGCGATCGCCAAGGCCGTGCTGTTCCTGACCTCCGGGGATCTCGTCCTGCGCTTCCGCACGCGCCTCGTCGACGAGGTCCGGGGCGTGATCGGGCTGATGCCGCTGACCGGCGCGGCGCTGCTGCTTGGCGCGCTTGCCGTTGCCGGCTCGCCGCCGTTCGGGCTGTTCCTCAGCGAGCTGACGATCGTGCGCGCCGGCTTCGCCAGCTCGAACGCTGTGCTCGTCGGCCTTTTGCTGGTGCTGCTCGTCGTTGCGTTCATCGCGCTGATGCGCTCCTGTGCCGCGATGGCGCTGGGCGTAAGCACCGACGCGGATGGGAGCGAGGTAACGGTCGCATACGCCGAACGCTCCGGCCGGCTGCTGGCCGGAGCGCCGCTGGTCGTCGGGCTCGCCGCGCTGCTGGTCCTCGGCGTCTGGATCCCCGGCGTTCTCGACCGGCTGATCACGCACGCGGTCGGAGTCATCACATGACGGCGCGTACACAGACACAGAAGCTGCCGGCCGCCTTCGCGCAGGTCGCCCCCGGAGTCAGCGCCGCACAGATCGACAGCGCCCAGCTCGGAGCGATCACCCACGAGCTGGCCGACGTCCACCGCGCACGCCTCGCTGACCTCTTCGCGAGCGAATCGGAACAGGGCGCCGTGGTCCTGCGCGCCGTCTACGCACACGACACCGAGAGCCGTTACCTCGTCCTCGAGTGTCCCGTCAGCGGACCGCTGTTCCCGGCGCTCTCGGACCTCGACCCGGCAGCGTTCGTCGAGGAGTGCGAGATCTACGAGCAGTTCGCGATCCGACCCGACAGCGTCAAGCCGCTGAACCGCATGCTAATGCCGCCGCACGCCGAGGAGAGTTTCCCGCGGCTCGGCCGCCGCCCGCGGCCGCCACTCAAGGACGTGCACGCGCGGCACGTGGTCGCCGGCGAGGCGTTCGAGTTCCCGTTCGGCCCGGTTCGCGCTGCGGGCTGGGAGAGCCTTTACATGGGGCTCGTGACGACGGGCGAGGAGGTGCTCGACCTTTACCTCGCGCACTGGCACAAGCACCGCGGCATCGAGCGGCGCCTGGCCGGCCTCGAGTCCGAGCGGGCGCTGTTCTTCACCGAGCGCATGGACGGCTTGAACGCGGTCGGCAACGGGCTGGCGCTGTGTCGCGCGATCGAGAGCGCCGCAGGCGCCACGGTGCCCACGGCGGCCGCGCACACCCGCTCGATCGCGCTCGAGCTGGAACGGATCTACAACCACGCGGCGGCAATCGCCGCGACATGCCAAACGACCGGGCTGTCGGTCGGTCAGGCCCGTGCCGAGATCGTGCTCGAGCGGCTGCTGCGGCTCAACGCAGCCGCGTTCGGTCACCGCTACCTGTTCGACGTCCTGGCGCCGGGCGGCGTACGCCGCGCGCCCGACACGGCAGCGATACGCGAGCAGCTGCCGGGAGCGTGCGCCGAGTTCCGGCGCGTCGTGCAAGCCCTGCTGCGGACCAACTCGCACGTCGACCGCCTCGAGACGACGGGTGTGCTGACGCGCGAGCAGGCGGAGCGCCTGAGTCTCGTCGGACCGCTCGCGCGAGCATCGGGCTGCACGATCGACTCGCGTGCCGACCATCCGTTCGCGCCCTACGATCAGCTCGAGCTCGCGCCGGCCGTCGGCGAAGGTGGCGATGTGCTCGCCCGGATGAAGGTGATGGTGGCCGAGGTCGCGGCCTCGGAGCGGCTCGTGCTCGACCAGCTCGGCGACGCCGGGCCTGGGCGGATCGATGTCTCGCCGCGCTCCGCGGCGGCGCTCGGCTGGGCGGAATCGCCGCGCGGGGAGGCACTGGTGTGGGTCGCGTTCGACTCGCGAGGTTCGATCGAGCGAGCGCGGCTGCGCCCGGCGGCGGTGCGCAACTGGCGCGCGTTCGATGACGCAGCACGCGCCCAGAACGTGTTCACCGACATCCCGATCATCGAGGCCAGCTTCTGGCTGACCGTCGCGGGGTTCGCGCGCTGATGGCGTACTGGTTCCTGCGCGGCCTCGGCCACGGGATCGTGACGACGCGCTACCCAAAGGCGATCGACGTCTGGACGCAGACGCTCCCGACCCCGCCGGCGTTCCACTCCGATCGGCTGACGCTTGCGCTTGCCGACAGGCTGGTCGCCGTCTGCCCCTCGCGAGCGCTCGCGCGCGAAGCCGACGAGCTGGTCGTCGACCTTGGCGCCTGCACGGCCTGCGGGCGCTGCATCGACGAGGGTCGCGGTGCCGTCGAGGCGAGCGGCGTCTTCGAGCTCGCCAGCACGAGCCGCGAGCGGCTCGTCAAGCGCGTGCGGATCGGCGGAGGAGCCGGGTGAGCGAGCCGACAGCAGATCAGCTGCGTCGCCGAGCGCTCGCGCTGTTTGGGCGCAGCCTGCATATCCGCACCGTCGATACGGGCTCGTGCGCAGTCTGCGAGTCGGAGATCCGGCTGCTGTCGGCGCCGCCCTACGACCTGCACCGGCTCGGCTTCTTCCTCACGCCGGCGCCCCGTCACGCGGACCTGCTGCTCGTCACCGGCCCCGCCGTCCGTGCGATGGATAACGCGCTGCTGAAGGCCTACGAAGCGACGCCCGACCCGAAGGCGGTGGTCGCGGTCGGCGCCTGCGCCCTCGGCGGCATCTACGAGGAGGACGGGCTCGTCCACGGTGCGCTCGACCGTGTCTTGCCCATCGACGTTTACATCCCCGGCTGCCCGCCGAGCCCGCTCGCGCTGCTGCAGGGACTGCTCGTTGCGGTCGGCCGTCTGGAGGAGCGTGTCGCTGCGCTCAGCTTCGATCTCGTGGCGGAGGCCGAGCGATGAGCCACGCGATCACGGTGCTGGTGCTCGCTACGGGTGGGCTGTGGCTGCTCGCAGCGATGACGGGCCTGGCCGCCGCTCGCCGCGAGCTATGGCTGCGCGCTGCAGCGCTGGCGTCTGGGCTCGGCGGCGCCTGCGCGGTCACGGGCGGTGTGCTACTCGCGATCCACGGGCACGCGACCAACGTCAGCGTCGGCTCGAACGTCGTCGGCACGGCAAATCTGCGAGTCACGCCGCTCGCCGCGGCGTTCATCGTCCTGCTCGGGATCATCGCCGTGGCGATCGCGCTCTACGCGCCGCGCTACCACTCGCCGGGGCGAGGCACAGCGCTGTACACCTGCGTCTACAACCTCGCCCTGATCGCCTCGCTGGTCGTGCTCGCCGCCGGCAGCGTCGTCACGTTCCTCGTCGCGTGGGAGTCGATGGCGCTGCTCAGCTATCTCCTGATCCTGCGCCACCAGGAGCGCGAGGGCGTCGCGCGCGGCGCGTTCCTGTTCCTCGCGTTGAGCGAGATCGGCTTCGCCCTGATCGTTGCCGCGTTCGCGATCCTCGCCACCCAGACCCACACGCTCGATCTGGCGACGATGGCCGCGCGCGCGAGCCACGTCGGTGCCGGCTGGCGCACAGCGGCCTTCCTGCTCGCGCTGCTCGGCTTCGGCTTCAAGGCCGGCGTCGTCCCGCTCCACGTCTGGCTCCCCGCGGCGCACCCGGTCGCACCCGCCGACGGCTCGGCATTCCTCTCAGGCATGGTGATCAAGCTCGGCATCTACGGCATCGCGCTATTCACCGTCACGCTGCTGCGCGACGGCCCCGCCTGGTGGGGACTGCTCATCATGGGGCTTGGCGCAGCCTCAGCCGTGCTCGGCATCCTCTACGCCCTGATGGAGCGCGACCTCAAGCGCTTCCTCGCGTTCTCGAGCATCGAGAACGTTGGCATCATCCTTGTAGCGCTCGGGGCGTCACTGACGTTCGCCGCCTACCACCAGCGCGCGATCGCGACGTTCCTGCTGATCACCGCGCTCTACCACGCCGTCAACCACGGCGTCTACAAGACGCTGCTGTTCCTCGAAGCCGGCGTCATCGAGCACACGACCGGTACCCGCGACCTCGACCGCCTCGGCGGCCTGATCCGGCGGCTGCCGCGCACCTCGGTGATCTCGCTGATCGGCACGATGGGGATCGCGGCGCTGCCGCCGCTCAACGGCTTCGTCACCGAATGGATGCTGTTCCAGGGTCTCTTCCAGGGCTTTCGCATCGCCAACCACACCGTCGGCATCCTGATCGTCGTCGCGGGCGCCGTCGTCGCGCTCACCGCCGGCTTGGCACTGAACGCGTTCGCGCGCGCCTACGGCATTCCGTTCCTCGGCATGCCCCGCTCGCGCGGCGCGGCGCGCGCGCAGGAGCGTGGACAGCCAATCGCCGGCCCGGCTCTGCTGGCCGTTATCTGCGTCTTCCTCGGCGTCGGAGCGCCGCTGGTGCTCACCGTGCTGTCGCGCACGGCGCACTTCATCACTGGTGTTGACATCCACGCTGAGCTGCTGCTCCCGCAGCTCACGGTGATCCCGGCGCACACGAACTTCTCGGGCTTCTCGCCGACCTACCTCGCCGCGTTCATCCTCGCCGTCACTGCCGTTCCGATCCTGATCTACCTGGCCGGGCGTCCCCGCGCTGCGAGCCGCACCGTACCCGTCTGGGACGGCGGGATCCGCGCGTTCGAAGCGCGGATGCAGTACACAGCGACGACCCACGCGAACCCCGTGCGCGTCACCTTCGACCCGCTCTACAGGCCGGCGGTCGAGCTCCAGCGGGCGTCCGACGACCCCGCCGGACGCTCCGGTCCCGTGCACTACGGCTTCCGCGTGACGCCGATCTTCGAGCGCTACCTCTACCAACCAGTGGTCCGCGCCGTCGAGTGGCTAGCCGACCGCGCGCGGCCGATCCAATCCGGCGACGTGAGCCTCTACCTCCTCTACGTGTTCGTCGCGGTGATCGTCGCGTTCGCCATCTACGCAAAATGACCACAGCCATCTTGAGGACACCGCCGCGGCCATACTTGATCTTCGTGTTCCCCAGCTGATTGGAGCGCAGTACCCATGAGCACCATCGCCGCCGTCCACGCCCGGCAGATCCTCGACTCTCGCGCGAACCCGACGGTGGAGGTGGACGTAACGCTCGCCAGCGGCGCGTTCGGTCGCGCAGCCGTGCCGTCCGGCGCCTCCACCGGCACGCGCGAAGCGCTCGAGCTTCGCGACGGCGACAAGCCCTATGGCGGCAAGGGAGTCCTGAAGGCTGTCGCCAACGTGAACGGAGAGATCACCAAGGCCGTCGTCGGCCTCGACCCTGCCGACCAGCGTGGTTTGGACGACAAGCTGATTGCCCTCGACGGCACGGACGGCAAGCGCCGGCTCGGCGCGAACGCGATCCTCGGCGTATCGATGGCAGCCGCCCGCGCCGCAGCCGCGGACGCCGGCCTGCCGCTATGGCGCCACCTGAACCCGGAGGCGACGCTGCTACCGGTGCCGATGATGAACGTCCTTAACGGCGGTGTGCACGCCGCCAACAACGTGGACTTCCAAGAGTTCATGGTCGCCCCCGTCGGCGCCGAGACGATCACGCAAGCGGTCCAGATGGGCGCCGAGGTCTACCACCAGCTCGCCGGCACGCTGAAGAGTCGCGGCCTCGCGAGCGGCGTCGGCGACGAGGGCGGCTTTGCCCCGATGCTGACGACAAACGAGGCGCCGCTCGAGCTGCTCGTCACCTCGATCGAGGCCGCCGGCTACGAGCCGGGCGTCGATGTCGCGATCTGCCTCGACCCGGCGGCCAGCGAGTTCTACAAGGACGGGCGCTACGAGCTGGGGGCGGACGGCCGCTCGCTGTCCTCGCAGGAGATGGTCGACTACTGGGAGGACGTCCTTGGCCGCTATCCGGTGCTGCTGCTTGAAGACGGCATGGCGGAGCAGGACTGGGATGGCTGGAAGCTGCTGACCGACCGTCTCGGCAGCCGCTTCCAGCTCGTCGGCGACGACATCTTCGTCACCAACCCGTCGATCCTGAAAGAAGGGATCGACCGTGGCATCGCCAACTCGGTGCTGATCAAGCTCAACCAGATCGGCACGCTGACCGAGACGCTCGACACGATCGATATGGCCCACAACGCCGGCTACCGCTGTCTCGTGTCGCACCGCTCCGGCGAGACCGATGACACGTTCATCGCAGACCTGGTCGTCGCCACCGGCGCAGGCCAGATCAAGACAGGTGCCCCCGCACGCAGCGAACGCGGCGCGAAGTACAACCAGCTGATGCGCATCGAAGAACAGCTGGGAGACCGCGCCCGCTACGCCGGACGCGCAGCGGTCGCAGTCGGCTAGGAAATAGCCAGCCGGCGGTGGACGTCACCTTCGCGTTTCGGCGCACCGCCGGCGAGGTTGCACGACGACCAGAGGCCGGCGCTCGATGAGTCTCTTGCTGCTCCTGTTGCCGTTCGACGTGATCGGGGCAGCGATGGCGTTTCTAATCTCCTACGACGAGCTCCAGCGCCACCGCCTGGGTTCACGCCACGCGAGGTTAGAGGCGGCGCGGCGGGCCGCGGTCACGTTCGCGTTTCTGGCCGTGCTGTCGGTGGTCGTTGTGCTTGTTCTCAAACAAGCAAACGTCTGATACAGCGAGACCAACCTCCAACCTCCAACCCGGGGGGCGTTTCATTCCCCGGCGGGCATAGGGGCACCCCGGCGAACGTCAGCCGGGTTCGCCGATCAGGATCTCGGCCGGTTCGGGCGGCAGCATGTGCGGATGGTGCTCGGTCGGCCGGCGTGGCGAGAACCATCGCTGGGCGATGGCTGTGGGGACGATCGCGGAGAGAACGACGACCGTGACCAGGAGTGAGAATTGTGTGCGGTCGATGATGTGCGCGGTGAGGCCGTATAGCGCGCTGATCGTGCCGAACGTCAGCCCGGTGCTCATCAGCAGCGTCGTGAAGGTCGCGTTCGGCTTGGCGTAGCGGCGGGCGAGCGGATAGATCAGCCCGAGCTTGGGAACCATCTTCGCCGCGACCAGCACGCCGAGAATGCCGAGGTTCGCGAACACCGCGGCGAGCGAAACGTTCATCCCGCCGCGCAAGAAGAAGAACGGCGTCAGGAACGCAAACGCCACCACGCGCAGCCGCCGCTGTTCCTCTTGGTGTCGCTGGTAGTGGCGCGACATAACCAATCCGAGGACGAACGCCGGCAGCACGGCCTGGCTGTTGGCCTGGTCGGCCAAGACCATCAGTCCCAGAAGGATGGCGAAGACGATCTTGATTTCCGGCTCGATCACACGGTCGCCGTAGCGCTTGAAGAACCATGGCGAGAGCTTTGGCAGCGCGACGATCACCGCCACGGATACGGCGAGGAAGACCGGGAACCAGGCTGTCGGCTTGATGAAGATCACCGACAGCGCGATCACCGTGCACATGTCGGTTACGAAGCAAGCGCTCATGATCAGCTTGCCGACGCGAACCGTGTTGAGCCCCGTCTCGACCAGCACGGCGTAGACGACGGCAAGGCTCGTGGTCGAGAGCGCGGTGCCCGCGATCAGCGACGCCTTGGTCGTCCATCCGAGCGGGCCGAGCGCGACGAGTGTGGCGACCGCGAATGGGCCGGCAAACGACACGACACCGACTGTGATCGCGGCGCCGAACCGCTCGCGGAAGTAATCGGGATCAACCTCCGCCCCAGCGAGGAACGTGAGCACGACTGACGCGAAGCTTGCGATGAACACGAGCCAACTCGCGTCCGGGTTCAGATGGAACGTGTTGCCCAGCGTGATGCCGAGCGCGAGCTCGATGAGCGCGACCGAGACTCCGACCTCGACCGACACCACGCTGGCCAGCAAGAACGCGCCAGCAAGAATTGCTGCGAGCGAAACAGGCGTCACTAGTAGACCTCCGCGATGCGTCGTTTGACGTTGTCGTAGAGGCCATCAGCGGCCAACAGCCGCAGTTACCGGGGCGAGCCTCATCGCCTCACCACAGAATGCTACCCAGTCCGATGGTGTCACGCCGTCGCAGCAAAAGCACGCGCCAAGCCCATCAGCACGCCGCATCAAAGACAGTTGCTTTGACTGTGGCGAAAGGAACAGCGCGACCCGCCCGGCCCACGTTGCTGCTTCCGCGTGATTTGGAGCGTCTGCGTTGCGTCGTTCACGTGACCGCCGCGCATCGGCTCGATCGCGGGACAACGTCCCGGCGAGAGCGCTCGCGTGCAACGGAACGACATTATCGGCCTAAAAAACGGCCTATTTGCAGGTCCTTTCTATGGGCACGGCTGGTTTCGAACCAGCGACCTCTCGCGTGTGAAGCGATACGTCCGTCCGCGCGGAAACGCCCGTTCTGCCTGCAAATCAGGAGAATCTCCGAGCACGTCGCAAACAGCAATTTCCCGTAGTTTGCGTTCATTTACCCGGAGTTCGGGCAGTTGGGGCTCCAGAACTGCCCATACGAAGAGGCGCCGCTGAGCTGCGCAGCCGACCGTATGCACGCCTGCTTCAGTCAGAAGCAGGCGTAGGTCATGCCTGTCCCCGAGTGCTGCTTCTCGTCCATTGCTGTAGTGACGGCGGCTGCGTGAAGACGCTTCCCTGTGGGCGCGAGCGGGAGCGAGCGGCTTGGGTCGCGCGCTCTCACTCTTCGTTCGTTGGGGGAGCGACCGCTGCCCAGAGTGTCCCTGTCACGTCGGGAGGGGCGTGTGGTTCGAGTGTGTCGCGCGGTTGCTTTCGTAGGCCAAGCTGGCGCGCCAGGCCGTTGGTGCGGGAGCGTCCGGCGTCGGCGCGCAATATCCGCGTAACAGCGCGAGCGTACGACCCGTGGCGAGCCGCAACGAGTGTCCAGGAGATGAGCGACCGTCCGTTGAGGATCTCGATGGTCGCGCTTGCTGCGATCGGCGTCGCGGTCATGATCTACCTCACAGTCCTCCACTACGACACCGCCGTGGTGCCGTGCCTCGCACGCAACAATCCTTGCGAGGCGGTGCAGCCCTCGATCTACTCCAAGCTCGCCGGCGTGCCCGTCGCGGTGCTTAGGCTGATCGGCTACGTCGCGATGCTCGCCGCGCTGCTGGCGCCCGACCGCGACTATCTGAGGCTCGCAGCGCTCGCCGTCGCGCTGTTCGGCGTCATTTTCAGCGGCTACCTCACCTACCGCGAGATCTTCACGCTGAAGATGATCTGCGAGTGGCGCGTGACTAGCGCCGGCATCATGGTGGTGCTGCTGATCGGGGCGATCGCGCGCTCCTGGCGCGGCTTGGACTCCTCGGCCGGCGGCGAGGCCCCGGCGTCCTCATAGCCCGCACGTGCGGCAGCTCCCAGTTCGTGGAGAACGATGGTGCGAAGCCGGCCGTGAGGGTCGGCGAGCACGGCTGGCTTGCGATCTGCGGTCATGACGAGGCATCGCGTGGCGGGATGGCGCGGCGCGCGCTCGAGCCCTATCGCAAGACGCAAGGTTGGGCGGAAGAGCGGTGGGGCGCCCCGCTGAATCGAGACAAGCCACCGGAACTTCATCGGAGCGCGGGTCGAAGCTCGGGCTCGCCGACGGTTGCCCTAGATGACACGCTGCCGCAAACCACGGGAGCAGCCACCAGCCTTTCGTCGAGTCCCACGTTCGCGCCGGCGAGCCTTTGCGACTGCGTTCGATCAAGTTGCGGAGGGGGCGGTGTCTTGTGTGGCGCGTTGGGTGAGCCAAGCTCTTGCCGGAGATGCAGCTGCACGCCGACTGGGCCGTAACGATGGGCTGCGACGACGCCTGCCCCCTACGTGCCGACGACGAACCCCGGCCGAGGCACCCCGTCAAGCTAAGACCCATCCCACCGTAAGCTCGCCTGGCGTCCGCCGCTAGCAGACTGCAGGCGCGGCTGGCGGTTCGTGGCCTCGCGGCATCGATACGCGAACGTCGTAGCCCGGACCATCCAAACGAGTGGCTGTGGCTATGCGGCCTTGCGCATGGCCTGTGCGCGCTCGGCGGCGGCGCAGCGGCTGCAGCGCAGGTGACGGACTGACGGACTGACCTGGACCTCACGGTTGATGACAGCCGTGAACGTGAGGTGGTCCTCGGACTCGACTAGGTGCTCGGCGCAGAGGCCGGCGCCGCAGCGGCCGCAGACGGCGACGGCGGGGGTTGTGTGTGGGTGGCAGTCCAGGCAGTTCACTGTGTCTCGGTTCTTGAGCGTCGTAGGCAGACCGACTTCTATGCCGTCACGGTAGGAGCTGGAATGTGTGCGACCGGGACTGTTTTGACGGGTGCGGCATCAGCGAGTTGGGGCTCGGGCGGCCACCAGCGGCGGCGTAGCCACAGCGCGACATAGACGAGCGTGACGAGCACGGGTACCTCGATGAGCGGGCCGACGACGCCGGCGAGCGCCTGCCCGGACGTGGCGCCCCACACGCCGACGGCGACGGCGATGGCGAGTTCGAAGTCGTTGCCGGCGACCGTGAACGCGAGCGTGGCCGTCTTCTCGTAGCCGAGCTTCATCGCCTTGCCGACGAGGAAGCCGAGCGTCCACATGCTCGCGAAGTAGCAGAGCAGCGGCAGGGCGATGCGCGCGACTGTCAGCGGCGCGGCGGTGATGTGGTGGCCCTGAATGGCGAACAGGACGACAATCGTGAACAGCAGTCCGTAGAGCGTCAGCGGCGCGATGCGCGGTATGACCTTCGCTTCGAACCACACGCGGCCGTGCGTGCGCAGCCCCCAGCGTCGGGTGGCATAGCCGGCTGTCAGCGGGATGCCGAGGAAGATGAGCGTCGTCCGCGCGACCTCCCAGATGCTGATCGTGAAGCCCTGGGTGTTCAGGCCGAGCAGGTGCGGCAGCTCGTTCAAGTAGAACCAGCCGAGCAGCGCGTAGGCGGCGACCTGGAAGATGGCGTTGAAGATGACGAGGACGGCGGCGCGGTCGCGGTCGCCGCCGGCGAGGTCGTTCCAAACCAGCACCATCGCGATACAGCGCGCGAGCCCGACGACGATGACGCCGGTGCGGTACGCGGGCTCGTTGGCGAGAAACACCCAGGCCAGCGTGAACATGACGGGTGGCGCGACGACCCAGGAGAGGAACAGCGAGACACCGAACATGCGGCCATCGCCGCGCATCTTGCCCATGTCCTCGTAGCGGACCTTCGTGAGGACCGGGTACATCATCAGCAACAGGCCCAGGGCTATGGGAACGCTGACGGAGCCGACCTGCAGCGCGTTCAGCGCTGTGTTCAGTCCCGGCACCAGCGAGCCCAGGCCGAGGCCGGAGGCCATTGCCGTGGCAATCCACAGCGGCAGGAAGCGGTCGAGCGTCGACAGGCGCCGGATGACCGCTACCTCGTCCGTCACCGTGGGGGCGGTCAACTCAGCCATCCGGTCAGGTCATCGAACGCGCCAGGAGCGATGGAGTAGTAGGCCCACCGGTGGCGGCGCTCGACTGTGACCAGGCCTGCATCCACGAGCTTGTTGATGTGGTGGGAGAGCGTGGACTGCGGAACGTCGAACAGCGGAATCAGCTGGCACTGGCACAGTGGCCCGTTGTGCCGACGCAAGAGGTCCAGAACGTCGACGCGGAGCGGTTCGGCGAGCGCCTTGCCGACGGCGGCGATGCGCTCCGTATCAAGCGAAGCATCGAGCGGCGTCGATGGCGCAGCGCACGAGGCGGCGGGCGGTCCGGCGGGAGATATCGTGCTGGGCATGCTCATATCGAAAGATGTCGGTACGAACAGCGTAGCACTCCCACGCCGTCATATCAGTATCTTTCGTTTCGAAGCCAGACACGTGCGAGCGTCACCTTGCACGGCTATGTAGGCAGGACACGCTCTAGGAGGCTGGGCTGCGCGCAGTGCTCGCCTCCACGCACTACCGCGCCGTTCGCTCCGACGGGAGTGTCCTCGCGTAGGCAGGCACGAGGACTCGCATCGCTTGATCGTCGGTGATCCAGGGGCATGCGGCGATCCGCGGAAAGCGCGGTTCCCGCGCAGTGGACGCCCGCATCGGCCGAGCCTGTCTGGGTCAATGCAGACTGGACGCTGGCGGTGGGCGCTCGCGGCAATGCGCAAAGCTCTGACCATGGCTGCTGGCCGCGCCCACTGGGAGCGCACCTATACAGACAGGACGGTCGACCAGGTGAGCTGGTACGAGCCGCAACCACGACGCTCCCTCGCGCTTATCGAAGCGACGAAGCTCGGCCATGACGCAGGGATTCTCGACGTTGGCGGGGGTGCTTCGAGCCTTGCGGCGCGGCTCGTGGGACTGGGCTACAGCGACCTCACAGTCGCGGATATTGCGCCCGCCGCGCTTGCCCACGCCAGACCGCGCTCGGCAGCGACGCGGCACGCATCACCTGGGTCGAGGCCGACATCCGCAGCCACGATTTCGGCCGTTGGTATGACCTGTGGCACGATCGTGCCGTGTTCCACTTCATGGTCGAGCCGGCGGATCGGGAGGGCTACCTCCACGTGCTGCGCAAGACGCTGCGACCAGGCGGCCACGTCATCCTCGCGACCTTCGGGCCGCAAGGACCCACCCAATGCAGCGGCCTCCCGGTCGAGCGCTACGGCGCAGAGGACGTGCAACGGGTCCTCGGCGACGGCTTCGAACTCTTATCGTCCACGCTCGGCGATCACCGTACGCCCTCCGGGCGCAGCCAACAGTTCCACTACGCGCACCTGCGGCAGCGGGCAAACGCCGACGCTACCTGACTGGAGCGCCGTCACTGCAGGCGTTCGACAGGAGCGTTCCCAGCGGTCTTCTCGGACCTCCCGTTCGTGAGTCACTGCGGGAGCAACAGAATCCCGGAGGTCGCAGAAATGCACGGTTGGCAGATGCCGCAGGCCGTCGTTGCCAACGACACTTCAAACCAGCGCGACAGGAGCGGGATCATGCGAGCCAGCCTCGCCCCAAGCAGCCACGAAGGATGATAGACCCACCCGGCGCGACGGAAGCGACGAGTTGGTCCGTCATTTGCGGCTGAACGGTGCGGCACCCGCCGACAAGCGCCTCGCAGAGCGAGGGTACACTGCGCGACGACTCTGAAAGCGAGGCTTTGTTGTGTACTACAACGGAGACCATATGGGCGCCGGCGGCTGGGTTCTCATGGCGATCATCATGGTCGTACTGCTGGGCCTGCTTGTGGCGTTCATCGTGTGGCTCGTCGGGGACCAGCGGCGCCGCCCACACCGCGACCACTACCCGGTCGGCGGGTCCGCGAGCGAGATCCTCGATCGCCGCCTCGCCACGGGCGAGATCAGCGTCCAGGAATACGAGCGCGTCAAGGCCAGCCTCGCAGCACCGGCAGGCCCTCCACCCTCGACCACCGAGCCGCCAACCGCGCCATAGATCCAGGCACGACGGCTGGCTTGAAAGGCGCGATCCGCAACGAGGCGAGGATCACCTGCCCACTATGCGGCACGTAGGCGAGGGAGACGATGCCCGAGAACGCGTGCCAACACCCCTACCGCTGCACAGGCAGTGGCGGCCCGCTGACGCCCAAGGGGGCGTTTTTCCGACAGTCTCCGCGACCGGTGGCCTGCCTGGTCTCGGGCTGCCGGTGGCTTGTCCGGTGTTGCGGCGGGGTTCGATCAGGTTGCGGCGGGGGCGGTGTTTTGTGTGGTGTGTTGGGTGAGCCAGCGCCAGAAGCTGCGGGCGGCAGCGGTGGCCGCGGGTCGTCGTCGGCGGACTGCGCGGAGTTCTCGCCCTAGATCGAGGTCGCGGATGGGTATGCCGGCGAGTGTGCCGGCGCGTTGTTCGGCGCTGATTGCGAGTCGCGACATCAGCGTGAATCCGCCTGCGACGAGGGCGCGTTTGAGGCTTTCGGCGCTCGCGGCTTCTAGGGTTGGGGTTAGTTCGACTCCAGCGGCGCTGAGAGCGGCTGTCGCGACGGCGCGCGTGCCTGACGCTGTCTCTCTGCTCAGGTAGGTCTGGCTGGGTAGTTCGCGGGCCGCGATCGATTTCCGTCTGGCCCAGCGGTGCCCCGTTGCGACGACGACGACGAGCTCGTCGCGAGCCACGGTGAGCGACTCGAGGCCGTCGAGCTCGTCGAGGCCTTCGACGAAGCCGATTTCGCTGCGGCCATCGCGGATTGCATCGAGAACTCCTCGCGAGTTGACGATCTCCAGTTGGGGATGCACGTCGGGTCGCTCAGCGCGGAACTGGGATAGCCAGTCGGGTAGAAGGAACTCGCCGATTGTGTGGCTCGCGCTCAGCCGCAGGGTGAGGCTGGCATCGGCGTGTGCTGCTGCGGCGGCTTGGTTGACGCTTTCGAGCTGCGCGAGTGCCTGTTTCGCGGGGAGGTAGATCAGGCGGCCGAGGTCGGTCGGGCGCGCGCCGAAGCGTCCGCGTTCCAGCAGTCTCCCGCCGAGGCGTCGCTCCAAAGATTGGATGCGTTTCGTCGCTGCGGACTGGGTTAGCTGTAGCGAGTCGGCGGCGCCCTGGACGCTGCCGGTGTCGACCGCTGCCACGAATGCTGCCAGCTCGCCTCCGGAGGGCGGATTGGCGGGTGATGTCGTGGTGGGCATCTTCCGAATCTAGCATTCCAGACAGGAATACCTGCGTGTTCAGATCGACTGGTTCGCGTGGCCGGCGGCGACGACGATTGGGAGAATGCAATCCGGACCGCTGGCACCCGCGCGACTTGGTGCTGTCGTGCGTGGCTCGGGCCGGGACGCTCCCGGCACCGGGCGGCGTCCCGGGTTGGCGCTAGCGGTCGCTGTCGCCGCCGTTGCGACCGTCGCCGCGCACTGGATACCGATCGTGGGCGGCCCCGTGCTTGGGATCGTGCTCGGCGTGTCGCTGGCAACGGCACATCGGCCGAGCCGAGCGCTCGAGCCCGGGATTGCTTTTGCCGGTAGATCTGTGTTGCAGGTCGCGGTGGTCGTGCTCGGGGCGCAGCTGTCGCTTGGCGAGGTCGTGAGCATCGGGTTGCGTTCGCTGCCCGTCCTTCTGGGAACGCTCGCGGTCTGCTTGCTCCTAGCCGCGGCTCTGGGCCGTCTGCTGCGCGTCCCGTCGGATTTGCGCACGCTGATCGGTGTCGGGACCGGGATCTGCGGAGCGTCGGCGATCGCCGCCGTTACTCCGGTTATCGATGCCGCGGCGATCGATGTCGCCTACGCGATCTCAACGATCTTCCTGTTCAACATCGCAGCCGTGATCCTGTTTCCGATCCTCGGCCACGCGCTGGGATTGGGCCAGCAGGCGTTCGGTGTGTTTGCGGGGACGGCCGTCAATGACATGTCCTCGGTCGTTGCGGCTGCGACGACCTACGGCAGCGGCGCCGCGCACACGGCCGTGGTGGTCAAGCTCACGCGGACGCTGATGATCATCCCGATCTGCGTCGTTCTCGCGATCGGCGAGCGCCGCCACGACAGAGCATCGCGAGCCCATCGCTTCTCCGCTCGATCAGTCCTCAAGCTGGTGCCGGCATTCCTGTTCGGGTTCCTTGCGCTCGCGGCGGCCAACAGCGCGGGCCTGATCCCCGCCTCAACTCACCATGCACTCACCGAGGTGGCGACGCTGCTGATCACGGTCGCGCTCTCAGCGATCGGCCTGTCGACCGACCTCGCCGGCTTCAAGCGAACTGGCGCGCGACCGATCCTGCTCGGCGCGGCGCTTTGGGTAGCGGTCTCGGCAACGAGTCTCGGGCTCCAAAGCCTGACCGGCCTATGAGCACTCGGATTCGCCCCCGGCCGGCGCACCGGTCACCCTAATCCCACAGGCAAACAGTTGTGTAGATGCTACTGTTGGGCTGTGAACGGTGCTCTGGATCGCATGCAGCGTAGGGCGGTGCCGATGCGGGTTCCGCGAGCTGTCGCTGGTGAGGTCGGGCTGTTCGAGGTTGACGCGACTTGGGGGGTGATCCAGCCCTTGAAGCTTGACGCGCGTGTCGAGACTGTGGGGGAACTCGAGCTGCGCGAGCACGCGCGCGCAGGAGCGCTGCTCGTCGATGTCCGCCTGCGCCGCTACCTCGGCGGCGGCACGATTCCGGGCGCCGTCAACATCCCAAGAGCCGAGATCGTCGAGCGGCGTGACGAGCTTGGTGACGGGGTGGTCGTCGTCTTTTGCAATGGGCCGCAGTGTCCGGCGAGCGGCCAGGCAATCGCGGCGCTGCTGTCCGTCGGTTGGCCGGCTGGCTCGCTGCGCTATTACCGCGGCGGGATTCACGACTGGGTCACACTCGGGCTGCCTTTGGCGCCGACCGTACCCGCACCGCCCCGAGCGCCGGCGAGCGTGGCGAGGTGAGGCGCGCACAGTGATGGCGGAACGCGACCCGAAGAAGTTCGACCCCGCCCGCGCGGCGAGCCTCGACGCAGCGGAACGCGAGGACTACCTGCCCAGCGAGAAGCTCGTCGCACTGCTCGAGCTCGACGGCAGCGAGACCGTCCTCGACTACGGCGCAGGCACCGGCCGACTGGCACTGCTCGCCGCGGAGAGAGCGCCGGGAGGGCGCGTGGTCGCGGTCGATGAGAGCCCGGAAATGATCGAGCACCTGAAGCGCCGTCTCGCCGCGGCGCCGAACACCGAGGCAGTGCTGATAGTCGCCAACCAGGTGCCGCTCGCCGACCACGTCGTCGATCGGATCCTCGCTGTCAACCTGCTGCACGAGATTCGCGGCGAGGGGGCGCTCAGCGAGATGCGCCGCGTCCTGGCACCGATGGGCGTGCTGCTCGTGGTCGACTGGGAACGCGGCGGGAGGAGACAGGGCGGGCCACCCGACGAGATCCTTTACACGGCCGGCGAAGCGGCCAGCGAACTGCGTTCCAACGGATTTGACACGGCGGAGATCGACGCCGGACTGCCGTTTCACTTCGCAATCCGAGCGACCCCACCGGCCGACACCAACAGCTACTGAGGCGCGAATAGCAGGACGCGCGTCCTCGCGTAGGCGGGCTCGCGTACTTGGTGGCCCGTGTGGTGCGCCGCTCAGGCGGCCGTTACGGACTGGAGGGCTGCGTCGAGCTCGTTGAGTTGGCGTCGCACGCCGCCACAGACCTGTTCGCAGAGCTCGAACACGCCGTCGTCGGCGATCGCGTAGTTCACGTGGTTGCCATTCTTGGTGCGCGTGACCATGCCGGCGGCGTGGAGGATGGCGAGGTGCTTGGAGACGTTTTGCTGGGTCGCTCCGACGGCCTCCTGGAGCTCGCTGACGGTTGCGCTGCGCTCACGCAGCTGGTCCAAGAGCTTGATTCGCATCGGCTCGGAAAGCACGCGAAAGCGCTGCGCGATCAGCTCGATCAGCGGGTCCGAAAGCGGGTGCGTGACGGTCAGAACCCGGGCCACAAAGCCAAGCGTAGCACGCCGTCACAGTTGTGCAGTTGACGCAGTGAGGCCTGCCGGGCGCCCTCGAGGCACCGTCGACAGCCACCAATTGCACAACTGCACCGGCGTGCGGTTGACAAATGGCCGGCCTGGAGCTAGGCTGACGGCACAAGTACACAATTGTGTAGATCGCCACGCTGGTCTAGGAGCCAAGATGCCCCCGAAGGATCAACCGCCGTCACGTTGGCCGCTGGAGCGAGCGCTGTTTGCGCTCACCGCCACGATCACGCTCCTGTCGGTCGGGCTTGGCGCGTTCGTATCGCGCTGGTTCCTGTTGGCCGCCGCGCTGGTCGGTGTCGGCCAATGGTTGTATGTCACCGTCGGTGACTGCCCCGGCGCGATGCTGCTACGCCGTGGCTGCCGGCTGCGCTCAGCGATCTACCCCAACGAAACCGTCCCCGCCGAGAAACCGGTCGTCCCGGCCGCGACCTGAACGAAGGAAACCCAGTCATGAGCTTCACAGCAAGTGCACGCTCAATCGACGGAACACTGCGGCACGAGATCGACGTCAACGGGCGCCACACGATCATCACCGACGAGCCCGAAAGCGTGGGCGGCACAGACACCGCGCCGGCACCTCACGAGCTGCTGGCGGCGACGCTCGCCTCCTGTGTGTCAACGATGATCGTGCTGTACGCGCGCCGCCACGACTGGCATCTGGGGGACGTCCACGTCGACGTCGTCTACGACGCCGATACCAGCCCGCGGCACGTGGACATCGAGGTCCACCTCCCCGAAGGCCTCACCGGCGAGCAGGCCGACCGCCTCAAGCGCGTCGCCGATACCTGCCCCGTGCGCCGCGCACTCGAAGCCGGCTTTGCCTTCGAGGAACGACTCGAGTTTGACCCGCCCCAGGCACTCCACGCCTGAGCAAGACACCCCGGCGCCAACACGACGCCGGACAAACACGACGAAACGGAGGACGCGATGGGCTGGCTAAAGACAGCACTGGGCGGAGGTCAGGGCGTCGATGCGCGCGCCGCAGACGGACTCGTGCGCGCTGGAGCAACACTCCTTGACGTACGCAGCACCGCTGAATGGCGCGCCGGCCACGCACCCGGAGCACGACACGTTCCCCTCGGCGAGCTCGAGAGCCGGCTCGACAAACTCCCACGCGATCAACCCGTCATAGCCGTCTGCCGCGCAGGAGGACGCTCCGCCAGAGCCACCGCGCTACTTACCCGCAACGGCTTCGACGCAAAGAACCTCAGCGGCGGCATGCGCGCCTGGGCCTCAGCCGGCCTCGCCGTCAAGACCGACAACGGGCGCAACGGCACAGTCGCCTGACCCCGCATCGACCCGCGCCCTCGCGGGTCGCTCCTCCCAAGCACGCGAGTAGGCGTCCCAGGCAACTCATCGCACGCTCCCGCTTCGGAAGAAGAGCGAGCGCAGAGCCCGGTGGCGATGTCGTTGGCGGCCCCAGCTGGGCATCACGGTGCGAGGCTGCGGCCAGAATCGCTCGACGTAGGGTGGGGATCCGTGGACGCCGCTTGTGATTGCGAAAGACTCTGCAATCTCTTACACAGCTCGCGCCGGCTCACGGGGTGAGTCGCGGACTACTGCATGAAGGTCAGGCCCAACGAGCCGACACCCTCCGGCAGAGTCGCGCGCCGCCAGCCCAGGGACCCACCGGGCAGCTCGGACAACACCACCCCCGGCCAGGTGCTGAAGATCATCGCCACCGACCGCGGCTCCGCCGCCGACATACCCGCCTGGGCTCGGGACACCGACAACGAGCTGCTCGGCTCCCATGAGGACGACGGCGTCTTCACCTATTACGTACGCAAGGGCGCCGAGGACTGATTTGAAACCGGGGGTGGGAGCATCCGATCAGCTCCGTTCCACGCGCCTGCTTCCGAAGACGAGCGAGAGCGCGCGAGCCAGGCCGCCCGGTAGTGAGGCGCTGACCATGCAACCGAACCAAGAAATGGCGTGTTTACAGCACCTGTTCTCAGTGGGCGGTGCTGGGTTCGAACCAGCGACCTCCTGCTTGTAAGGCAGGCGCTCTGACCAGCTGAGCTAACCGCCCGGGTGCGATCGCGCACCCAATCTAGCGAGCCCGCGGGCGATCAGGCGGGCGTCATCGAATAGGTGACGGTGAATTCAGCTTCGACGTTGCAAGAGCCCACCGGGTCGATGATCGCGGGGACCATCGCACCGTGCTTGACCTTGTGCCGGCTGGAAGGAGTGCTCCGCGGCTTGGCTCCCTGCGCGTAGAGGACCGTACCGGTGCAGAGATTGCTCGAGTCCGAGGTTTCGGTCACGTTCGTGATCGGGCCGAGGGTCGCGCCGATCTGGTTCGCGATGAAGGTCGCTTTCTGGCTTGCATTGGTCAGGGCGTTCCCGAGCGCGGTCTGGTAGGTCGACTGCGCCGTGGTCTGATCGGTCCCGGTCGGGAGCGTCATGACGTCGCTGCCGTTGACGATGATCGTGTCGCTCGATGTCGTGGCCGTCGCTCCAGTCGTCCCGGTCGGGCCGGTTGAAGAGTTATCTGCCTGGGCGCTGCCAAGCTGGCTGGCGCCGACGCCGGCGATCAGCGCGGCGAGTGCGATGAGGGTGGTGCGCTGTCTTGTCACGCGGGCCTCCGTACGTAGTGGATCTACAGCACCTACGTACGAGCAACGGATCCGTCACGCTCGGCGGACAGGGAGAATGAGCCTGTGGCAGCTGCTAGCTGGACGAAACGCTGATGGATCTGGGCCTGGACGGCAAGGTTGCGCTCGTGCTCGGCGCCTCGCGCGGGATTGGCGAGGCGGTCGCGATCGAGCTGGCAGGCGAGGGCGCCCGTGTAGCGATCGCTGCCAGGTCGCTCGATCGGCTCGCGCCCGTTGCCGCGGCGAGCGGTGCCGTCCCCTTCGAGCACGACAACGCGAAGCCGGACGCGGCAGCAGATCTGGTCACCGCTGTGGGAGAGCGCCTGGGTGCGCTCGACATACTCCTGACCAATACCGGCGGCCCGCCGGCAAGCCCGCACGCTCTCGAGGCCACCGCGGGTCAGTGGTACGAGGCTTACGAAACACTCGTGCGCTCGCCGCTCGAACTGATCCGCGCGGCACTGCCCGGGATGCGCGAGCGTCACTTCGGCCGCGTCGTGAACATCGCGTCTTCGGCGGTGCGCGAGCCGATCGAGGGGCTGATGCTCTCCAACAGCCACCGCGCGGCGACACTTGCGGCGTTCAAGACGCTGTCGCGGGAGGTCGCCGCGGACGGAGTCACCGTGAACAGCGTGCTGCCCGGGCGGATTGCGACCGAACGAATCTATGGCCTCGCAGGCGGACGCGAGGAGGCGCAGGCGCAAGCGCGGGCGGAGGTGCCTGCAGGCCGGCTCGGCGAGCCACGCGAGCTCGCGGCAGCTGTCGCGTTTCTATGCTCGGCGCGCGCCAGCTACATCACGGGCGTAGCTCTGCTCGTCGACGGTGGGCTGACGCGGCTCGTATGAGGCGGAGCTGCGGACGATCTGGGCTTCGCCGCAGGCCGCCGGATCGGCGACCGCGCGCAGGGGAGTACCCCCAGGGGGAATCGAACCCCCGCTACGGCCGTGAAAGGGCCGCGTGCTGACCGCTACACCATGGGGGCACGCCGCCAGAGTGTACGCACCAGGTCGCGCAGCCACCTTGAACGACCAGGGGAGGAGAGGCGCGTGAGCAGCGCGCTCGCCGGCGTGTTCCTCGCGCGCCATGGAGAAACCGACTACAACGCGGGCGGGCGCTTTCAGGGCCTCCTGCCGATCCCGTTGAACGAGACCGGACAGCGCCAGGCGCGCGAGCTCGCGGAGCTGGCCGCGGGCTACCCGTTTGCCAAGCTGTGGTCGAGCCCGCTGCTGCGCGCACGCCAGACTGCTGCGATCGTCGCCGAGCGAATTGGGCTGGAACCGGTCGAGGACGCTCGTCTCGTGGAGACCGATACCGGCGAATGGACCGACCGCTGGTTTCGTGAGATGGACGCGGAACATCCGCAGGAGATGGCCGCGTTTCGCAGAGGCGACCTGGATTTCGCCTTCCCGGGTGGCGAGTCTTATCGCGAGCAGACCGTTCGCGTGATGGCGGCGCTCCGCGACATCGCCGCCGACGTCCGACCGGCACTCGTCGTCTGCCACGCAATGGTCGTCCGGCTGGCGCTCGCGCACGAGGGACGACCGCTCGATCGGGTCCCGAACGCCGGGCTCATCGAGCTCTGATAGCTGGGAAACTGCGCGGGCGCGGCTAGCTCATCGGGCAGAGCACCGGACTTTTAATCCGGCGGGCTGGGTTCGAGTCCCAGGCCGCGCATGAAAAGAAAAACCTGCAAAACGGCAGTATAGCGGACGGGCCGGAGGGTCGAAAAGGCAAACCGTGTCCCCAATATGTCCCGAGACGTTTGCAGTTTTGGGCGATTCCACGAGCGGGAAGATCGGATCGCCCACCAGTTCGGACGGGCGCGCGGGAGCTATTGGACAAGGGCCTTCCGCATGGCGCGAGCGAGCGATGGAGACGCACGCTCCTGCTTGGCGGCATAGGCTTGAGCGGTCGGCTGATCGAGCGACTGCCTGGGCCGGTGACCGATGCTTGATTACACCGCTCTCGACTTCGAGACGGCCAACGCGTATCGCGGTTCGCCGTGCGCTGTTGGCTTGGTGCGGGTCCGTGATGGGCGTCCAGTTGACGAGCAACGGTGGCTGATCCGTCCGCCGGCGAAGGTCGACTACTTCGACGGCTTCAACATCGGCTTGCACGGCATTACGCCAGCGATGGTCGAGCATGTGCCGCGCTGGAACGAGGTGCTTCCGTCGCTCGTCGATTACATCGGCGGTGACGTCGTGGTTACGCACAACGCCGGCTTCGACATTGGCGTGATTCGCTACGCGTGCATAGTCGACGAGATCGCCTGGCCGAGCATGCGCTTCCTCTGCACTCTCGTACTCGCCCGCCGGGCGCTCAGACTTCCGTGCTACCGATTGCCGTTCGTGACCGAGGCCCTCGGCTGTCCGATGGGGCACCACCACGATCCGCTAGCTGACTCGATAGCCGTCGTGGACATCGTGCGTGGCCTTGCTATGCGGGAGGCGGTTGACGATCTTGACGGCCTCGCCAGCGCCCTGCACGTCCACATCGGACGTATGAGCGAGGGCACCTACACCGGCTCGATCACGGGCGGGCTCGGCTTGATCCATCCGAGCGTCAACCCGGCCGCCGATCCACACGGTCATCTCTACGGGCGCGTCGTCGTCTTCACCGGCGCCCTGATGTCCATGACTCGGCAGATCGCGTGGGAGGAATGCGCTCGCGTGGGCGCCACATCGGAGCGAGGAACGACGAAGCACACAAACGTTCTCGTAGTCGGCGACATCAACCCCGCAGTCTTGAGGCCCGGCTCTGACATCACCGGCAAGGCACGTAGGGCCTTCGAACTCCAAGCCCAAGGCCAAAACATCGAAGTCATGACCGAGGACGACTTCTTGCGCTGCCTCGACGGTAAGCCACTTGAAGAGGTCCTGCGAGCCTAGCCGCAGCAGAGGTCGCGGCCGTGGTTTTGGGCG
>PLFX01000059.1 GCA_003138355.1 Solirubrobacterales bacterium
GCGGCACGATCACAGCGAGCGGCCAGCGTGTTCACTTCGGGGACGTAGCGACGAGGTCGACAACGATTGCGTTCGGGACGATCGTCACCCTGAGCCCGCGCGCCTTCGGGCGCCGGCACTTTCGTGTGGAGGACCGGATGTCCCCGACGGACGCAGCCTCGATCGACGTGTATGCACCATCGTGCGGAGCGGCGATTCGGTTCGGCGTGCGGCACGAGGTCGTGACCTTCACGCACTCCCGGGCACGACGATGACTCGGGGGGTGCGGTCAATCATCGCTACCACTGCGACGACTACACCCTCGAGCAGTGGGCCGAGCGCTGGTGGACGGAGTACGCCGAGGAGCGTCTCGGCGTCCGCACGCGGCAGAACTACAGCTATGCGCTCGACCTGCGCATCGTGCCGCTACTCGGCGCGCTGACGCTCCGCGAGATCAAGCCCGCGACCGTCGAGCAATGGGCCGCTGATCTGCGCCGGCGCGGCGATGGTGCTCCGTCGATCCTGCGAGCGTCTGCGGTCCTCTCGGGCATCCTTCAGCGCGCCGTCGTGAACGGACTCATCGAGTCGAACCCCGTCCGAGCGGTGCGCAGACCGCGGCAGGCGCCGCCACGACAACCGGACCCGATCCCGCCGGCGCTCATCGAGGCTATCCGAGCTCAGCTCGAGCCACGCGACGCGACGCTCGTCTCGTTGCTCGCGTATGCCGGGCTGCGGCCGGAGTCGGAGGCGCTGCCGCTGACGTGGCGCCAGGTCGGCGATCGTTCACTCTCCGTCTACGCCTCGAAGACGGGCAGAGAGCGCCAGGTGCGGCTACTCGGGCCCCTCGCAGACGACCTCGCGGCGTGGCGTAAGCTCTCAGAGAGCGGCGGTCCAGCGTCCTCGCGAAACCCACAGACCGCGCGGCCGCCGCTCGTCTTCCCCCCGCCCGGGGGCGCCTGGACGCCGACCGCGTGGCAGAATTGGCGTCGCCGCGTCTGGCGTCCTGCTGCGCTCGCTGCCGGGCTTCCGGCCGACTCTCGGCCGCGCGACCTTCGCGCCTCGTTCGCCTCGCTGCTGATCGCCGAGGGGCGCTCTGTGGTCGACGTCGCGCAGCAACTCGGGCATTCGCCGGCGACGTGTCTCCGCAGCTACGCGCGAGCCTTCGCCGAGTTCGACCTCGAGGGTCGCGAGACCGCCGAGGCCGCGATCCGTTCTGCGAGGTGTGCATCTAGCGTGCATCGAGGCGGCGAAGCTCCGACCGCTGGGCAATGAAAAAGGCCCGCGCTTGCGGGCCTTTCGTGGAATGGAGCTAGTCGGGCTCGAACCGACGACCTCTTGCATGCCATGCAAGCGCTCTCCCAGCTGAGCTATAGCCCCGCAAGCGGCTTGCCGCGCCAGCTGGCACGGCAAGCCGCCATGTTACACCGGCCCTGCTAGCGATCACGCGCCTGCCGGGGCGGTCCGGACCTCGGCGGTGGCGGGCTCGCGCCACGGAACCGCGGCCACGAGCACGCAGAACGCGCCGAGGACGGCGGCGCCGACCCAGACCGCGGGGACGAGGCCGCTGACGAACGCGAGGTGGCTTGCGTAGCTGCCGTGTGCGGAGAAGACGCTCGCGAGCACCGCGACGCCGAACACGCCGCCGACCTCGCGGATCGTGTTCGTCGCGCCCGAGGCCTGCCCCGCCTGCTCGGCGCGGACCGCGGCGAGCACGGCGGTCGCGGACGGGGCGAAGAACAGGCCCATGCCGCTGCCCGCGAGGATGAACGGGAGTAGCAGCGTCGTGTAGGACGTGGTCGTGGTCGCGGTTGCTGCGAGCAGGCTCAGCGCGGTGGCCTGTGCGGCGAGCCCGACCACGAGGAACGGCCGAGCGCCGAAGCGAGCTGAGAGCACCCCGGCGATCGGCGCGACGACCAGCATCGCACCGGTCCACGTGAGCAGTTTGAGACCGGCCTGGAGTGGGGTGTTGTGAAGCACCACCTGGAGGTCCTGGGTGAGGAAGAAGATCGACCCGAACATGCCGAAGTACATCGCGAGCGACGCGGCATTCGTCACCGCGAAGCTGCGGCGCGCGAAGAATCCCATCGGCAGCATCGGCTCAGCGGCGCGCAACTCCCACGCGACGAAACCGGCGAGCAAGACAAGCCCGATGGTGATCGGGGCGATCACGCTGGTCGCGCCGAAACCCGCGCTCTGGGAGTGCACGAGGCCGTAGACGAGACTGAGCAGCCCGCTCGATCCCAGTGCGAGACCCCGTAGGTCGAGCGTTCCGTACGGCCCGTAGCTCTCTGCCAGTCCCCGCGCGGCGAACGGAAGCAGCGCCGCGCCGATCGGCACGTTGATCCAGAAGATCCAGTGCCAGTCGAGGCCCGTGATGACTGCGCCGCCCACGAGCGGTCCGAGCGCAACCGCCATGCCGCCGATCGCCGACCAGATACCGAGCGCGGCGCCGCGCCGCTCCGCGGGAAATGCCTCGGCGAGCAGGGTCAGCGTGAGCGGCGTCGCGATTGCGGCGCCGGCGCCCTGGATCGCGCGCGCCGCGATCAGCATGCCCGTGCTCGGTGCGAGCGCCGCGCCGGCCGATGCGACCGTGAACAGCGTCATTCCGGCAAGGAAGGTGCGTCGCCGGCCGAAGCGGTCGCCGAGGGCGGCGCCGGTCAGCAGCAGCGCGGCATACGCGAGTGTGTAGGCGTTGACGGTCCATTCGAGCGATTGGACGGAGCTCCCGAAGGCGCGCCGGATGCTCGGCAGCGCGACGGTGACGACGAGGTTGTCGAGCGCGACCATGAACAGGGCCAGCGAGACGATGAGGAGCGTGCGGCGCTCCGCGGAACGAGCCATCTTCAGACCTCCCGAATGGTTGTGAGTGACCAGGCAGTCAGCATCTCAGCGGAGAACATAGTGAGTCATCACTTACCTGTCAAGAGGGTAGACTCGGCACGAGCGGCATGGCCACGTTCGTCCTCGTACACGGCGCATTCGTAGGCTCCTGGATCTGGGAGCCCGTCGTCGAGCTGCTGGAGCGTGACGGGGCGACGGTGCGCGCCCCCGACCTGCCCGGCTCGGGTGAGGATTTCGCCCGCGACGAGGTGACGCTCGACGCGTGCGTCGAGCGCGTCGCCTCGCAGATCGACCGCTTCGGTGAGCCGGCGATCGTCGCCGCACAGGGACTCGGCGGGATCGTGATCACACAGCTTGCGGCGCGCGTTCCTGAGGCGATCGGTCGCCTCGTCTACATCTCGGGCTACCTGCCGCGCGACGGCCAGAGCATGCTCGACCTGACGCGGCTGCCGGAGGCCGCCGACGAGGAGCTCGAGTCGAGCATGACGATCGATGGACAGCCGGCGGTCGGTGTACTGAGTCGCCGAGCTGCCTCTCGCGCCCTGTTCAACGCTGCGAGCAGCTCGCAGCTGCGCTGGGCCCTTGACCGTGTCCGGCCCCAGCCGCTTGCGCCCCTCGGTACGCCGGTGGTGCTCGGGCGCGCCGAGCCGAGCCCTTCCGCGCGCGTTTACGTGTACTGCCTGAAGGATCACGCGGTGCCGCTTGCGCTCCAGCGGCGCATGGTCGCCGAGAACGCTTGCGCATCGACGCATGAGATCGACGCCGATCACTGTCCTTCGCTCTCGCGCCCCCACTCGGTCGCGCGGATCCTCACGACCGTCGCCGGCCAGCTCGGACCGCGGCGCGCCTGACGGCGCACGCTCCGGCGCACGGGCCGCGGCGGCTAACCTGCGCGACGATGTCCGAGCTTCGCTACGACCCGAGCGCGATCGAGCCACGCTGGCAGGCCGTCTGGGAGCGAGAGCGAACCTGGGAGGTCGCAAACGAGCAGGCGCGCGGTACGCCCCGCACCTACGTGCTCGAGATGCTGCCCTACCCGAGCGGCGAGCCGCACATCGGGCACCTCAAGGTGTACTCGGTCGGTGATGCCATCGCGCACTTCCGCCGCCGGCGCGGCGAGCTCGTGCTGCATCCGATGGGCTATGACGCGTTCGGGCTTCCGGCCGAGAACCACGCGATCGCGACGGGCGTCCATCCGCGCGAGTCGACGAACGCATCGATTGCGTCCTTCCAGCGCCAGTTCCGCGAGTGGGGCATCTCGATCGACTGGTCGCGCGAGCTCTCGACGGCCGACCCGAGCTACTACCGCTGGACGCAGTGGATCTTCCTCGAGCTGCTGCGAGCGGGCCTCGCCGAGCGCCGCGAAGCCGCCGTCAAGTGGTGCCCGAACGATCAGACCGTGCTCGCCAACGAGCAGGTCGTAGATGGTCACTGCGAGCGTTGCGGTGCGCTCGTCGAGCTCCGCCAGCTCGAGCAGTGGTTCTTCAAGATCACCCACTACGCGCAGCGGCTGCTCGACGATCTCGCCACGATCGACTGGCCCGAGCACGTCAAGACGATGCAGCGCAACTGGATCGGTCGCTCCGAGGGTGCAGAGGTCGTCTTTCACCAACCGGATCTCGCGATCGACTACCCCGTCTTCACGACGCGCCCCGACACGCTCTTCGGCGCCACCTTCTTCGTCATGGCGCCCGAGCACCCGGACGTCCTGCGCCTCGCTGCCGGTGGCGAGCGTGAGCACGAGGTGCGGGAGTACGTCAACCGCTCGCTGACCGCCTCGAACGCCGAGCGCGGTGACGCCGACAAGCCGAAGACCGGCGTGCCGCTCGGGCGCAGCGTTGTGAACCCCGTGAACGGCGAGACGATCCCGATGTTCGTCGCCGACTACGTGCTGATGGAGTACGGCACCGGCGCGATCATGGCCGTGCCCGCCCACGACGAGCGCGACTACGAGTTCGCACGCGCCTTCGGCCTCGAGATCCGCCGCGTCATCGACGGTGGCGAGCTCCCCTACAGCGGTGAGGGAACGCTCACCGCTTCGAGCCCCGAGTTCGACGGCATGCCGAACCTTGAGGCCAAGCGACGGATCATCGACTGGCTCGAGCGCGAGGGACGCGGAAAGGCCGCCGTCAACTTCCGCTTGCGCGACTGGCTCGTCTCGCGCCAGCGCTACTGGGGCTGTCCGATCCCGGTCGTTCACTGCGAGCGCTGCGGGATCGTGCCGGTGCCGGCGGACGAGCTGCCCGTGATCCTGCCGGACGTCGAGGACTACGCGCCGAAGGGGCGCTCGCCGCTTGCCGCAGCCGAGGACTGGGTCGCCACGACCTGCCCGGCATGCGACTCGCCCGCGCGTCGCGAGACCGACACGATGGACACGTTCGTCGATTCCTCGTGGTACTTCATGCGCTACTGCGACGCGCACAACGAGAAGGCCGCCTGGGATCCGCAGATCCTCGCGGAGTGGATGCCCGTCGACCAGTACATCGGCGGAATTGAGCACGCGATCCTCCACCTGCTCTACGCGCGCTTCTTCACGAAGGCGCTAGCCGACCTCGGCCACCTGAGCTTCCAGGAGCCGTTCGCCGCGCTCTTCACGCAGGGGATGATCACGCGCGACGGCGCGAAGATGTCGAAGTCGAAGGGCAACGCCGTCTCGGCCCAGGAGGTCGTCAAGCGCTACGGCGTCGACACCGCGCGCACCAACATCCTCTTCATCGGGCCGGCCGACCAGGACGCCGACTGGTCGGACAAGGGCGTCGAGGGAGTCCACCGCTTCCTCTCGCGACTTTGGCGCCTTGCCGCCGAGACCGCGGAGGCAACCGATCCTGGCGACCCACCGGAGGACCCGCAGGGCGCGGACCTCGAGCTCCTGCGCAAGGCTCACTGGGCGATAGCGAAGGTGACGCACGACCTCGACGGTCGCTTCGCGTTCAACACGGCGATCTCGGCGGTGATGGAGCTCGTCAATGCGTGCAAGAACCTGCGCGAGCGCGCCGACGACGGCACGCTGCGCTTCGCGCTCGCTACCGCCGCGTCACTCGTCTTCCCGTTCGCCCCGCACGCGGGCGCAGACGCCTACGACCGCCTGACCGGAGGGCGCGTCTGGGAGCAGCCGTGGCCGGAGCCCGATCCACGCTTCCTCGAGCGCGACAGCTACGAGCTCGTCTGCCAGGTCAACGGCAAGGTCCGCGACCGCGTCCAGGCGGCGAGCGGTCTCACCGACGATGAGCTCGGGGCGCTGGCCCTGATGCAGCCGAACGTTCGCGCGCACGTCGACGGGCACGAGATCGCGAAGGTGATCGTGATCCCCGGGCGCCTTGTCAACATCGTCGTTCGCTGAGCCCCGCGCGCGTCTGGACGCGGTTTGCAGCCGTCTCCCGTCCCGCATACACTGCGCGCGGAGCTAGTCAACTACAGGAGGGCACGTTGGACTTCTCGAAGCTAAGTCGTGAGGACTGGATGGTCGGGGGCGGCGGGCTGCTCCTGTTCATCTTCCTCCTCGTGCTGCCGTTTTATTCGGACTCCGGCTACACATTCGTGGCGACGGACTCGCCGGACTCGATCTGGGGTGTTTTCGCGCTGATCTTGACGATCGTCATCGTTCTCGATTGGGCGCTTGCCGTGTTCAGCCCGAAGACCGTTTTGCCGACGGCGCCGATCGGGCGCGAGATGACGCGTGTGGTGCTGGGTGCACTCGCCATCCTGTTCCTGCTCATCAAGCTCCTCGCGCACACGAGCTACCTGGGTTGGGGCTGCTTCGTCGACCTGATCGTCGCGGTCGTCGTGACCTACGGCGCCTGGGCGATCGCCCACGGCAAGTCGACCCCCGTCAAGAGCACGGTCTAGTCGCGTTGCAGGGGCCGGCGTCGCGCGCTGCCAGGCGCGGCGCCGGTTGGCGTTAGCCTTGAGCGCCGATGCCAGCGCTCAAGCCCGCCTACCTGATCCACGGCGACGATCACGGTCGCATCGGTGAGCGGCGTGCGCGCCTGCGCCGGCTGGCCGATCAGAGCGGCGGACCGCTCGAGAGCGCCTCGAGCCCCGAGGAAGCCGCTGCGCTACTCGCCACCCTGACCCTCGCAACCGGCTGGCGTGTGATCGTCGTCGACGGCTGCGAGCGCTGGCGCGAGGAGGACGTGCGTGCGCACCTCGAGGCGCTGGCGAGCGCGATCCCGCCGGAGACGACGATCGCCTTCTTCGCGCTCGAGGACGGCCGGCTCAAGGCGCCCGCACTTCTGCACGAGCTCGTCAAGCGCGCCGGCGGAGACGTGGCCGGCGAGACAGCCGTCAAGGAATGGGACCTTCCGAAGTGGACGATCGCGCGCGGCGCCGAGAAAGGGCTCACCCTCGACATGGCAGCTGCGCGTGCCCTCGTGCAGGCGACGGGCCCACGTCAGGCGCGCCTCGATCGCGAGCTCGAGAAGCTGGCGACGGAGCTCGGACCGGGCGCGCGGGTCAGCGACGACACCGTCACCGAGCGCATCGTGCGCGCCGCCGAGCGCAAGGTCTGGACGCTCGCCGACGCGCTCGTCGCCCGTGACCGCCGCGGCGCGGTGCGCTTGTACCTCGAGCTCCGCGACCAGGGCGAACGCGTCGAGTCGCTCGGCTACTGGATGACCCGCCGCCTGCGTGAGGCGCTGGCGGTCGCGCAGGCGCTCGAGGCCGGGACGCCGGTCGCCAAGGTGCGCGCCGGCCTGCGCATGCCGCCGCGGCCCGCCGCCAAGTTCATCGAGGATGTGGGCCGCACGGACTCGGCGGCCCTGCGTCGCGCGATCGCCCTGCTGGCGCAGCTCGAGCTCGACACGCGTGGACGCTCGGCGCTTGACCCCGACACGCTGGCCGTGCGGACGATCGAGCGGATAGCTGCTTGAGGTCCGATCTCGCCGGTGCGGTGGGGGAGGAGTGCGGTGCTACTGCTCAGCGCCGGGCTGGCGGATGATCCGCGCGGCACGGGACTTCTTGCGGGCGCCGGTGTTGCGATGCAGCGCGCCCGTCTTCACGGCCTTGTCGATCTTCGAGATCAGCGTGCGGTGCTCGCTCGCGACGCGCTCGTCGTCGCCTTCGACGATCGCCGCCTCGAGGCGGCGGAAGTAAGTCTTGATCGCCGAGGTGTGCTGGCGATTCTCGACTCGCTCGCGCTCGGCGCGAAGGATCCGCTTTTTCTGTGAGGCGATGTTGGCCATTTAAATCTGGCGGCTCGGATGCCGCCTCGGCCCTTACTATAGCTAGCGTTGAGCGCCTCAAGTCCAGCCGCGAGGCGGGCGACCCCTGCCTCCCAGCCAGGTCACGTCGCGCGCAACACGGCGATCTTCGCGATCGCCACCGCCTTCTCCCGCGTGGCGGGGCTGATCCGCGAGATCGTCGCCGCCGCCCTGTTCGGCACCTCGTCGGCGGCATCGTCGTTCACGCTGGCCTTCCAGATCCCAAATCTCGTCGCGAACCTGTTCGCGAACGCTGCGCTCTCGGCCGCGTTCGTGCCGGTCTTCACGGACCTCCTCCGCGAGAACAAGCGCCGCGAGGCGATGGAGCTCGCCTCCTCGCTGCTGTGGATCATGCTGATCGCGCTCTCGGCAATCACGGCGTTCTTCATCCTGGCGGCCGGCGTCGTGATGCCGCTCTTCCTCGCCCCGAGCCTCGTGGGCGTCACGAGCCTCACGGTCCTGCTCTCGCGGATCCTCTTCCCGGTCGTGCTGCTGCTCGGCCTGACGAGCCTCTTCACCGGCGTCCTCCAGTCCTTCCAGCGCTTCACGGTGGCCGCGGTCGCGCCGGCGATCTGGAACCTCGTGATCATCGCGCTGACGCTCTACCTGCACCCGAGCTACTCCTCGAGCAACCACGGCATCGAGGCCTACGCGATCGCGATCCTCGCGGCGACGGTCGTGCAGATGCTGCTCGTGATGGGCGCGCTGACGCGGATCGACTTTCGCCTCTCGTTTCGGATCGACTGGCACAACCCGCGCGTGCGCCAGGTCTTCGCGCTGATGCTCCCGGTCACGATCGGCCTCGGGATCGTGAACCTCGATCAGCTGATCAACTCCGCGTTCGGCGGGCTCGTCAACAACCACGTTCCGCGAGCGATCGATCAGGCGTTTCGCATCTACATGCTGCCGCAGGGGATCTTCAGCGTCGCCGTGGCGACGGTGCTGTTCCCGACGCTGAGCCGCATGGCCGCCGAGCGCGACCCGGTCGGGATGCGGCGGGCGCTAGCGATCGGGATGCGCCAGATCAACCTGCTGCTGATCCCGGCGGCCTTGTTCCTGATGGTCCTCGCGACGCCGGTGATCAAGCTCGTCTACCAGCACGGCAAGTTCGGCTCCTACTCGACGCACCTCACAGCGACCGCGCTGATCTGGTTCGCGGCGAGCCTGCCGTTCGGGGGGCTGAACCTGCTCTTGACGCGCACCTTCTTCGCGCTCCAGCGCCCGTGGATTCCGACCGGGCTTGCCGCGCTCAACATGACGATCGACATCATCGTCAGCATCGGCTTCTACAAGCCGTTCGGCATCTCCGGTTTGATCCTCGGGACCCTCGCCGGCAACGTCGTGATGACGGTGCTCCAGCTGCGCCGCCTGCGGACCGGCTTCAACGGCCGCCTCGAAGGCGCCCAGACGCTGATGATCACCGCGCGCGTCTTCGTCGCCGCGGCCTTCATGGCGGTCGTCTCGTGGCTCGTCTGGCGACTGGTGTCCGATCTCCTCGGCGGCTCGGTCCCCGCGCAGATCGTCGAGGTTTGCGCCGCTGCCGGAGTCGGCGGTTGGCTTTACATGAAGACCGTCCTGCGGATGAAGATCCCCGAGGCCTTCCAGGTCGAGGAGATGCTCTTCGGGCGCTTCCGCCGCGCGCGCGTCAGGTGAGCTCGCTCGGCGTGACGACGAGCCCGAGCCGCCCCGCGCCACGCACAAGCCGTCCGTCGAGCGTGACGACGCGGCAGCCGAGCAGCCGGGCGAGCGCGAGGTACTCCGCGTCATAGAGCTTCGCCGAGCCGAGCTCGTCGGCGATCTGCCACGCGGTTTCGCCGAGGTCGCGGTGTGCCGTTGCCTTCACGGGGCATCGCTCGAGCCGGCCAAGCGCGTCACGCGCATCCTCGGTCGGAATCTGGCCGCGCCAGGCGAGCTCGTGCAACGCCGAGCGGGCCTCCGACCACATCAGCGGCGGCGCGTAGAGATCATCGTCGCGCAGTACCGCAAAGCCATCCTCCACGCCGCTTGCGGGGACAGCGAACGATGCGTCAACGACGAGCATCAGTGACTGTCGCGCTGGCGGCGAATGACCGCGGCCCAGTTTGGCTGCTCACGACCCGAGGCGAAGTAGCGCAGCGCCTCCGGCACCGGCGGATCGTCGGGATCGGCGTAGAGCGCCTCGAGGTCGGCCTCCTCGATCACATGCTGCGTGCCGATCTTCCGCGCCGGCAGCCGCCCACTGCGAATCCAGCGCCGGACGGTCTCCGGGTCGCGGCCGACAAGGCGCGCAACCTCGGGAACAGTGAGCATCGCACGATACTACTACACGCGTCCCACGAAGGACTCTTATGCTGGCTCTCAGCTTGCCTTCAGCCTGTGCCAGGCTTTGCGCGAGACACTTTCGGTGCCGATGAGCGATTCAAGCGCGAGGATCCTGGTCGTCGACGACGAGCCGTCGATCGCCGAGTCGGTCGCGATGACGCTGCGCTACCAGGGTTTCGAGGTCACGATCGCGCACACAGGCGAGGACACACTCGCGTTGATGAGCGAGTACCCGTTTGACCTTCTCGTCCTCGACGTGATGCTGCCAGACATCGACGGGCTTGAGGTCACGCGGCGTATCCGTGGCGGGGGCATCGACGTTCCGGTGCTGTTTCTGACGGCCAAGTCTGCTGTGAGCGACCGCGTGGCGGGGCTCAGCATCGGTGCCGATGACTACGTGACGAAGCCGTTCTCGCTGGTCGAGGTCGTCGCGCGCGTGCACGCGATCCTTCGCCGGCGCCACCCGACGCACGAGGAGCCGACGCTTCGCTTTGCGGATCTCGTTATGAACGAAGAGAGCCACGAGGTCTGGCGCGGCGGAACGCCGATCAAGCTGACCGCGACGGAGTTCAACATCCTCCGTCTCTTCCTGCGCAACCCACGCAAAGTGCTGTCCAAGAACCAGATCATGGACCACGTCTGGCGCTATGACTTCGGCGGCAACCCGGCGATCGTTGAAACCTACATCGGCTACCTTCGCAAGAAGACGAACGGCCTCGGCCCACCGCTGATCCAGACGATCCGCCTCGTCGGCTACGTGCTACGCGAGAACCCGTGATCCGTCGGCTGTCGCTGCGGGCCCGCCTGCTCGTCGCTGTCGGGGCTGTCACGCTTGTCGCGCTCGCGCTCGCCGATGTCGCCGTCTACGTGCCGTTCCGCTCCTACCTTTACAGCCACATCGACACGACGCTCGAAGCCGCTCACGTGCCGCTGCAACGTGACGTGAACCGCCCGAATGGCCAGAACGTCCCGAAGGGCCTCCCGCCTTTATCTCGCCGCTCCTTCCACTTCACCCTCAGCTCGACCGCGTTCTGCGCGATCGGGCGCGAAAGCGCGCCCGGCATGTTCATCGAGGTCCGAGCGCCCGGCGGCCACGTCGTCAACGGCGAGCGCTGCGCCGCGTACCAAGCCGGGAGCAAGTCCTACGAGCCGAAGATTCCGCTGAAGATCAGCGGCTTCGCGCCGGATCGTTCGCAGTTCAACCAGCCAACCACCTACTTCACGGCCGCCTCGACCGCGGCGAGCGGTCCGAATTTTCGCGTGCGGGCCTCGCGTCTGCCCGACGGCAACATCCTGCTCGTCGCGCAGTCGGAAAGCGGCGTGATCGACCCGCTGAACCGGCTCCTCGCGCTCGAGGCGTTGATCACGATCGCCGTACTGATGACGGCGGTCGGCCTCGGTTGGGCCCTCGTACATGTCGGATTGCGGCCGCTCACCGATGTGGAGCGCACCGCGCAGGCAATCAGCGCCGGCGATCTGAGCGAACGGATCCCGGTCGAGAGCCCGACAACAGAGGTGGGACGCGTTGCCACCGCGTTGAACGTCATGCTCGAACAGATCCACGAGACGGTGACCCAGCTGTCCGCCTCGGAGAACCGCGCACGCCACTTCGTCGCCGACGCCTCGCACGAACTGCGCACCCCGCTTGCGGCAATCTCTGCCTACGCCCAGACGTTTCAGCAGGGCGCCGCCCAGGATCCGGAGGACTTGGCACGCGTGATGGACGGCATCGTCCGCGAGTCCGAGCGGATGTCCCGCCTCGTCGAGGACCTGCTGCTCCTCGCGCGTCTCGACGAACACGAGCTGCTTGCGCCGGAGCCGGTCGAGCTCGTCGGGCTGATCACCGAAGCGATTGAGACCTCGCTGATGGTTGGGCCGCAATGGCCGATCCGCCTCGAAGCCGACCGGGCCGTCGAGGTGATGGCCGACCGTTCCGCGCTGCGACAGGTCCTCGACAACCTCCTGTCGAATGTGCGGGCGCATACGCCTGAAGGGACCCACGCCAGCGTGCGCGTCGAGCAGCAGGGCGACTTGGCGGTTATCGACGTCGCCGACGACGGCCCTGGCCTGGACGAGGCATATGGTGCCGCGATCTTCGACCGGTTCTTCCGCCTCGATCCTTCAAGGACGCGGGCGACCGGCGGGGCGGGCCTCGGCCTTGCGATCGTCGCGGCGATCGCCGCCGTCCACGGCGGTCGGGTCGAAGTCAGCGCGGCACAGCCGACGGGCGCGGTGTTTACCGTCCGCCTGCCCGCGCTCACCCCTGCGGCAGTGCCAACGGTGGCCGCCGCGCGCAGCGGTCGGCGCTCAACCGCCCGACCCGCAGCTCGGTCGACCCCCGCCACGTAGGTCGTCGATTCGGCGTAGGTCGTCGATTCGGCAACCCCCACGTCTCGCCGGGGTGCCGTGGCACCACCCCGGCACCCCGCCGGCCCCGTCGCCCATCATCCATGCGCCATCCGCCGGCCTTCCGCGCCGGCCGCGAATCAACCGCCTCGTCCGCCGCCAAAGAGGCTGGCCAAGCCACCGCCGGAGCTGACGCCTGCCGCGGTCGCCGAGATCGACGACGCCGTCATTTGCCCGTTGCCTGTCTTGACGCCGGAGACGACGACGCTGTCGCCGACCTTGAGGCCGGAGAGCGAGGTCTTGGCGTTCCGCGTGAGGCTCGTCGATGAAGCGAGCGTTACCTTGATGAGGCTTCCGCTCGTGCTGGTGACGTAGAGCGCGTTCCCGATGCGGTCGGTAACCGTGCCGATCGTCGCGTTCGACGACGCGCCGAACGCCGAGCGCGCGCTGCCCGTGCCCCCCGCGCCCGCGGATCGGAGCGCGGCAAAGCCGGCGAAGCCGGAAGACGTGGAGCTGCCCTCGTCCTTCTCGAGCGTGATCCCGCCCCAGAAGCCGGCTGCGAGCAACACGAGGGCGGAGAGGATCGCTGTCGGCCTCGAAAGGCGGAGTGTCGTCTTCGCCGTCTGCGCCGGCCAGCCGAGCTCGCCGCCCAGCTCGAAATCGCCGTCATCGGGATGGGGTGCCGGCGCCTGTGCGCCCGCAGGCTCGACTGGCGCGCTCACGGTGTCACGTTCATCGTGCTCTGTCATCGTCGACCTCGCTTCATCATTCGTAGCGAAGAGCGTCGATTGGCCGCAGCGACGCCGCCCGGTTGGCTGGGTAGAAGCCGAAGAAGACACCGACGGCGATCGAGACCCCGAGCGCCAGCACGATCGAGTACGGAGCGATCACCGGTTGAACGCCGTCGATGCGGAACTGGGAGCCGACGACGCCGATCGCGACGCCGGCAAGGCCACCGATCAGCGACAGGAAGACCGCCTCGTACAGGAACTGAGCCAGGATCACTGACTTGCGGGCGCCGATCGCCTTGCGGATGCCGATCTCGCGCGTTCGTTCCGTGACGGTGACGAGCATGATGTTCATCACGCCGATGCCGCCCACGAGCAGCGAAATGCCGGCGACCGCGGCGAGCAGGACGGTAAAGGTGCTCGATGTCGACTCCGCGGTCGAAAGCAGGCTCGCCTCGTTGAGGACGCTGAACGGGAGGTTGGCCACGGTCGTGTTGTTGGCGGCGGCGAGGATCGTCTCGACCTCGCTCTCGACGGTGTTGAGCGTGCTCGACGACTTGCCTTGGATCAGCAGCTCGCTGAACGAGGAGGACTCTCCAGTGAGCTCGTCCTGGACCGCCGTATAGGGCGCGATGACGACGTTGTCCTGATCCTGGATGCCGGTCGAGCCCTTCGTGGCGAGCACGCCGACTACCTCGAAGCTCGCAGAGCCGAGCTGGATCGTGCGGCCGATCGGGTTCGAGGTCCCGAAGAGGTCGGAGACGACGGTCTGGCCGATCACCGCAACGCGCTCGCGGTTCGTGACCTGCGATGAGGTGAACGAGCTTCCTGCTTCGAGCGAGTAGGAGCTCGCGCTCAGGTAGGAGGGCGTGCTCCCGGTCACCGTCGCGCTCGAGTCGCTCGCGCCGTTGTAGGCCGCCGTGACCGAAGTCGAGCTCACCGGCGAGACCGATTGCACGTAGGGCTGGCGCTCGATCTGCTGGACGTCGCCGACCGTCATCGTCGCGAAGCTCGACTGCGTTCCCGTCGTCGAGCGCCCGCCGAAGCGGCCGGTCGAGAAGACGGTGAGCGTGTTTGTCCCGAGGCGGTCGATGTTCGCCTGTACCTGGGCCGAGGAGCCGGTGCCGACGGCGACGAGAATGATCACCGCTCCTACGCCGATCAGAACGCCGAGGATCGTGAGCATCGAGCGCAGCTTGTTCGATGTCGCGCCGGCGATCGCGATGCGGAGGTTGTCGCGCCAGGTCAACCCGTGCTCCCGACGGTGCGGATCGTGCGCTCAACGCCGAGGCGAGGCGGCAGATCGGTAACCGCGCTGGCACGGTAGTCCTCGACGATCTGGCCGTCGCGCAGGCGGATGACGCGCTTTGCGAACGCTGCGATGTCCGCTTCGTGGGTGATCAGCACGACGGTGCGTCCGTCGGCGTTCAACCGCGAGAAGATGCGCATCACATCCTCGGCGGCGCTCGTGTCGAGGTTTCCCGTCGGTTCGTCGGCGAGGATCATCGCCGGGTTCGTGACGATCGCGCGCGCCACAGCGACGCGCTGCTGCTGCCCACCGGACATCTCGCTCGGGAGGTGGCTCATGCGCTCGCTGAGGCCGACCGCCTCGATCGCCTCGATCGCGCGCTGGCGTCGCTCCTGACGGCGGACTCCCGCGTAGGCGAGGGGGAGCTCGACATTCGCGAGCGCCGTGGTGCGCGGGATCAGGTTGTACGCCTGGAAGACGAAGCCGATCTTGCGGCTGCGGACCTCCGCGAGCGCCTCCTCGTCGAGCAGTCGTACGTCGACGCCGTCGAGCCAGTACCAGCCCTGCGTGGGGATGTCGAGGCAGCCAACGATGTTCATCATCGTCGACTTACCCGAGCCCGACGCACCCATGATCGCCACGAAGTCGCCGCGCTCGATCGTGAGCGAGACATCGCGCACCGCGTGCACCTCGGCCTCACCGGTGGCGTAGATCTTCGAGATGTGCCGCATCGCGATGATCGGCCGCTCCGCTCGCCCGTTGGTCGTGGCCGTCCGAAGCGTGCGCTCTGCTGGTGCGGTCGGCGTCGCCGGGCTCATCCTCCTAAACCGCCGCCGCCGGGGAAGCCGCCGCCGCCGCCAAAACCACTACGTAAGGCGGCGCCGCCGCCCGTCGAGGTCGTGCTGCTGGTGGAGGTGCTGCTCGTCGCTGTCGATTCGACGACGATGTCGCCGACGCTCAGCCCGCTCACGATCTCCGTCTCCGAGCTACCGACGAGACCGATCACGACTTGCCGCGTCACCTGCTTGCCGTTTTGAAGGAGCGTCACGGTTGAGGCGTTGCCGGTCGTCGTGACGGCCGAGTTGGGAACGATCATGACGTTCGTCCGGGTCGCCGCGATCACGTCGACGTTCGCGGTCATCCCGAGGCGCACCGATGAGGGCGGGTCGCTCAGGCTGACCGTCACGTTGTAGGTGACGACGTTGCTCGAGACGGTGGACGTCGGGGCAACCGCCGTGACGGTTCCCTCGACGCTCACGTTGGTGAGCGCCGAGAAGCTGACCGTCGCCGTGTCGCCGACCTTGATATTCGAGATGTCTGCTTCGGGGAAGCCCGCGACGACGTCTTGCCGGTTGAGGTTCTCGATCGTGATGAACCCCGAGGACGACGAGCTCGATGATGCGCCCGAGCCCGAGCTGGAGGAGGCGCCAGCGGACCCTGAGCCGGCTGCGCTCGAGGAGCCGCTGCCACTCGAGGAGCTCGCGCCGTTCGAGGAGCTCGCGCTGCTCGAGCCGGTCACACTCTCGCCGACGCTGCCGCCCACCGCCGTGACGGTGCCGTCGACCGGCGCGATCAGCGTCGTCGCTGACAGGGCCTGTTCGTCCGAGTTCACCGTCGCCTGATCCTGGCTGACGGTCGCCTGATCCTGGCTGACAGTTGCCGAGTTCACCGCGTCGCCGGCCTGTGTCGCGGCGATGCTCTGGCTCTGCTGAGCGACGGTCAGGCGCTGGTGGGAGACCGTCTGCTTGTCTGTCGTGATCGTCGAGCGGTCCGAGGCACACGAGGTCTCGGCCGTCGCGAAGGCCTCGGTCACGCCGGTGGCGCTACCCAGCGAGCTCGTCGCCACAAGGCGGAAGACGTATGAGGTGTTGGGGTTGAGGCCCGTGACGACCTCGCTCACCGAGACATCCGAGCTCCCGGCGCCGGCGCTCTTCGCCGTCGTCGAGGACGCGAGCTTGGACGTGGTCCCGTACTCGAACGAATAGGTGGTCGGCTCGCCGCCGGGGTTGACCGTTCCGGTCAGGGTCACGGCGGTTGTGGTCGCGCTTGCGGCCGAGCCGGTCGTCGCGCTCGGCACCGAGGACGCCGTGAAGCTCTGCTCACCGCCGTAGGTAACACCGCCCGAGTTCGAGATCACGAGCTGGAAGTAGTAGGTCGTGCCTGTAGCCAAGCCGGCGATGCTCGCGCTGACGCTCTGATTCGAAGTGCCCGATCCAGCGTCGACCGAGGAGGTCGACGAGCCGAGCGCGGAGGTCGTCCCGTACTGGAAGTAGTAGGTCGTGTCGACGCCTCCCGGGTTGAGGAGGCCGTTCAGCGTCGCGCCTGTGGTCGAGATCCCGCTCGCGGACTCTGTCGTCGCGCTCGCCTGCGCGGATGCGCCACCGCCGGCCGCTGCCTGGTGAGCCGATCCGCCCGAACTCGAGGATTGGGTGCTCCCACCTGACGAGGTCGAGCCACCGGTCGATGAGCTTGCGCCGCTCGACGACGGTGAGCTTGCGCCGCTCGAGGACGATGAGCTTGCGCCGCTCGAGGACGATGAGCTCGTGGCTGCTGGACATCCCAGGGCCTCGTCGGTCTTCAGTCGCGACTTGGCCGTCGCGAGCGCCTGCTCGTCCGTCGTGAGCTGCTGCTCGTCCGACTTGAGCGTGAGCTGTGCCGACGAGAGGTTCGCCTGGTTCTGTGCGAGCTGCGAACTACTGCCCCCCGCCTGCGCGTCGGTGAGATTCTGCTGCGCCGAAGCGAGCGCGGTCTTGGCCGAGGCGAGGTTCTGGCGCGCCTGGGAGGCGTTTATCGTCGCCAGCTTCTCCCCGGCCGTGACCTTGTCGCCGACAGCCACGTTAACCGCGGTGAGCGTGCCGCTCGTCGAGAAGCTGAGCGAGGTCGTCGTCGACGAGGCAACATTCGCCGAGGCGGTCTGGACCGACTGCACCGTGCCACGCGCGACGGTTGCGGTCTGCGTGACGGAGGCCGAGTTACCCGAGGTTGCGAACACGGAGTCGAGACCGAAACCGACCGCGAGAGCGACGATCACGACCATCCCCGCGTAGAGCAGCGTCCGTTTTGAGGGCCTGCCGATCCTGAGGGTTCTCTTCATCGTGGGCAGGTGTTTCTAGCTCGAGCCCGAGGTGCTGCCGCTCGCCCCGGTGGAGCCCGGCCGCAAGGGTGCGCACGCCGACAGCGCCGCCTTCAGCTTCGGGTTCGAGCGGTTGAACGTGCCGGTCGCGCCCGAAGCCCCGGTCGCGCCGGATGGGAAGCTGAAGCCGTGCAGCTTCAGGCAGTTTCGGTACGCGGTGAAGGCGGTGCTGTTCAACGCACCGCGTCCGCCAAAGGAGCTCCCCTTCGGCCGCAGGCTCGCGCATGCCGCGAACGCCTTCGCGAACTTCGAGTTGCCGCCGGCGAAGCCCGAAGCGCCCGTGGCTCCCCGCGGGAACGACCCGCCGGCACCGCCGCCAGGGGGTCCGCCGCTGCCGCCGCCAGGGGGTCCGCCCGCGCCCGGCCGGAAACCGCCGCGGGGGATGTTGAACGAGGCGCCGTGCTGCTTCAGGCACGCGCTGTACGCGGTCGTCGAAGCCTTCGTCGAAGAGGAGCCCGAAGAGCTGGTGGAGGCCGATTTCGACGAATTCGAGCTCGGCGTCTTGGGGCTGCCGCCACCACAGGCTGCGAGGGTCAAGGCCAGCGCGCCGACGGTGAGCAGCGCAGGGGCAGCGGAAAACCTGCGACGCTTGCAGTCCAGGCGGGCCATTGGATGAATGGGCACGGAGCTCCTTCTTTGTGGCTTGTCGTTCGGTTGGCCGTGGTTCGGTGGCCGATCGTACGTAGTCGGCCTGTGAGGAAGATGCAGGCTGGCGCAAAGCCAGCACAAAACTTGCAGCGCGGACCAAGCCCCCCGGGAGCGACCGCCCCAGAGGGAATCCGCGCTACGCGCCGCTGAGCCCGAGCGCCCCCGCCTGCCCCTCGAGCGCTCGCGCGACGAACTCGACGTGCTCGTCGAACCCGACCTCAAGCGCTGCCGCGCTCGCTTCGAGCTCCTCGCGGTCGACCGCCGCGGCAAACGATGGCTGGCGCATCTTCTTGCGCACCGACTTCGCGCTCAGGCCGCTCAACCGCTCGGGGCGCACCATCGCGCAGGCGATGATGAACCCCGAGAGCTCGTCGACCGCGCGCAGCGTCAGCTCGATCGGGCTCTGCGCCTCGACGCCGAGGTAGTCCGCGTGCGCCGCGATCGCCCGCACCATCTCGGGCGGGGCATCGCGCCGCTCGAGCTCGGCGATGATGTGGCGCGGATGCCCGGTCTCGAGGTCCGGGTAGCGCTCGTAGTCCGCGTCGTGCAGCAGGCCCGTCACGCCCCACAGCTCGACGTCCGCGCCGTCGCGCCCAGCGTACGCGCGCATCGCCGCCTCGACCGCCAGGCAGTGGCGGCGCAGGGGCTGGCTCTGCACCCACTCGCAGAGCAGCTCCCAGGCATCCTCGCGGGTTACAGGGGTAGCCATCGGCGCAACGTAATCTACGTCCGCGCGTGCCCGACCAGGCCCACATCCGGAATTTCTGCATCATCGCCCACATCGACCACGGCAAGTCGACGCTCGCCGACCGCATCCTCGAGCTGACGCACACGGTCTCAAAGCGCGCGATGCGCGCCCAGGTGCTCGACTCGATGGACCTCGAGCGCGAGCGCGGGATCACGATCAAGGCGCAGGCGGTGCGCGTGCTCTACGAGGCGCGCGACGGCCAGAGCTACCAGCTGCACCTGATCGACACGCCCGGTCACGTCGACTTCACCTACGAGGTCTCGCGCTCGCTCGCCGCCTGCGAGGGGGCGGTCCTCGTCGTCGACGCCTCCCAGGGCGTCGAGGCCCAGACCGTCGCGAACACCTACATGGCTGTCGAGGCGGGCCTCGAGCTGATCCCGGCGCTCAACAAGATCGACCTGCCGGGCGCCGAGCCCGAGCGCGTCACCGCGGAGATCGGCGAGCTGATCGGTGTCGGACCCGACGACGTCCTCGCGATCTCGGCGAAGACGGGCGCCGGCATCGGCGAGGTCCTCGAGCGGATCGTCGCAAAAGTGCCCCCGCCCGCCGGCGCGCCCGACGGCGCGCCGCGCGCGCTGATCTTCGACTCGCAGTTCGACCAGTACCGCGGTGTCGTCGCCTACGTCCGCGTCGTCGACGGCGTCTTTCGCAAGGGCGAGGCGATCCGCGCGATGGCCTCGCGCACGAACGCCGAGATCGACGAGATCGGCTTCTTCGCGCCAGGGATGACGCCGACCGAGGAGCTCCACGCCGGCGAGGTCGGCTACCTGATCACCGGGATCAAGGACGTCACGCAGCTGCGCGTGGGGGACACGCTGACGCGCCGTTCCCACGGTGCGACCGCGCCGCTCCCCGGCTACCGCGACGTGAAGCCGATGGTCTTCTGCGGCCTCTTCCCGGTCGACACCGAGCGCTTCCCCGAGCTTCGCGACGCGCTCGAGAAGCTCGCGCTCAACGACGCCGCGCTCTCTTGGGAGCCCGAGACCTCGGACGCGCTCGGCTTCGGCTTTCGCGTCGGCTTCCTCGGGCTCCTGCACATGGACATCGTGCGCGAGCGCCTCGAGCGCGAGTACGACCTCGAGCTGCTCGCGACGATCCCCTCGGTCGGCTTCCAGGTGACGCTGACCTCCGACGAGGAGCTCGAGGTCCACAACCCCTCCGACATGCCCGACCCGGCGCGGATCGCCGAGATCCGCGAGCCCTTCATCCACGCGACGATCATCTGCCCGCGCGAGTACATCGGCGCCGTGATGGAGCTCTGCCAGGAGCGGCGCGGCATTCACCAGGGCCTCCACTACCTCTCACCCGAGCGCGTCCAGATCACCTACGACCTGCCGCTCGTCGAGATCGTGCTCGACTTCTTCGACCAGCTCAAGTCGCGGACCCGGGGCTACGCCTCGCTCGACTACGAGCTCGCCGACATGCGCCCGTCGAACCTCGTCAAGCTCGATGTCCTGCTCGCCGGCGATCCCGTCGACGCGCTCTCGATGGTCGTCCACCGCGACAAGGCCTACGAGCTCGGCCGCATGCTGACCGAGCGCCTGCGCGAGCGGATCCCCCGCCAGCAGTACGACGTCGCGATCCAGGCCGCGATCGGCGCGAACGTGATCGCCCGCGAGACCGTCAAGGCTTACCGCAAGGACGTGATCGCCAAGTGCTACGGCGGCGACATCACGCGCAAGCGCAAGCTGCTCGAGAAGCAGAAGGAAGGCAAGAAGCGGATGAAGCAGGTCGGTCGGATCGAGGTCCCGCAGGAGGCGTTCCTCGCGGTGCTCGAGCTGGCCACCGAGCCGTCACGCAAGGGCAGTCGATGAGCGACGGCCCGGCCTTCCGCCTGCTCTTCGTCTGTACCGGCAACATCTGCCGCTCCCCGACCGCGGAAGCGGTGATGCGAAAGCTCGTCGACGACGCGGGCCTCGGCGCCGAGTTCGCGATCGACTCGGCGGGGACGGGCACCTGGCACCTCGGCGAGCCACCCCAGCCACTCGCGAGCGTCGTCGCCGCGAAGCACGGCTACATCCTCGGCGGAAATGCCCGCCGGGTGCAGCCGGGCGATTTCGATGCTTTCGACATCGTCGTTGCGCTCGACCGCACGCATCTGCGTCATTTACGCGACATGACTCTCGATCTCGAGTCGAGGTTGAAGGTTCGAATGCTCCTCGACGACGAGGATGTCCCCGATCCTTACGGCGGCAGCGAGGCGGACTTCGAGCGCAGCTTCTAGGTGATCGAGCGCGGCTGTCGCGAGCTCTTCGCCGAGCTCACCGCAGCGCCATTTTGAGCGCATAGTGCGCACTTCACGTTCGCGCATTTCGCCGAGCTTGCGGATACTCGGGCGACGGGATGGTCCGGCCGGTGCGTGGACGTCGGAGAAGAGCGGCGGTGAAATCGCTCAACGCAGCGAGGCTCGCGAGCGCCGCGGCGGCGCTTGTCGTGGTCGCGCTCGCCGCCGGCAGCGCGCGCGCCGACACGAACCCCAATCCCCAGAACGTCAGCGGAAGCCTGATCGGCGGCGGCGAGCTGTCGGGCACCGTTGGGATCAACTTCGCCGTCGATCCATCCGCGAGCTACACCGCCACGATCACCGTCGACGGCAGCCCGCTCGTCAACGCCTCGGTCAGCCAGGGCAGCGCCCGCCTGACGCTCGACACGACGACGCTCCACGACGGCAGCCACAGCGTGCTCGTCACCGTCGCCGACGGCTCGAGCTCGGCGACCGTCTGGAGCGGGACGATCGAGACCGACAACGCCCCGCGCGGCGGCATTCCGAGCGTCACCGGCGTGCCGACCGTCGGCGCGACCCTCACCGCCACTCCCGGAAGCTGGTCGCCGACGCCGACCGCCATCGCCTACCAGTGGGAGCGCTGCAGCACCGCGACCTGCGCCCCGGTCCCCGGCGCCAACAGCGCGACCTACGTTCTCACGAGCGCAGACGAGGACGCCGAGCTCGAGGTCGTCGTCACGGCCGCCAACGCGAACGGCACGACGCTCGCGACCTCGGCGCCGACGCCCGCGATCGTCCTCGCCGGCGCGGCAAGCGCCGGCCCAACCTCTAGCTGCGCCGACCCCCAGCTGACGGCGGCGATCGACGGCCACGCGACGCGCACCGTTTCACTCGGCGAAGGCGCCACGCTCGCCGGGGTGCTGCGCTGCGGCACGAGCCCGCTCGGCCCCGCCACCGTCGAGCTAACGATCAGCGCCCCCGGCGCCCAGGCGACTCGCGCCGCCGCGACCGTGCAAACCGCGGCCGACGGCTCATTCAGCTACGCGCTGCCGGCGGGTCCCTCACGCCAGATCACGCTCAGCCACCCCGGCACTACCTCCCAACAGCCGCAAGCGCTCGCGAACGTGACGCTCCTCGTCAAGCCGCGAATCACGCTCTCGATCACCCCGCGCGCTACGAGCAACGGCCACACGATCACCTTCGCCGGCCGGGTCCTCGGCGGCCATATCGCAAGCCAGGGCCTGCCGCTACAACTCGAATACCGCGAAGGCAACCGCTGGATGATCTACACGGAGATCATCGCGAGCGCCCACAAAGGCAGGTTCCTCTACCACTACACCTTCGAGCGCACGACGGTTGCCATCACCTACACCTTCCGCGTCGCGATCCCGAGCACCGGCGTCGCCGGCTACCCCTTCGCGCCGGTCGCGAGCGCGCCCCGTTCGGTCCACGTCGTGCCTTGAGCGTCAGCTGAGGACCGGCATGCGCAGGCGAAACACCATGCCGCCGTCCGGTCCGCTGCTCGCGCTGACGCTGCCGGCGTGACGCTCGACGACCTGGCGAACGATCGCGAGGCCTAGCCCGCTGCCTGGGAGCGCCCGCGAGCGAGTGCCGCGAAAGAAGCGATCAAAGACGTGCGGCAGCTCCTCGGGATCGATGCCGGGTCCGTGGTCGCGGATCTCGAGCTCGCCGCCCGCGAGCCGCACCTCGATCGGCTCCTCGGTGCCCGCGTACTTGACGGCGTTCTCGAGCAGGTTGCTGACCGCTCGTCCAAGCCGCGAGGGCATCGCGCTGACGAGCGTCTCTTCGAGCTCCACGTCGAAGCGCGCCTGCGGCGAATAGAGGCGCGCGCGCTCGACCGCCTCGTCGATCAGGACGTCGAAGCGGACCTCCTCGAGCGGCTCGCTGTTGGCCTGATCGTCCTCGCGCGCAAGCTCGATCAGGTCGCTCACGAGTCCCGACAGCCCCTCGAGCTGCCCGACGAGGTCGCGGATGAGCCGCTCGCGCTCCGCCGGCGCGAGATCGCTGGCGCGCTGGAGGTACTCGAGGTTCGTGCGCACGCTCGTCACCGGGGTTCGCAGCTCGTGCGAGGCGTCGGCGATCAGCCGCCGCTGCGTGCGCGCGGACTCGTCGAGTGCCGCGAGCATCGCGTTGAAGCTGCGCGCGAGGCTGCCGAGCTCGTCGCTACCCGTGTTCTCGATCCGCGCGCCGAGGTCGGTCGTTGCGGCGACGTGCTCGGCCGCTGCGCGCAGGCGCCGGACCGGGGCGAGCGCCGTTCGCGCGACGAACGAGCCGAGCAGGGCCGCAAGCGCGATCCCGATCGCGGCGACGACGATCAGGATCAGTCGCAGGTGAAAGAGCGTCGAGTCCTGCTCGCTCAGCGACCGGGCAAGGACGATCGTCTCGTCGCCTCCGACGCCGGCGGCGAGCACCCTCAGATCGGTTCCGTTGACGGGGACGGTGAACGTCGCCCGACCGGTTCCGCGCCGCGCCAAGGCCACGAGGCGTGGACTCACGGGTAGCTCCTGCCCGGCGCTCACGCCGTGCGCTCGCATGAGCGCACCGCTCGCGGAGACCAGCTCGAGCACGCCGGGCTCGCCAAGACGGTTCGGTGCACCGCTCAGCAGTCGCTGGAGTCGTTGTGCCCGGGACGGCGCTCGAAACGGCCCTGGGGGAGAGCGAAGCGGTCGATCGACATAGCGCTCGGTCGCGGTGAGCGCGGTGCGCAGCGAGCTGTCGACCGATGAGCGGAGCTCCTGGCGGACGATGAAGTAGCTCGCGACGGCCGCGAGCAGGACAGCTACAGCGACGGCCGCCGCGGCCGCGTAGGTGATGCGCCGCTCGAAGCTCATGACGCTCGCAGGATGTAGCCGACCCCGCGCACAGTCTGCAGGACCCGCGCTTCGCCTCCCGCCTCCGTCTTGCGTCGCAGGTAGCCCATGTAGACGCCGAGCGTGTTCGACGCCGCCCCGAAGTCATAGCCCCAGACGTGCTCGAAGATCGCCGAGCGCGTGAGCACCTGGCGTGGATGGCGCAAGAACAGCTCGAGCAGCGAGAACTCGGTTCGCGTCAGCTCGAGGCGACGCTCGCCCCGGATCACCTCGTGCGCCTGCGCGTCGAGCGTGATGTCCTCGAAACTCAGCACCACCGGGCTTTCCTCGTCGTGGCGTCGGAGCAAGGCCCGCATGCGCGCGAGCAGCTCGCGTAGCGCGAACGGCTTGACCAGGTAATCGTCGGCGCCCGCATCGAGGCCGGCGACCCGGTCATCGATCGCATCGCGCGCCGTCAACATCAGGACCGGGCTGCGGTCGCCACTCGCGCGCATCCGCTTGCACACCTCGATCCCGGACAGCCCCGGCAACATGACGTCGAGCACGACCGCATCGAAGCGAGCGCCGGCGAGCGCGTCGAACGCCGCGACGCCATCGCCGGCAAGCTCCACCTCATAAGACTCGAGCGCGAACGCACGCGACAGCGCCTGCTGCACGGCCGGCTCGTCATCAACGACAAGGATCCTCGGGCGGTCGCTCATCGTCTCATCAAATTGGGCGGGTCCGGCTGGGGGACGCCGGACCCGAACCTCAGTGTCGGGAGCGCCGCTAAGCGCCGCATAAGAACGGCGCGTGGCGCGCGCTCCGCGACGGGTCCTCCGTGCAGGTAGGCGAGCACGCAAGCCGCGCCGCCCAGCATGATCAGCAGCACCCGCGGGCCGCTGTCGGCCGCGAGCGATCCGAGCAGCCCGCCGGCGAGCAGGCCGGCGAAGCACGCTTGCCACGAGCGATCCGGCAGCAGGAGCGCACGCTTGCGAAACACAAGGCCCGCCGCACCGAGACCGCCAAGCACGGCGACGGCCACCGGTAAAGCGCTGAGCGTGACCCAGGCTGCGAAGACCCTTCGATGGAGCACCGAGACCAGCGCGCCGAACGACTGCGCGTGGAGGACCTGCGCGGTCCAGTGGGCCCCGCCGCCGGTTGCGACGTCGAGCAGAGTGAGTAGCCCGAGCCCCGCTGCAAGGGCCGCCCCGGCGAGCGCAACCCGCCGCGCCGAAAGACCGCCGGGTGCGAGTACAAGCGCCGCGGCGGCGACGGCGCCGCCGTCGGTGAACACCGCGCCGACGTTCGCCCCACCGCGGCCCCAGGCAAGCACCAGCGTCAGGAGCCCGCCACTCGCGAGCGTTGCCGTCAGCCGCCGCGCCGGGCCAAGCGCGGCGATCGCCACCAGCAGCTCAACCGCGAGAACCGCCGCAAGCTCGTTCCCGGCGCCGAAGAAGCGCGAACCCGCGATCGGGTCCGAGCCGAGCAGCGAGGTCGCAACAAGCCGGGACGCCGCGAGCAGGGCCGTCCCGTACAGGACCAGTGTCACGACCGCGGGCACCGCGGCCGCGCGCGGCCACGCGACCAACCGGTCACTAGCGCGCGCGAGCGCGAACGCGCCGACGACGACGAGCACCACCTCCGCGACGACGCCCGGCCGCGCGACACTCGCCGCGAAGACGCTGACCGGCGCCCACAGCGCTGCGAGGCCACCGAGCCGAAGCGCACCCCGCGGACCGCGGCCGAGCGAGCATGCGACAAGAAGCAGCGCAAGCCACCCGAGGGCGAAGCAGATGAGGACAGTCGACCTCCGCGCACCAACGGCTGCCAGGCGGTCGGCAAACCCGACGAGCGCGCCGACGCTCTGCGCAGGCGCGGTGTGAATCGCCTGGCCGGTCATCGCGTGCGGGGCCGGTGCGTCCAGCCAGTGGAGGACCGTCGGTGCAAGGTCGCTCGCGGCGACGAGCCCTGCGGTGCGCGTTGCACCCGAGGTGAGTGTCGCCGCACGCCCGCTCAGGCCGCTCGCGCCAAGCGCCAGCAGGAGCGGACCACTCGCCGACCGCGGTGGCGCCTCGATCACCACGAGCAGCTCCGTGGACGCCAGCGCGGAGCGCAGCAGCCCGAGCTGTCTCGTGCTCGCCAGATCGACGACGACAAGCCGCCGTTTCGCGACCATCCGCTCAGCACGAGCGACGACCGATCGCCGTGAGCCGAGCGACACGCTCCCCAATCGACCTGCGCGGTCGGCCGCGAGCAGCCAATCGCCTGCGGTCGATGCGCGGTAGCCGACATACCCCGCTCCGCCCGGTACCGCTGATGCGAGCGCGCCGGGCTCGAGGTCCGCTCCCGCGCTCGCGGCGCGGCGCTCGATCGCACGCCAGCCCGTCACCTGGCCAGCAGGCCGGAGCGCGATCGCCGGCGCGATTGACGTCGCATAGTCGACGCCGGGAACGCGGGCGCCTTGCGTGATGTCGAGCAGCGTCTGCTCGGCGTCGTAGTTGCCCAGGCTCGTCGTCATCAGCCCGAGCGTCGAGATCCCACTCGCGCGCATCGTCGCCAACGCGCCCGGCAGGCCAGAGGAGGCCGGCAGGATCGCAACGACGACGCGCCGCCCGCTTCCCGCGCTCGCCGGCCCCGCAGCGCCTGCGAGCGCCAGCGCCGCGCCGGCAGCCACGAGCGCGAGACGCTTCACTGCGTGGCGCCGACGCTCGGTTGCAGGTCGCCCGGCGGTCCGATCACGCTGCCCGTGTCGCCCGTCGCAGAGGCCTGCTTGCCGAGCTGCTCGTAGGACACGCCCGGCTGGTATTGCGGCGGCGTGAACGCCGGCCATGCGCGGGTCACCGGGCGGTTGAACGGCGTGAGCCGGTCAGCGGCATCGCGCGTGATCTTGGGTGTTGCGCCGAGCACGTCCACGGCCACCGCGCTCGTATAGACCTCGATCTCATCGCCCCCGTCGGTCACGAGCGCCGGCACGCCATGCAGGCGGATGTAGCGGTAGCGCCCGAACGAGACGTTCGAATGCGGCACGTACCAGACCGTCGTGATCCGCGCCGGCAGCGTGCAGCCCCCGAGCGCGAGCAGGCTCTTGTGCTCGCAGGTGCCATACGAGAGCGTTACCCCGTAGTGGGCGTCATAGCTGCCGATCCCATCGGCCTGTGTGAGCGGGACACCATCGATCCGCTTGCCCGCCCAGTAGACGGTGTAGAGGTCGAACGATCTCGCATAGGCGAGCTGCGCCGTCGAAATCGGAGGCGGGGGATGCGTCGCACAACCTGCCACCGCTAGGCCGGCGACAACGATTGCAGCGCCAACGGCGAGAGCTCGTCTCACGCGCCAAGTATCGCGGTGGACGTCCGCCGCCGCGTCGCTGCGCGAGCGTCAGCTCAGGCGGCGACGCGTTTGCGACGCGTCCGCGTGAGGCCCAAATCCTCGCGCGTGCGCGCGCCCGGCGAGCTGCCGCCGCGCCCGTCTTCATCACGCTCGCGCTTGCGGGCGGCCGCAGAGCTCACGGCGCGCCGCACGAGGACGCTAAGCGTGTAAGCAGCCACCCCGCCAAACGCGATCCCCGCCGGAACCAGCGCGATCCCGGCGATCATCCCAATCGTGCTGTGCCCGGTGCTCGAAGCCCATTCATAGGCTCCCCACGTCACGGCCGTTACAAGCGCTGTCCCCCCCAGGGCACGGAGTGGCACGGGCTGATCCTACCGCGCCGCTGCGACGCAACACAGCTCGCCGTGGACAACCGCCCGGCCCGCGCGACCACGCTCGTCCGGGGCTATCCTTTCCCCAGGCAGCTTGCGGGCGAAGTGTTGTGGTTGCACAGAAGCCTTCCAAGCTTCTAGGGCGGGTTCGATTCCCGTCGCCCGCTTGAAGTACACCACGGGGAGTGGCGCAGTCTGGTAGCGCACCCGGCTGGGGGCCGGGCGGTCGCAGGTTCAAATCCTGTCTCCCCGATTCAAGAACAGCCTGCAAATCGCAAAGATTTAGGCACTGCGCTGAGGGCGGAAAAGCCGGGACGGGGAACCAACGGGGAACAAACTTTTCTAAAGACGTTCCCGATTGTGGTGCGCGGCGGCCTCGGGCCAGACGGGGCTTCGGGGCGGTGAACGCGTTGCGACACCTCGATCACTATCCACGTGCGACGGTGCGTGCTACCTAGCGATCGTGCGAGCTAGCTAGCAACCGAGCAAGCTACCTGGCACCCATCCAGAAGCCGACCTCGCCGTCGAGAGGACAGTCGATGTTCGCCACATGACCACGGCGAGCGTCGGGCCGGTACTCGGATTGGGCGAGGCTGTCGGGTTTAGGCGGT
>PLFX01000020.1 GCA_003138355.1 Solirubrobacterales bacterium
TTTACGCGACAGCCTCACGCGAAGGCGACACACTCTCGCGTGGAGCGTGCTCGCGCTGCTCGTCGGGGATGGGTCAGTGCGTGGGGTGTGTGTCTCGCCCGTGCTTGACGACCGCCGTTCCCGGAGTACAGTGCCACCACACGGGAGTCTCTTTGAGGGAGGAGTTGGGATGTCGGACCGCTTGAGTCGTCTGACGGCGCCGGTAACGGGGCTGCTGTTCGTTGGGTTGACGCTTGCTGGCGCGGCGAGCAGCACCAACACACCCAATTCGGACGCGAGCGGCGCACGGGTGATCGCGTTCTATGTCGCCCACCGCCACGACCAACGTCTTGGCGACATCCTGTTCGTGTTCGCGTCCCTGTTCTTTGTATTCTTCGCCGGGTCGCTGCACGGCTACCTGCGCCGCACACCCGCTGCCCAGGGAGCGAGCGCCCTAGTGGTAGCTGGCGGGGTCCTCGTCGCGGTCGGCCTGAGCGTCGTTTCCGGGATCGACTACGCGCTGGCCGACGTTCCCAGCCAGATCAGCGCCGCCGCAGCCCAGGCACTCAACGTACTCGACAACGACGTGTTCTTCACAGTTAGCGTCGGCGGCTGCGTGTTCGGGCTCGCCAGCGGCGTCGCGATCCTCCGCGGCGCACGCCTACCGAACTGGCTGGGCTGGGTAGCCGTCGTGATCGGAATCGTCATGGCCACCCCAGTCTTCTGGTTTGCCGGCGTTGTGCTCTTCGTGTGGGTTCTCATCGTCAGCACCCTGATCTACCTGCGCAGCGCCAGCACCGCCCCAGTAGCTAGCTCCGACGGTGGCTGAGCCGTAGGTTTCTGCGGACAGCGCTGGCGGGCGCTCGTTGAACGCGACACGACGATCGTCGCGCCGCCACCTCAGCACCCGCTACCGACGGCACGAACAGCAACTCCGCGAGCGTGACAACTAACCCGGAGCGCTGTCGCTCCGCGCGAAAAGGAGTCGCGAGACCTGTCCATGCTTCATCGCTTCTGGGTCAAGGCTTCCGTCCGCTCGGCAGGTGTCTGACGACGACGCCCGCGTTTTTCCGGCGCGGGGAGCGCGACGCCGATCGGCCCTAGAAGCAGGGCTAAGAACCGTTCGCGTCGGAAAGCTCGCGCGGAGCACCCGGTTGAGCGTGACGCGCGCCTCGCGCAGCTTCGCGTCACCGGCTTGCGTGAGCACCGTGAATGCCTGCGGGATCGATCTCGCGGCGAACGAGACCGTCGCGCTCGAGTCGTGTCACGAGGTGCGTGGTCCCGGCAGGACTCAACATCGTCTGCTCAGCCAGCGCGGACATCCCGAGGCGCCGCTCGGGCGCATTGAACATCCCGAGCGGCGGCGACCGCGACGAGTAGCGCCGGGGCTGTTCGCGATCCCGAAGAATCGAACGCGAGGTGACGGCTTCAGCGACACGAGCCGCAGCTGTCCCAACGGGCTCGTGCTGCGTACAGGCTCATCAGCAGGCGTAACAACCGACCGCCCCTGAGGTGGCATACTGAACTCGGACATGCATTTGCCGTTGCGCCTCGTTGGAAGAACACCAGTTCGCCGGGGCCAACATGGCGCGAAGCGGGGGCGGCCGGCTTCGCTGGGTCTGTGGGTCGTGCTGGTCGTGACGCTGTGCGTCGTGTTGCTATCGGTCGGATTGTCGGTCTCCGGACCGCTTTCGGTCGCTGACGCGAGCACGCCGACACCGTTGATCATCGATACGGACATCTTCAGCAATGCGGACGATGTCGGCGCGTTATCGACGGCGTTTGCGCTGCAGACGATGGGTGAGGACCAGGTGATCGCGATCACCGTGAACACGCGCACCGATCGACCATCGGTTGCAACCGAGTCGTGGGAGTGCGTGGCGGCGATCGCCCAGTACTACAACTCCCCGGATGTGCCGATCGGGGCGGACATGCCGGACAACGGATCCCAGGTTGACTCGCCCGACTTTCTGACGCCGTGTGCGGCGCTCGCGTCGCCGTCGACGCCCGCCCCGGGCAGCGCGGTGGGTGTCCTGCGTCGCGCGCTCGTGAACCAGTCCGACGACAGCGTGGTGATTGCGGAGATCGGTTATGAGGAGAACCTCGAGGCGCTGCTGAGCTCCCCGCCCGACTCGATCAGTCCTCTGAGCGGCAGTGCGCTGGTCGCCCAGAAGGTCAAGATGCTCGTCGTCACGGGCGGCCAGTATCCGAGCAGCGGCACGTCGGCGGAGAACAACTTCGCGGGCAACACAGTCGCCGCGGCGGATGTCGCCGCGAGCTGGCCGACGAAGGTCGTCTACTCGGGATACGAGGTCGGCGAGCACGTGCATGTGGGGGACACGCTCGACAGCGCGCAGCCGGCGCGCTCACCCGTGCGGGCCGCGTACGACGCGTACAACCCCGGGCAATCGATTCCCGCGTGGGATCTGACGACCGTGTACCACGCGGTCCGCCCGAGCGATGCGGCTCTCACCGAGGTGGGGCCGGGTGCGAACGTCGTCGATGGGTCCGGGAACAACGTGTTCACGACCGGGTCCGGGAGCGAGTACTACCTGAGCCTGACCGATGACAGCGGGCTCACGTCCTCGCTGGAGTCGCTCCTCGACGTCGTGCCGCCAGAGCTGGTCCCGGTGGACAGCTCGCCGCCGACGATCAGTGGTGTCGCGACTGAGGGCCAAACGCTGACCGAGGTCCACGGGTCCTGGTCCAACAGTCCGAGCGGCTACGCCTACCAGTGGCAGCGCTGCGACGCCACGGGCGCGAACTGTCAGCCGATCACCGGCGCGACCGGCCAGACATACGTTCTCGCCGCGACCGACCTTGGATCGACGATACGCGTGGTCGAGACCGCGAGTAACGCCAGCGGCTCGGGGACCCCAGCCACGTCGGGAGCGACGGCTGCGGTGAGCGCGCCGGCCCCCGTGAACGTTTCGCCGCCGTCGGTGACGAGTATCGCGACTTCCGGGCAGTCACGTCCGTTGGCGCACCTTGCCAAGATTCGGATCAGCTCGAAGCACGGCAGCGCCACGTTCCACTTCACGGCGACGGGCGACGCAACCGGATTCCTGTGCGCCATCGTGCGTCAGCGGTCTGGCAAGCACAGCCGTACGCCGGTCCCGAAGTACTCGCCCTGCAGCGCCACCAAGACGTATAAGCACCTCGAGGTCGGCCACTACGTCTTCTATGTGCGCGCCGTCGGCCCGGCGGGCGCGAGCAAGACGCCGGCCATCCGCAAGTTCAAGATCACCTGACTTCCGCAGCAGTAGACGGCGACGTCCAATCTGAGCGGCGCCGGCACGCCTGACACCAATCGTGGCGGCGACGTGCGCGCTCGTCGAGCCAGGCCAGCAAGCGCGGCATTCGCTGCTTAACTGAGTTGACGTTCCAGGTCGCGAAGCGCATCGCGGAACCTAGCTCGCGGCGTTCAGCCGCCGCCAGACCCGCCCAAGCGTCTCGCGCTCGCGTGCGGTCGTCGCCGCGAGAAAGCTCGCGCAAGCGTCGCCTCAGCCGACGTTCGTAACCTCAGGGGTTGGTCCCACGCGCTCGTCGGATAGAGCCCAGAAGCCGGAAGCACCCGGAAGTTTCTACCCGGCATTTCCCCGCATATTGCGCATTCACATCGGTCGTTTGTCCACCTAGGTGCAAGACTAAGATGCAGAAGGAGGATCGTGGGGGATTGGTCATCGGACCTCCACGGCCAAATGCTAAGGGGCAGCGGTCGGGGTTTGGCGCCGCTTGGTGGTATCCAGTGAGTGGAACGAGATCGTTCCACTTCGTGTGCTGATCGCGAATGAGCGACGCGATCGGCTTGCCTTGCTTGCCCGGGTCGTTGGCGGTCTCGGGCACGTCGTCGTCGCAGTCGAGATCGACGTCAAGGATGTCGGTGCCGCGACGATACGAGAGCGCCCCGATGTCGCGCTGGTCGGGCTCGGTAAGTCATCGCAGCACGCGCTTGAGTTGATCGAGCAGATCGTCCGCGAGTCCAGTTGCCCGGTGGTCGCGTTGCTTTCCGGCGAGGATCCCGTCTTCATTCGCGAGGCGGCCAAGGGCGGTGTCTTTGCCTACGTCGTCGACACCGCTCCCGAGGAGCTGCAGAGTGCGATCGACATCACGCTGCGGCGCTTCGCCGAGTATCACGATCTGCAGGACGCGTTCAAACGCCGGGCGATGATCGAGCAGGCGAAAGGGATCCTCATGGCGCGCCACGCGATCGACGCCGAGCAGGCGTTTGCGATGCTGCGCGAGCACTCCCAGCGCAGCGGCGACAAGGTCACCGAGGTGGCGGCCGCGATCGTGCACAGTCACTTGCTGCTGCGCTCGCCGTCGGGCGAGCATTGAGCATCATCCTCAGGTGATGTCGACTGGTGTGCCGAGCGCGATGAGCCGCCATAGACGAGTGATCGCGCCGTTTCGCACGCGCACGCAGCCGTGGGAGGGATCGCCGGGGATTAACTGAGGCTGGTTGGTCCCGTGGATGCCGATGATGCCGCCTCCGGGCCACTCGCTGAGCGGTGACGACGCGTAGGCGCTGGTCGCGATGGCGTAGGGCCCATATGCGGGGCTGCCTATCGCACGCAGCTTCTCGCGCACGTAGAACTGGCCGGCCGGCGTGGGTAGCGACGATCGGCCGATGCCAACGGGCGCACTCCAGATCACCGTGCCAGCTTCGTTGTATAGCGTCGCGCGAAGCTCTGCGCGAGATATCACGAGGCGACCACCGACGAAGTGAAGCGGGCCGAGCGCGCTCGCTGGGACCCAACCGGTGACGCCGTTGGGACGCTGTGGCAGCGAGACGTCGATCCAGATCACGCCGGTCGGCACGACGCGCGTCTCGCGCAGGGCCAGGTAGACCTCGGCCTGACCGTCCGGGGTCAGGAAGTGAAGCCGCCCAACGGCAGGTGCTCGCCACGAGGGACTGCGTCGGACGACCGTTGCCGTATTCGCATGCGCCCAGCGCGAGTTCGTGCGCAGGTTGCCGAGCGAGATCGTGCGACCGGCGGTAAGAGCGATGCCGCTAGGCATGGCCCGCGAGGCCGGCGACGCCGACGCTCCCGAGGCTCCGGCGGTCCCGGCGGCTGGCCCGAGGGCCAGCGCGCCAATGCCGAGACTGACTGGGAGCAACCGGGCGAGGTGGATCGCAAGACGCCACATAGCGCCACCGGCACCATCAGCCGGCGAACGTCGGGGGAAGCGAGTCGGGCTTGACGTGGATGAACGTTGCCGCCGCCTCGCGCGCGCAGCTCGAGCTGAGCATCGTCACCTTGGCCTTCAGCCGATGGACGCCGAAGCTGAGCTTCCGCGCGTCAATTGCAATCGAGAATCGCTGGTGCGACGGCTTGGCCAACGTCACGAGTTTGCGACCGTCGAGGTAGAACGTCACGCTCTTGACGCCAGGCGCTGGCACCCACACGGACAGCGAGTTCCTCACGGTCTCCGGAACACCGCCCAGGGCGGAGTGCGAACTGACACAGGCCGGGTAGGCGACCGTTGACTGCTCGGTAGGGTCGTTGCACGAGCCCGACAGGCTCTGGTTGTTCTCGTCGCCGCTGTAGCTCGCGACCCATTGGTAGGACCCGGCGCTCGCAGGCGTGACCGCCGGCGAGACGTAGGTTCCGTCTCCACTGACGACCACGGTGACGGCGCTTAGCACCCCCGAGCACGTTGAGTCGCTGGCGGAGTAGAGGGAGTACGTGATCGTGCCCGTGGGTGAGGACCCGCCAGTCAGCACGGCCGCGTCACGAATTGCGCCGCCGGGCGTCGCGGCCGACGATCCGCTCGTTGATAGCGCCAGCGTCGCAGCGACAACGGGGGTGGGGGGCGCAACAGGCTTCGGCGCAGCCGCCGCCGTCACGGCAGTCGGTGTCGCCGGTGTCGCCGGTGTCACGGGAGCCGGCACTGTCGCGGGACGCGCCGGTGTCACGGCAGCCGGCGGTGTGACGGGAACCGCGCAGTCCGCGATCGTCAGGCTCGTCGATCCCGAGTCGGAGCCGCCGTCGCGCGTCTCGGCCGAGGACCACGACGAAGACGCCGTCACGACGCCATTGCCGCTCGGGATCGGGACGGCCAGCGAGAACGAGCTCCCGGGAAACGACGCGATGCCATGCAACGTCGTAACAGGACCGACGGTGGGCTTGAACACGATCACCCATTCGGGCGTGTTCAGTCCTCCGTTCCCGTTCCCATACGAGCTGAAAGGCGCCCAATGAAAGGTCACTGACGCACAGGTCGCGGTCGCGGTTACCATGCACGCCGACGCACTCGCGGCGAACACCGCGAGCGTTACTCCGGCAAGCGCGATTGCTTGCCGCGAGCGTCGAGCGGTCGCGCGTCTCCTACCGACATGCGTTGCGGCGGGGCGAAAACTCTTGGTGGTCATGCTGGCACTCCTCTCGCGCGGCAGAGTCCTGGATCTGCGCCGCCGCGGCGGGGAATCCGCGCGAGGCGACAAGCGGCAAGGCGTTATGCCGCAACGGGCCGCCGACTTCGGCGAGCGCCAGATGGGTTCCCGGCGCGAGCGTCAGGTGAACAAGGCCGTTTGGGCCCCGACACCGCCGGCTGGGTGTATTACAGCCGGTCCAAGTCCACCCGCCCACGTATAGGGCAAAGTGCTGGATTTGAGTTACGACCTCCGACTGCGATCCGTCAACCGAAACGGACGAATGTACTAGCCGGTCTCACTCGCGATCTGGAGCCAGGATGGAGCCGTTCGGCCGATCTCGGCGCGCTGCCGGGTAGGTCGATGAACCCTCGATCGCCAGCGAATCGCGGCAGTGGAGCTAGTCGGGCTCGAACCGACGACCTCTTGCATGCCATACAACTCAGGGGTCTAGCCGTTGCGGCGATTCTCCAGCGTTTGCAGGCTAAAACGGTGCAGGGTTCGGCGCCGATTAGCGCCGATTTGCGGAGTCGTGTGCATCCTGAGTGCATCGCCGAGCGGGTATGGCCGCCTCATACATTCGTTGTCAAGCCGTGTTGACGAGGCCCATGATGTGCTTGCGATGTGCTGAGATCGTCCCATCGCAAATCGCCCCGGCCGACGTGGAAGCGCCGCCGGGGCTGGACACCGAAAGAGGCTTCGATGCCACGCAACACGATAACCGGAACCGTCTGGACCTCGCGACCGATGACGCTTACGATCGGCGAACGTCGCCCCGACGGGCTCTTTGAAGCGCGCCAGGACAACGGACACGCGACGGTCATCGACCGCGGCAACCTGTTCCAGTTCTTCACGAACCCTGAGCATGAGGCGGGGCGGCAGGCGGACGGTACGGCCGCACTGGCCGAGCAGCTGCTCGCCGAGGAGCTGGCGGCATGACTGCGGCTACTGAAGTCGCAACCGACGAGGAGCTGCGCACGCGCGTGATCGCCCTCCGCGAGGAGACCGTCGAGCTGTACATGGCATACGCGAAACGACGCGCCTCCGAGCTCGGCGTCTCTCTCTACGGTTGGGAGCTTTTCAACGATCCGGCGCCACGCCCGATCGAGAGGGCGCTGCTCCATGCGGGGCGACTGCTCGAGGGGGTGACGCGATGACCGATACGACACCCCGTCCCACGAAGCTCACCCACGAGCAGCGCATCGAGAGCGCATCCGCGGACCTCGGCGGGTACTACCTCGGCCAGCCGCGCACGATCTCGCGCGAGTTTCAGGCATGGATCGCCGGATATCGCGACCTTGGAGCGGATGCACTCGTGCAGATTGCCACCGAAGCTATCGAGAACGCGTTCGAATGCGAGGAGGATGACGACGACGATGCCGATGGCGACGATCCCGTCGTGCGCGCTCTCGCCGAGAAGCGCCGCAGGGACTACCCCTAGTTGAGGTTCGGCGGGGGGTCCTCGCGCTGTCTCAACCTGTAGGCCGCGTGCCAGCGAGCGAAGGCGCCGTCGGGATCGACGATGCCTTCGCGGATGAATGCCGCGAAGGCTTCGTTGATGATCGTGCAGAGGATGAGCGCAGCGGTCGCATCGCTCGCGCCGAGTTGCTGGCCGAGACCATCGGCTTCTGCGGCGAGCAGGCGCAGGCCCTCAAGCTGCGTCTCGAGGATGACTACCGACGGCACTAGCCGCGCCCTCCGAACCCGGAGCCAGTGGCGGCAATGCGCTTCTCTAGGACCGAGACGAAGTGCTGATCGTCGGCGATCGTATCGCCCTGATTGAGATGGACGTTGACGCTCATCGCTCGCGCGTGGGCGGCAGGCGACGCGGTGGCAACGTGCGAGCTGGGCGCTGGGAGTCGTGCCGCTAGCCGGTGCCAGTCGACGCCAAGCTGCGCGAGGGAGCGGATGAGGCTCTCCTGAGCCGAGGCGCTGACGAGCTTGCCGCTGGCCGACCCGCGCCAGTGCCCCGTGCGCAAGACCTCCTCGATGCTGCGAATCGCCTCAGCCTTGCTCGAAGCGTTCGCCGCATTCATTGCGCTCGTCGGGCCGCCCACCGTACCGCCGAGAAGGCTGTCGATCCCCTTCGAGATCCCGAGCTTGTCGTTTAGGACCGTCCCGATGCCATAGCCGGCTGCGCCAGCAGCGAGCACAGAGGCACCGACAGCGAGGCCGCCGCCGACCGCGCCGCCGCCCGTAAGGAGACTCCCAAGACCGCCGATCAGGCCCTTGCCGCCGCCCTTGAGGAGGACCGCCGCGAGGAGGCCGCCGCCAAGCAACCCACCGCCGGCGCCGATCCCGAGCGCCTTGCCGACCGCCTCCGCGGCGAGGGCGAGCTTCTCGAAGATCGTAAGCAAGGGCTGGAAGGTCTTGACCAAGACGACCGCGAAGCCGAAGACGGACTTCAGCTCGTCCCACCACTTCTTCGTGGCGGCGATGCACTTGACGATGAAGTCCTTGACGGCGTTGTGCTTGTGCGAGATCGTGGAGAGCTCGCCCGCCCAATGGCCGATCAGCTTCAGGAGCATCGGCATCGCCGCGGAGCTGATCTGGCCGAGGATGCGGAAGACGGCGCCGAGGTAGTGACTCATCTTCTCGGTGAGACCCGCCGCGCCGCGAATCACCGACTCGAGGATGTGCATGTTCGCGGGCTTGACCATCATCTTGGCCCACCACACGAACGCGCCGCCGATCGCCTTGCCGAGCGTGAGGAACGCAGGCTCGAGCGGCTTCAGGCCCTTCGCCATGATGACGAGCGCCTGCTCGATGCCGCCGAAGACAGCCTTCTCGGCCGGACCGAAGACCGTGCCGAGCGTTTTCTTGAGATCCTTCCACGCCGTCTCGAAGGCCGACGCCTCGGCCGCGCCGTGGCGAATCGCCTGGACCCGCGCCAGCTCGGCGGATGCGACCTGATCCTCCGCGCGCTTGAGGTTCTGCGTCGCCGTCGTCTGGGCCTGAGTCGCCGACAGGTAGCCGGGGAACGCCTTCAGCCCGAGTTGCTGGTACTGGTTGACGAGCTGCTGCGCCTGAGACTGCTGCGCCTGAGCGTCCGTGACCTGCTGCGTCGCGTCCTTCTGCTGCTGGAGCGCCGTCTTCACGCCGAGGATGTCCTCCTTGTACTGGAGGAGCATCTGCTGGAAGGCGAGCTTGTTTGAGCCGACCTGGGTCTGACCGAGGTTGCCGCCGACCTGCACGCTCTGAGTCGCGCCGGCCAGGTTGGACGGTGACGTGCCGAGACCGCGCAGCTCGAGGTCGAAGCTCGCGAGAGTGAGGCGCGCCTGCTGGACCGCCTGTGCGGCGCTGAGCGCGCCTAGCTTCGCATCGTTGAGCTGATTCTCGGCGTCCTTCAGGGCGTTGACGGCATTGATCTGGGCGTTCAGCGCCTGTATGCGCTGGTTGCCCTCGTTGACTTCCGCCTGCTGAAGCGCGGTGACAGCCTGCTTCTGGGAGTCGAGCGCAGACTTCAGGTTCGCCGTCGCCGACGCGAGCGTCATCTGCCCGCTCACGATGTCCTTGATCTTCGTCGCGACGATCCCCAAGAGGACCGCGATCGGGCCTAGGGCAACGAGGAACCCCACCGCGAGAGCGGCGACGCCGATCAGGGCCATGCCGAGCGACGAGACGAGCGCGGCCAGCGCGGCGACGATGATGCCGAGGATCGTCCCGACGCCGGCAAGTCCTGCGGCGGCAGAGACGAGCCCCGTAAAGCCGCTCGCAGCCTGCGGAAGAAGTGACGTGACGAGTTTGCCCGCGCTCTTTGCGACCTTCTCGAACATGCCGCCGATGAGCGGTACCTTCCCGAGAGCGTCAGCGACGAAAGAGACGAGACCCGTGCGAGCGCCCGTAAGGCTGCCCGTCAGAGATTTGACGGCACGATCGACTCTCGACACTCCGTTGCCGCCGCTTGACCCGAGCTTCTCAAGGTCACTGGCGAGGCCCTGGATCCTCGACTGCGAGCCCTCTATACGTGACGCGAGTTGACCCATGCGGATCGCGGTCGAGTTGGGGATCTCGCCGCCGACACCCGCCTCGGCGGACTGTGCCTTCAGGGCCGCTAGCTGCGCCTCCGCCTTGTCCAGGGAGGCGGTCTCGGCCTGTATCCGAATGCGGATCGTTTCTTCGCGCGGCGTCGACTCGATCTTCGCTCGCACCTCGTCGAGCTGACGATTCGCCTCCTCGTTATCAACGCGAATAGAGACAATCGTCGCCTCGGCCTCGGCCTTGAGCTTTTTGATGTCGTCGATAGTCTCGTCGACTACGAGCTTCGCGTCGTCGTTGTCGCCCGTGAGCTTCAGGAGAATATTGCGCGCCATCTATGCCTCCGAGTGCGTGCGCGGCGCGCTGGGTGCAGTCAGCGCGCCGCGCGGGTTAGCTCCAGGGCGCGGAGGAAGTGTGGGTATGTCTGCACCTGACATTTCCGTGCATTTTACTCGACGCACGCGACGGAACGCACGCCTAAAGGCCCGGCGCGGTCGAGAACTTCAGGGCCCGCGGCGTCAACGACCGGAGTACAAGGTGCATGCGTAGTTCATCACCGCGAAGATCGACATCGACTTCTCGGTGCGTCGGGCCGCAGTTCGACTGATATCTCCGCCGCTCGCCCCTTGCAGCGCGCGTTGCAAGTGTCGGAACATGTTGCGCGTCGCTCCAGTTCCGTCTCGGTTGCCGCGTAGCTTCGAAGTCGGGATGACGAAAAACTCACCAACCGGTCGCGGCGCGCTCTCGCCTTTCGAGGTTCTCAAGCGCACATCCAGCATCAGCGCCGATGCCGGGTTTCGTCACCCCTCCGCTGGGTGTGCGCTTGAGAGCCCCGAGGGGCTATGTCAGCTCAGATAGGCGCATGAGCGCGGATGCCGCGCCGCAACCGTCTCGAAGCCGGTTTCCTCGCGACCGAGGAGATGGAGCCGACCCTGCGCCTGGTGTACCTGGCCGCGCTGAGTTACGGCGACTACGCAACCGGCGATCACTGCTGGGCGAGCGCCCGGAAGCTAGCCGACCGGGCCGGCGTCGGCGACCGGACCGCCGAGCGCAAGCTCGCCGCATTACGCGAGCTCGGACTCCTCAAGCCGACCGGCTGCCATACGCCGGTTATCAACGGGGCGCCGCGACCGGACCGCATGACCCGCGAGTACCGCGTACTGCTGCCGAGCGAGACACAGAGCGGGGTGTCACAGTGACGCCCCGCTTGTCAGTCCCGCCCCAGAACGGGGTGTCACAGTGGCACCCCGACGGGGCGTCACTGAGTCCAGAACGGGGCGTCACAGTGGCGGACAACCCACCCCAGTTAACCCAATGCACTTCTACCCACCCCACAAGGACCCTAAGCGGAGTAGTAGCGCGAGGGATGGATTTACGTCTCCTCGTTGCCGCGCAGCACCGCAACCGAACGGCGGGCGATTAGGTGACCACCCGTAAGCGCCCCGACGACCCGCGCACTCCGCGTCCCCGTCGCCCCAAGGCTGAGCCCGAGCCCACGCCGCCACCGCGGCAGCCGTCCATACACCAGCGCCGGTTGCTCGAGTACGCCGCTCGCCTCGCAGGACCGGGCGAGCCCGGCTTCGTCGCCGGCCAGGCGCTCGCGTCTGACGCGCCGCCGGCAGGAGCCTTCCACGACAGCGATCCGATGGCGCTGATGACGCCTCGACCGCGACCACCGCAACCGAAGGAGCCCACAAATGGGCGTGATTGAGCGAATCAGCCGACGCGCGACGACGACGCACAGCCACAACGTGCTCGGCGTGCTCGGCCGGCCGGACCACGAGACCCACGCCGAGCATCGGCCGACCGAGACGCTCGAGCGCAAGCCGAGCGGTCGCGTCGGCTCGCCGGCGCTGCCAGGTAATCAGCGCAAGCCGAGGAGGCACCGATGAGCAAGAAGTCTTACGAGCAGCGCGCCGCCGAGGCCGACGCTGCGTCACGCGCTGCCCTCAAGCAGCTCGCGCAAGAGCAGCGCGACGGTGAAGCGCTAGCCGCTGCCCGCGAGGCGCTCGCCGGCGTCCGCGGTGCTGCCGATGTCGAGCGGCTAGGCGATGTCGCCGAGCTGAAGGCGCTCGCCCCGGCTGAGTTCGCGGCGATGCGCGAGCGCGTCGTCGGCAGCCTGCCGGCGAGCAGGAAGATGGCCGTGCGCATCAGCGATCAGCTCGCCAATCCGCGGGTGCCAGGGCCGCCACCAGCACCGGCAGACGACGAGCTGCGCCTCGCGATCGAGCGGGCCGGCTCGAACGGCGTGCTACCCGCCAGCGTTCTGGGCAGGCTCTCGGACGGGCAGGTTCGCGAGATGAAGGCGGGCGACGGCGCGGCTACCTACTGGCGCAGCATGCGTCAGCTCGCCGACGACAGCGAGCGGCCGTTCGCAGTGGTGCAGTCGTGACCTCCCCCGAGACGACAACCCCCACGCTCGCCACCCTGCTCGCCGACGTCGACGAGCGGCGCGAGGAACGATTGCGCCAGCGGAGCGACATCAAGAGCGAGGCCCACGAGGCCAAGCGTGCGATCTTGCGATTCGCAGCCGAGCGCGAGGCCGAGCTCCGCGCCGCCACGACCGCGAATCGCCGGCCGAACGTCGCGAAGTTCGACAAGGCAAAGGGAGAGAACGAGCGGGTAATCGCGGACGCGGCGATCAGGCTCCGCCAGTGCGAGACCGAGCTCAGCAAGATTGATCGCGAGCGCGCGGCGCTCGTCGACGACCGCCGTGGCGAGCTTGTCGCCGAGTTCGTCGGTGAATGCGGTCGGACGCGGGAGCTGCTTGAGGTCGCGCTGGCCGCGATCGACGGTTTCGAGCGCCAGCTTTCCGAGGCCGAGAAGGCCGGCCGACGCGCGTTCCACGGTGTCAAGCGGCCGGCCGACGATCCGCTCGCACGGGTCCATGTCGGCAACGTCCTGAGCGACGGGACGCTTCCGTTTCACAGCGCGACCGACCTCGTAGCGCTCTCGACGCAGGCCACGTACGTCGGTGGCGGCGAATCGCG
>PLFX01000021.1 GCA_003138355.1 Solirubrobacterales bacterium
GGGGCGAGGGGCGAGGGGCGAGGCGCCGGCGGCGACGCAGTACCGCGCCTCAGTTCTCGGTGCCGAGCCGATCCGTGAGATAGAGCTCTGTCGCCTCGCGGGCAAGCTCGGTGAGCTGCGCGCGCGAGAGGCACGGGAGGACCGTGTCGAGTACCTGGAGCTCGCTCACACCGGCGTCGAAGGCCGAAAGGCCGCGCAGGCAGGCGGCTTGACGCAGCGCTTCGCGACGCCCGTCCCCGAGCGAGCGGAACGCGCCGAGCAGGAACTCGCGGCTCGGAATCGCGACTGCCACGCCGCATGAGCCCCACCCCGCGACGTCGCGCAGATCCTCTGGCGCAAGGCCCGCGAGCGCCTTGCGATAGTGGTCGGCGAGCTCATGCTCCGGGATCGTGTCAACCCAGGCGGTGATGACGAGCTCGACGAGCTCGCGGCGCGCTTCGCGTCCGACCGCGTCCGCGATCGCGTGGATCGCCCGCGCCGGATCGAGGATCCGAAGCGCGTCCTGCTTGCCACGCCGAGACGCCATGACACGACTGTAGAGAGGGGTGCGGACGGGGCGCGAGAGAGCTGACAACAATGCCCCGCGAGGCCGGCGCCGCGCCGAAACCTACAGCTCCGGGAGCTTCTGGCCCCCGCTCAGCACAGGGGCAAAGAGATCGCCATCCCGCGCCACACGCTGGAGGACGTGCCGTGCCTCGAAGCTGAGCGGCTTACCGTGCATCGCGCCGCTGACCTCGTCCCAGGTCACGGGTGCCGACACGGTCGGGTGCGGGCGCGCGCGCAACGAGTAGGCGCTGATCGTCGTCTTGTGCTCGTCGTTCTGGCTCCAGTCGATCAGCACCTTGCCGGGGCGCAGCGCCTTCGCCTGCTTTGAGACGACGAGCTCCCCCTGGTTGTGCTCGAAGAGCTGTGCGAGATGCTCGGAGAAGCGCTTGGTCTGCGCGAATGTCGCGCCGGCCAGCGGCACGTAGACCTGGATCCCCTTCGAGCCCGACGTCTTCGCGTAGGCCTTCAGACCGAGCTCGTCGAAGGTGCCCTTGAGCAGGCAGGCCACGTGGGCGCACTCCGCGATCCCGGCCGGCGGGCCCGGGTCGAGGTCGAACACCATTGCCGTCGGGTGCTCGGGGCCTGAGGTGAGGAAGAGTGGCGCGTGCAGCTCGAGCGCCGCCAGGTTCGCGAGCCAGGTGAGCGTCTCGAGATCGTCGACAACGGTGTAGTCGATGGTTCCCTGGTGCCCGCTCTCGATCGCGAAGGTGCGAACCCAGTCGGGACGATGGCGCGGCGAGCGCTTCTCGAAGAACGCCTTGCCTTCGACGCCGTCCGGGTAGCGCTTGACGGTCAGCGGCCGGTCGCGCAGGTGCGCCAAGAGCACGGGCGCAATCTGCTCGTAGTACTCGATCACCTCGCGCTTGGTCGTTCCCGTCTCGGGATAGAGCACCTTGTCGAGATTCGAGAGCTTGACCTCTCGCGTCAGCGTCTCGCGCACCACCTCACGGACCTCCTTGTCGTCGCGCAGCCCCTTGTAGCTAGGTGCCCGCAACGCGCCGTCGCGAGTCCACTCGCGAAACTCGATCTCCGCGACGAGCTGCGGCTCGACGAAGGTCACGCCGCGCGGCAGCTTCAAAGGACCGCCAGGAGCAAACGGCGAATCGCTGCGCACGAGGGGGCGCAGCAGGCTGCCGAGCCGGACGAGCTCCTCGTCGCTGAACCCGGTCCCGACCTTGCCGGCGAAGCGCAGCGCTCCCCGATCCTCCGGCACGCCGACAAGCAGGGCACCGATCGCCCCGCCGCGCCTTCCCTCCCCCTTCGTGAACCCTCCGATCACGAGCTCCTGGCGCGCCGTGTTCTTGATCTTGATCCATCTGGCGTCGCGCTGCCCCGGGCGATAGCGGCTGTCGAGGCGCTTCGCGACGATCCCCTCGAGCCCCGACCGCTTGCTCGCGGCGAGCATGTCCGCGCCGCGCCCGCGCAGCGGCTCGGGCGTCATCCAATGCTCACCGTGAAGCTCGAGCGCGACAAGCGCCTCGCGACGCTCGCGGTACGGACGCTCCATCAGCGAGTGTCCGTCGAGCCACAGCAGGTCGAAGATCGCGTAGGTAACGGGCGCGCTCGCGGCAAAGCGCTTGGCCGCGGCGGCCGACACATGCATCCGCTGAGCGAGCGCGCCGAAGCTCGGACGGCCGTACTCATCGAAGCCCACGATCTCGCCGTCGAGCACCGCGCGGTGCGAGCCCAGCGCGCGGCCGAGCCGTGCCAGCTCCGGGTAGCGCTCGGTGATGTCGAGCAGGTTTCGCGACTCGAAGTGAAGCTGCGAGGGCTGCCAGTACGCGATCGCACGCACGCCGTCCCACTTGACCTCGTAAGACCAGCCGGCGTCATCGCGCGGCAGTACGCCGGCGCGCGCAAGCATCGGCTTCACGCGCTCGGGCATCGGCTCGGCCGCCGGATCGGTGGGCGCGTCCATGCGGTGGATCATCCAATCCTTGGTCGGGTTCTCCTTGCCGATCGCGAACAGCGCGTAGCGCCCCTGGACGCGCTCACCGTGCAGGTCGACCTCGACCTTGCGCGGCTCCCACTTCAGCACGTCGTAGGTGCCGCGGTCCCAGATCGTCATCGTCCCGGCGCCGTAGTTGCCGGCAGGGATCTCGCCGGCGAAGTCGAGGTACTCGAGCGGGTGATCCTCGGTGTGCGGCGCAATGAAGTTCTGCTTCGGCTCGGGCGGCAACCCCCGCGGGAGCGCCCACGAGGCCAAGACCCCGTCGCGCTCGAGGCGCAGGTCCCAGTGCAGGCGACGCGCCGAATGCTCCTGGATGACGAAGCGGCTGCGGGAGCGATCCGTGGGCTCGCCCGATGCGTCGTTGCGCCCCCGGCGGCGCTGCTCGCTGGAGGGCTCAGGCGTAGCTGTGAAGTTGCGCTTGCCCCGGTAGGAGCGGAGGTGGTCGCTTTCGCGACCCTTGCTCACGAGCGCTGCGCGGCCTTGGGCTTGTTCGCGGGCGCCTTGCGAGCGCGCGGCTTCGCAGCCGGCTTCGTCGCGCCGCCACGCTCCGTGGCAAGCGCGTCGACCGAGGCCTGCAAGGCTGCCATCAGGTCAGGCACGGCCTTCGGCGCCTTCGGCGGCGGTGGGAGCGAGATCTCCTCGCCCGCCACCTTGCGCTCGATCAGGTCGATCAGCTGCTCACGATACTCGTCGTGGTAGCGCTCCGGCTCGAACGGAGCGGACAGCATGCCGATCAGCTGCTGGGCCATCGCGAGCTCGCGATCGGTGACGTTGCCCTGGACGTCACCGGCGTCCTCGAGCGCGTCCGTCGAGACGACCTCGTCCGCGTACATGAGCGTCACGAGGATCAACGCGTCGCCCTGGACGCGAAGTGCGACGAGGTGCTCCTTCTGGCGCAGCACGAAGCGCCCGATCCCCACCTTGCCCGCCTCGCGCATCGCGTCGACCATCAGGCGGAACGACTTGCCGGCGCCCGTCGCGGGCGCGACGTAGTAGGAGGAGTCGAACATCAGCGGGTCGATCTCGGTCGCATCGATGAACTGCTCGACCTCGATCATCTTGGTCTTCTTCGCGCCGAGCGACTCGAGCTCGTCGTTGGTCACGACGACGTACTGGCCGGGCGAGAACTCGTAGCCCTTGACGATCTCCTCGAAGGCGACCTCATCCCCGTCGATGCTGCAGACGCGCTTTTGCTGGATGCGCCCTTGGTCCTCAGCGTGGAGCTGGTTGAACGTGACGTTCCTGCGCTGCACGGCGTTGTAGAGCTTGACCGGCACGTTCACCAGGCCAAACGAGACAGACCCACTCCAGATCGATCGCGCCACGAAACATCCTCCTTGCCGAGCACGTCAATCTAGCAACGCGACACTCAGCTACCCGCAAGCAACATTGCGCACGCTACGCTCCGCGTGGTGGCCTACGACGAAGTTCTCGCGAGCCGCATCCGCGAGCAGCTCGCCGGCGTCGATGCCGTCACCGAGAAGAAGATGTTCGGTGGCCTCGCATTTCTCGTCAACGGCACGATGGCCGTCGCCGCCTCGGGCCAGGGCGGCCTGCTGCTGCGGGTCAGCGAGGACTTCGAGGACGAGCCCCACGCCGAACCGTTCGTGATGCGCGGGAAAGCGATGGAGGGCTGGCTGCGGGTCACCGAAGAGGGCTGCGTGAGCGAGCCGGAGCTCGCCCGCTGGGTCGCCCGCGGCGTCGCCGCCGCCCAGGGACTGCCGGCGCGGCGCTGAAAAGGCGTGTCGCTCTGGCCGTGCTTAGACGCGGCCGCTTGCGGGACGACGCGATGCGACGGGGTCGCAGAGTGCGCAAGGTGGGCTATCTCAGACCAGGGGGCGTGCCGGCTCGCCCTAGACTCCGGCCGGTGAGCACCCAACCCGCAGCCGACGTCGAACTCGCGGCTCGCGCGAGCAGCGCCGGTGGCGTACTCCCGTCCCAGCGCCTGCGCGAGGCGGTGCAGGCCGGCTGGGTGACCTCGGTCTATGCGATTGCCGAAAGCTCGATCCAGCCGGCGTCGATCGACTTGCGCCTGGGCCGCAAGGCGCTGCGCCTGCGCTGCTCGTTTCTGCCCGCGATCGGTTCGCCGGTCGAGGAGCGGGCGGAGGCGCTGACGATCGAGGAGGTCGACATCGACCGTGGCGGCGCGACGCTAGAGCCGGGCCGCCCCTACCTGATCCCGCTCGTGGAGGAGCTCCGCCTCCCGCAGCACGTGCGCGCGAAGGCAAACCCGAAGAGCTCGACCGGCCGGCTCGATGTCTTCACGCGCGTCCTCACCGACGGCAACAATCGCTTCGACGAGGTCGGCGCCGGCTACCACGGCAAGCTCTACCTCGAGGTCGTACCGCGCTCGTTCGCGGTCAAAGTCGAGGAGCTGCTGTCGCTCAACCAGATTCGGCTCGAGACGGCGCCGGCGCGCGTCAGCGACGCAACGATCCCGCAGATCCACGCCGAGTCCCCATTGCTCTACATGGACTCCCACGCCCTGCCGGCCGGCGACCTCGAGATCTCGGATGGCCTCTTCCTCTCGGTCGACCTCTCCGGCCCCCATAACCGCGTGGTCGGCTACCGCGCGAAGAAGAACTCGCATCGCCTCGACCTAGGGAAGATCCGCCACTACGAGTGGCGCGACTACTGGGAGCCGGTGTATCCAGAGCGGGGAGGGAGGATCGTGCTCGACCCGGAGCTCTTCTACCTCCTGCTGTCGGCGGAGGGGGTCTGCGTCCCGCCGGGGTACGCGGCCGAGATGATGGCCTACGACCCGACCGCGGGCGAGCTCCGCACGCATTACGCCGGCTTCTTCGACCCGGGCTTCGGCTACAGCTCAGACGGGCAGCGCTTCGGCTCGCGAGCAGCGCTCGAAGTGCGAGCGCGCGACGTGCCGTTCATGGTCGAGCACCGCCAGCGGATCGCAAAGCTCGCCTATCAGCGTATGGAGGCGCCCCCCGACCGTCTCTACGGCGCACAGGCGGGCTCCAATTATCAGGGTCAGCAGACGATGCTCAGCAAGCACTTCCGCGAGCAGACGGCCGCGGACTCGTGACCAGCTGCGGTCCTTTGGCCGCAGTCGGACTCGCGCACGCTCGCGCCGGGTCTTGAGAGACCCGGTACTGCCGGCTTTCGCCCGAACCGCTCTACTGCTTCTCGACGGGAGCCGTCTCGACGGGTGCCGGCGCGGGCGCCGGAGCAGGCTGCTGAGTGGCAGTGCTCTGGTTGAGCGTGTCGCGCTGGTTGCCGCTGACGGCGTCCTTGAAACCGCGCATTCCCTCCCCGAGCGACTTCCCGATCTCTGGCAGCCTGCGTGCGCCGAAGACGAGCAGCAGCACGAGAAGCAGAAGCAGGATATGGACTGGGTTGTCGAGTCCCATGTGGCGAGGATAGCGCAGACGGGCGGTCACACCGCGCACACCTCCGTGACGGACACGTCGCGCCCGCGTTTGCCTGATCATGCGATCGGGTACGGAATCAGCAAGCGGATGTCGAAAGCCGGCAACCGTCCACCCGCCACCGGCGCGCCCTCGCCCCCTTGTCGCGCCGGGTGGCGGGTGATTTGCTTTCAGAGCGCTGGCGGGAACAGGGCGCGCGAGACTTCCGAGGGGCCCCTTGTCAACCAATCGATGGATTCGCGCGCTGGCGCGCCTCTCGTGACCCGCGACGTCCACGAGCCTGACGAGCTCTTCGCAGAGCTGAGGCGCACGCACGACGCCGAGCTTCGCAGCGCGCTGATCGAGCGTCACCTCCCGCTCGCAAGGAGCCTCGCGGCCCGCTACCGCTATACGCCGCAACCATTCGAGGATCTCGTGCAGGTTGCGTCGCTCGCGCTCGTGAAAGCGGTCGACGCGTTCGACCCGGAGCGCGGAACCAGCTTCGTGGCGTTCGCGGTGCCGACGATCGTCGGCGAGCTCAAGCGAAGCATGCGCTCCAGCGCCTGGGCGCTGCACATGCCACGCTCTTTGCAGGAGCAGGTCGCCGCCGTATCCCGCGCCGAGCGCGTGCTCAGCGCCCGTGGTGGCGGCATCGCGCCGACCGTGCAGGAGCTGGCGGCGGAAGCGCAGCTGTCGGTCGAGGCGGTCCTCGAAGCGTTCGCAGCAAGGAACGCGCAGGACGCGACGCCGATCGAGTCCGTTGCCTCAGATCCAGCCGACGCCGGACATCTCGACGAGCTCGAGCAACGCCTCGCGCTCGATGACGCGATCGCAGGCCTTTCGCGCCGCGAGCAGGAGATCTTGCGGCTGCGCTTCCTCGAAGGCCTCACGCAGACAGCGATCGGTGAGCGGCTCGGTCTGGCGCAGTTTCAGGTCTCGCGCATCCTCCGCGCGAGCCTCGACGAGTTGCGTTCGCAGCTCGAGCGCTAGGCGCCGCTCAGCGGCGCTGCCGGCTGACGCTCGTCGCGGATCGAGAGCTCGAGCAGCTCGCCACGGTCGCTGTAGTAGACCTCGGTCGAGCTTGCCAGGCGCTCGAGGAGAGGCCCAAGCTGGCCCACGCTCGAGTCGGCTATGACCGCCCGCCCGCCGCCCCGGTCGAGCATGCCAACCTCGATCGCGAGCTCGCGCCGACCGATCCCGAGACGCGAGCGCAGCACGGCGCCGCGCAGGACGGGCACGACATGTGCCGCCAATGCATCGGCGAGCAGCTGGGCGTCCGACATGCGATCCACGGTGAAGCCCGCGCGCGCCGCGGCCGCGCAAACGAGCCGTGGCAGTACGACCGCGCCGAGCTCGGCCGGCGACATCGCGACGGCGAGCTCATCGGGTCCGGCCGGCTCGAAGACGCCACCCCGAAGCTCGTCTCCATCGCCGTCGATTCGCCACGGTGCGGTGAGCGCGAAGCGCAGGACGGCCTCAACCCCATGCGGCTCGCGCGGACGCAGCTCGAAGCCGTCGGCGAGCGCGTCCATGACGGCGATGCCGAGGCCATGGCCGGGACCGCGTTCTGCCATTGATTCACTCGCGGCCGCCTCCGCCGATTGGCGCGAGACGATGCCGAAACCCTGGTCGCGCACGCTCACTTCGAGCGCTCCGTGAAGCATGCGCACGGTTACCTCGAGGGGTCCCTCCTCGCCGGCGTAGGCGTGGACGACGACGTTGTTGGCGGCCTCGCTAACAGCCGCGCGGATGTCATCGCGAGAGCGTCCCGTCTCGGCGACTTCCGCTATGGCCGCGATGAGCTCGCGCACGAGGGCAACGTTCTCCGCGCGCGCCGAAAGCGTGAGCCGCACCGTTGGTGTCATCGCCGTCCCACGGGCCGAACCGTTCCCTCGCGCACCCTGCCCCCGCACGCTACTGAGTCTGCCACTCAGAAGCGCGGGGGACGCCGACTCAAGCCGGTGAGTCGGCATCCGCATCCTCGGCCCGCACGAGGATGCGGAGCTGCTCGAGGGCGCGTCGCAGAAGGCGGGACACATGCATCTGCGATACCCCGATGCGTTCGGCGATCTCCGATTGCGTCAAGTCTTCGATGAAGCGGAGCGCGAGCACTGTGCGCTCCCGTTCAGGAATGTGCTCGAGCGCACTCGCGATCGTCGCGGCGCCATCGACAAGCTCGTAACGCTCATCGATATCCCCGAGTGACTCGGCGTAGCTTCCCGCGTCTTCATTTGCGCCCGTGCCGCGCGGCGCATCGAGCGAGACCGTGCCGTATGCCTGCGCGGCCTGCAGAGCGTCGAGAACCTGCTCGAGGCCAAGCTCGAGGTATTCAGCGAGCTCGGCGACCGAAGGTGACCGACCCTGGTCAAGCGTCAGGCGGCGCTGCGCCGCCTCGATTGCAAGCACATGCTCTTGGGTCCCGCGCGGGACATGCACGTCCCAGCAGCAGTCGCGGAAATAACGGCGAAGCTCGCCCAAGATCGTTGGCACCGCAAACGAGGCGAAGGCGACGCCACGGTCGACATCGAAGCGATCGACTGCCTTCACCAGCCCGACTGCCGCCACCTGCACCAGATCGTCGAGCGGCTCCGACGAACGCTCGTAGCGGCGCGCGAGACTGCGGGCAAGGGGCATGTACTCCTCGACAAGCGCGGCACGAATGCGTGGATCGCTCGACCGCCAATGCCTGGTCCTCGAAACGGACGCCCTGGCGCCCAGCGCGTCAGCAGACCTCGTGCTCATCCGTACCTCACGCCGTCGAGGTTGGGCAGATGCCTTCAGGGGGTCAGTACCCAGCGAGGGCGCAGGTTATGCAGTGGGCTGCGCCCCGCCCGGCGGGTATGCACGGTCGATAGGGGGCGGCGGCTGGCCCGGCCCAGGGACAGGCGGGTCGGGGTCAGGCGGCGGCAGCGGCTGCGGGCCTGGCCCCGGTGTGCGGCCGGCGCGCGCGCTAGTCGGCCGGCACGATCGGGGTTGCAGGCTCAGTGGGCTGCGGGACGCGCGCGGGCTGCCGTGGCTCAGCCGGAGTCCCGGGCTCGGACGCGGGCGGCGTCGGCGGCTCCTGCGGTTCGGGCACCTGATCGGGCTCCTGCGGTTCGCTCGGGTCGCATGGAGTCTCGGGGACTCGCTCAACGGGATCGGACTCGGGCACACGCTCGTGACCGGGAACCGGGCTCAGCGGGGAGCGCCGGTGCGGGTCCCCGGCAGCTTGGTCACCCCGCTCGATCGGGGGACCGATCTGCTCGCCGCTCATCCGATTGCGAATACCCTGTGGCGGATGGCTGGAAACAGCTAGCCTCCCGGAGGACGGGGGCGCCGCGGGGGAGCCCGTGCTGAGCGCACGCTACGTGTTCACTGGCCTAGTCACGAAAGCCGGAACCTCGACTGCGTCGCGGAGCAGGCGCGTCCTCGCGCTGGTACTCGGCTGTCTCATCAACGGCGGCGTCGCGCTCGCCGGAGTGCTGGGCGGAACCCATTCGGTCGTCTTCGGGGCCGCCGGGCTCGCCCCGGTCGTGACCGCGATGCTCGGAGCGCCGGCCGAGACCGCGTTCGTCGCGATAGCGGCGTCGGGCATCGTGTTCGGAAGCGGCATCTGGGAGGGCACGCTTGCGGACTGGACGTTCTACATCCGCTGGGCGGCCGTCACGCTCACCGGGATCCTCGCCATCGTGGTCGCTTTCGAGCGAGCGCGGCGAGAGCTTGCCCGGCAGCGCTTCGATCTGCTGATCCGCATGTCGCGGATCGGCAACACGATCGAAACCGCGCCCGATACAGCGGCCCGGATCGCCGCATTGATCGTTCCGCTGGTGGCCGACGTCGCGATCTTCGATGTCATGCGCGGGGCGACGCGAAGGCGCCTGCATGTACGCGCCCACGGGCCGCGCGCCGAGCAGATCGAATCCTTCCTGCGCCGCCACGGGCCGGACCAGCCGCTCGCCATCGACCCGAGCGGGGCCGAGCTCGCCACCGGCCAGCCGACGCTGCTCGAGCACGTTGGTGACCACGAGCTGGAGCGCTGGGCGCAAACACCCAGCGAGCGGGCCGAGCTCGTTCGCTTGCTCGCGGCGAACTCGCTGATCAGTGTCCCGTTGCAGGCGCGCGGAGAACTGGTTGGCACGCTCACGCTGCTCGTTGGCGCGGCGTCTGGGCGCAAGTACGACGACGAGGATCTCGACTTTGCGGCGATCCTCGGCGGCCGGGCGGCGCTTGCGCTCGAGATCGCCGGCCTGACGCGGCGGATGACCCAGCTCGAGCAGCGCCTCGTCAGCGCGCTCGGCAATCTCAGCGACGCGATCTCCGTCTTCGACCCCACAGGCGCAGTGCTTTACGTGAGCGAAGCGGCGTTGCAGCTTGTCGGCGTGGACTCCTTCGAGGAGTTCACCTCGGCCGGGAACTTATCGGCGCTCGGCTTCGAGATCTACACCGAAGACCACGCCCCCGCGACGCGGGACGATCTGCCTCTGTGGCGGATCATCCGCGGCGAGCTGGAGCCGCCGCCGATGCTGTTGATGCGCCCGAGCGACATCAGCGGCGAGGAACGCTGGCTGCGCGCCTCTTCGCGCCCGGTGCGCGACGCCAGCGGCCAACTTCGCTCTGTCGTCGGGCGGTTCGAGGACGTCACCGAGTCCACGCGGGCGGAGCTCGCAACCCGCACGCTTGCGCGAGCGAGCGAGCTGCTTTCAACGTCACTCGACTACGAGACGGTCGTCGAGCGGATTGCCGCGCTCGCGGTCGAGCGGCTGGCCGACTTTTGCACCGTCTATCTGCCCGACGCGCGTGGCGCGCTGCGGCGCGTTGCCGCCGCCGGGGCCTCGAGCGAGCGCGGACAGCGGATGCTCGCGCAACTCGAGCGCTGGCCCGATAGCCCTGGTAGCGACGAGGGTGTCGCGAGTGCTTTCACCGAAGGGCGCACGCGACTGATGAACGACATCTCCGATGCGACGCTCGTCGCTGCGGCCGATAATCCAGAAGAGCTCGCGCTCTGGCGTCAGCTCGGCCTGACCGCCTCGCTGACCGTGCCGCTGTCGGCCGGCGGCCAGCCGGTTGGGGCGATGTCGCTCGCGATCGCGAGGCCCGGGCGGCGCTTCGGCGACAGCGACCAGGCGCTCGCCGAGGAGCTCGGACGTCGCGCCGGGCAGGCGCTCGAGAATGCGCGCCATTACACGACCCGCAGCACGATCGCGAGCACGCTGCAGGAAGCGCTGCGCCCGCCTCAGCTCGTCGCGCCCGCGGGCTGGGAGCTCGCCAGCTGGTACGCCCCCGCGGGCGATGAGAGCATGGTCGGCGGCGACTTCTATGACGTCTTCCCGGTCACCAACGGCCATGTCGTCCTGGTCGGCGACGTCACCGGCCACGGAGCGCTCGCGGCGCGGCTCACGGGACTGGCCCGCTTCACCTTGCGCACTGCGGCGGAGCTCACGCACGACCCGCGCACGGCGATACACCGCCTCGACGCGGCGCTTGCCGCGCAACCCGAGGTCGCACCCGTCAGCGCCATCTGCGCCCACTTCGCCGATCGCCGTGAAGGCGTCGTCGAGGTCCGCCTGGCGATCGCCGGGCACCCGCTGCCGCTACTGATCCGCGACGGACAGCCACGATCGGTTGGTCGTCACGGGACCGTCGCCGGCGTATCGACAGGCGCCGACTGGACCGAGACGCAGGTCGATCTCGGCCCGGGCGACGCGATCGTCTTCTACACCGACGGCGTGACGGAAGCGCGCAGCGCGGGTGAGCTCTTCGGGATCGCACGCCTGACCGACGCGCTGCGCGGGGACGGGGAACCAAACGCGATCGTGGCGCGCGTCGCCGACGCACTCCGGCGCTTCCAGGCGACGGCGCAAAGCGATGACATCACGCTGCTGGCGCTACGCTGCGTCGGCGTCCCCAGCGAAGACGACGCGCACGAAAACGCGCCGCCACTACGCCGGCGGCGGGTCTGGGCGCTCGGGCGAAGGCGCTAACCGCGCAGCGGCAGCTGGTCGCGAACGCCCGTGATCTGCAACAGGCGGTCGAGGGCCGGCGAGCCGATGATCTCGAGCCGGCCCGCGTTGCGTTCGCTGAGACGCAGAAGGAGTTGGAGTCCGGTCGAGTCGATGAAGCTGATTCCGCTGAGGTCGAGCAGCACGGGACCGTGCTCGAGCTCCTCGTAGGAGGCCTCCAGCAGCGGCACGGTTGCGATGTCGAGCTCACCCGCTGGTGCCAGCAGATGACCGTCGGGTGTGCGTTCGTGCGCGATCGGGAATGACTCGGTTACATCCATCGGGCTCACCAGCTGTCTTACTCCGTATAGCCGCCGGTTCGAGAAGACGGCGATGATTTTAGTCGGCCCGGAGAAGCTGTCAAACGTGTCCGCACAGGCATAGCCGGACGGTCCCGCGGGTATTACCAGCGCGACCGAAAGGAGCCACAATGGCCGAGGAGTACGACCCGATGCGCGGCGCCGGCGAAGGTGAGCGCGAGCTCAAGGAAGACGACGACGATCCGACGCGCGGCGCGGGCGAGCGCATCGAGGATGACGCAGAGGACGAGGACGCGCCCGTCGGCGACCCGATGCGCGGGCGCGACGAGTAGCCAGTCCGGCGCTTGCCAGTCCGGCGCTTGCGGCGCGAGCAATCCGACCCCGGTTGCAGAGAGAATGCGCAGGGTTGACATGTTCGCGCTGCTTCGCCGCCTCGACAGCTACCAGCGCCGCAAGGCCCCAGCGGCGATCGTCGTGGCGACCCTCAAGAAGACGAGCGACGACGGCGGCGGCGGCTTCGCTGCGGTGCTCTCCTATTACGGCTTCCTTTCACTGTTCCCGCTGCTGCTGCTTGCGATCTCGATCCTCGGCTTCATCGTGCAGTCGAACGCGAGCGCGCTGAAAGCGATCGAGCATTCGGGTCTGCCGAATATCGCACTGGTCGGCGACACGCTCAAACACGGGCACCTGCGGGGCAGCGGCATCGGGCTGGCCGTCGGCGCACTCGGGACACTCTGGGGCGGCCTCGCGATAACGCTCGCCGTCCAGAACGCGTTCAACCAGATCGTCGCCGTGCCTTACGACCGGCGACCCAACTTCATCAAGTTGCGCCTACGTGGTCTGCGGCTGCTGGTAACGGTCGGCACGCTCGAGATCGTCGCGACAACGATCGCAGGCGTGATGTCGGGTGGGCTCCACGCCGCGGTCTGGCTCGAGGTGGCCGGATTCGCCGTCGCGCTCGCCTTCAACGTCCTGCTCTTCTTCATCGCGTTCCGCCAGCTCACGAATGCGACGGTGCCAACGCGCGCCCTGTGGCCCGGGATCGCGCTTGCTGCCGCCGGCTGGGAGCTCCTGCAGTCGCTCGGCGGCGTATACGTCGCACACGTGCTGAAGAACGCGGGCGCGACCTACGGCAGCTTCGCCACGGTGATCGGGCTGCTGACATGGATCTATCTCGGCGCGCGGCTCGTCATCTATGCCGCCGAGCTCAATAGCGTGCTCTTGCATCACTACTGGCCGCGGAGCATCCTCGACCCGCCAACCGCCGCCGACAATGCCGTGCACCGCAGCCTCGCGCAGATTCAGGACAGTGAGCGCGAGGAAGTCGACGTCACGTTCACGCCGCCTCCCGTGGCACACTAGCCGGCTCATGCGGCGCTTCAACGTGCTCAGTGCGCCAACCGCCTCGGACGAGAGCGACCCGTCCGGGTACCAGGCGAAGACGGCGCGGATCGGCCCCGAGATCGGAATGCAGAAGCTCGGCGGCTCGGTCTATGAACTGCCGCCGGGTCAGAGCGTGTGCCCCTACCACTGGGAAGCCGGAGATGAGGAGCTCTTACTCGTCCTGCGCGGCGAAGTGACCGTGCGCCACCCCGAGGGCGAGGATGCTCTGGGTGAAGGCGAGATCGTGTGCTTTGCCGCGGGGCCTACGGGCGCGCACAAGGTCACGAACAACTCGGCGGAAACGGCGCGCATCCTGATGCTCTCGGAGATGATCGAGCCCGCGATCACCGTCTACCCGGATTCAGGGAAGATTGGCGCGTTCGACAAGCCGTCGAGCACGCGAATGCTGTTTCGGATTCGCGAAGCAGTCGACTACTACGAGGGGGAAGTGACATGAAGATCCCGCTGATCGGAGTCCGGCTCGGACTGCCGGCGATCGTCTACCTCGTGATCGGAGCATTTGTCGCGCAGGGGTACAACTACTTCAAACACGCCGGCAGCTTCGACCAGGTGCTGAGCGCCGTGCTCGCGATCGTGCTCTGGCCGCTCGTCCTCTTCGGCGTCCATTTCCACGTCACCTGAGCACACGTTCGCTTCGCGCGAGCAATGGGGCGAGTGGTTGGAGCGCGAACATGCGAAATCGCCCCCGATCTGGCTGGCAATCGCGAAGAAGGGGAGCAGAATCGCCTCCGTCAGCTACGCGGAGGCGCTCGAGGAGGCGCTTCGCTACGGCTGGATCGACGGGCAGCGACGCAGCTTCGACGAGCGCTACCACCTCGTCGGTTTCGGAGCTCGCAGGGCGCGCAGCAAGTGGTCGCAGCGCAACCGCGAGATCGCGGAACGGCTGATCGCGGAACGGCGGATGCAGCCGGCGGGCCTCGCAGCAGTTGAAGCGGCGAAGGCCGACGGGCGCTGGGATGACGCTTATCCGCGCCAGAGCGACGCCGTGCCGTCAACCGACTTCCAAGCCGCGCTCGATGCCGACCCGGCGGCGGCCGCGCGCTTTGCGACGCTCAATTCCATCGAGCGCTACCGGATGATCTACCGCCTGCATCACGTCAAGGGGCCGGCGACGCGCGCGGCGCGGATCGAGCGCTACCTGCAAGAGCTCCGCCAGCAGGGCCCGTCGCACTAGCAACCGATCGATCCGCGGGGCGATGGCGCCGAGCCCGGCGAGCGGCCTGGGGCGAGGGAATGCGTAGTCTCTCGAGCGAACGTCACGCACGACATGACCGAGACCGCAACGTGACAAGCATCGAGCAGGAGGACTCGGGGCACGCGACCGAGATCGTCGAGGCGCCAGAGTCGCAGGCGCGGCGACTGCGCAACGGGATCGTCGCCGCGGCCGTGCTCGTCGTGCTGATCATCGCGCTGCTGATCGCCGTGCCCGGTCTGCACGGCGTCGGGCGGGTCGTCACGCAGATGAACATCTGGTGGCTCGTCGCGGCGATCGCGCTGCAGCTTCTTTCCTGCGTCGGCTACATCCTCGTCTTCCTCGGAGTTTTCGAGCGAGTGTCCGCTTCGTTCGGGGCGCGCGTAGCGCTCACGGAGCTCGCCTTCGGAGCGGCCGTCTCGCTCGGTGGCGCAGGCAGCCTCGTGGTGGGAGGGTGGCTGTTGCGCGAGCGCGGGTTCCGGCTCGGCGAGGTTGCCGAGCGCTCCGCCGTCCTGTTTCTGCTGACGAGCGCAGTCAATGCGGTCACGCTGATCGCTGCCGGCCTGCTTCTGGGGCTCGGGATCGTGCCCGGTCCGACCGACCCATGGCTGACGCTCCTCCCCGCCGGGCTCGTCGCTCTGATCCTCGCCGGCTTTATGGTGCTGCCTCCGATCAGCGACCGTTTCGCGACGCAACGCGGTAGTGGAAAGCGGGCGGCGCTCGCGCGTGCGACCGCGCGCACGGTGCGCGACACGCGCAAGGCGCTTCTAAGCCCCGACTGGCGGCTGTTCGGAGCCTTCGGCTACCTGTGGTTCAACATCGCGGTTCTGTGGGCGTGCTTCGAGGCGGCAGGACACAGCCCATCGTTGATGGTGATCGTGCTCGCCTACCAGATCGGCTGGCTCGCGAATGTGCTCCCGGTGCCCGGCAGCGTCGGCGTGCTCGAGGGTTCGATCGTCGGCATGTTCGTGCTGTACGGCGTGAAGGCCACGCCTGCTGCCGCAGCGTCGGTCGTCTACCACGCGATCACGCTTTGGCTCCCGCTCGCCTGGGGCACGGTCAGCTTCATTCGGCTGCGCCGCGACCACAGCCGGAGGATCGGACGAGCGCCGCGGCCAGTCCGGTAGTGTCCGGCCGTGGTGCTGCCGGTTCGCCGGCAGCGATCATGCGATGCTCGTAGCTCACGGCGAGAACCGTCCGCTCGACCGCCGGCTGGCGTGCGCGGTCGTCGCCGCCCTCGGCTTGGCGCTGAGCGCGTGCGGGTCGAGCGCGGCCGACCCGCGGCTGCCGACCAGCGTCCCAGCGGCAGACCCGGCAGCGGCGGCAGCGAATGCGATCACCGTCTCGCCGCTCCCCGGCACGAGCGATGCGTCGCCGGCCACGCAGATCAGCTTCCTCGGTGGCGCGGGAACGACGGTCACCGACGTGAAGGCCGTCGGCTCGCTCAGCGGTGGCCATAGCGGGACGCTCGAGGCGTACTCGACCGGCACCGGGGAGAGCTTCCTGCCGGCCGGGCGGTTCGCGCAGGGCGAGACCGTGACCGTCACCGCACTCGTGAACGGCGGGTCGGCGAACGGCCAGACCGTGCGCACGACGTTCACCGTCGCGCACCAGGCGCCAATCGCGCAGACCCAGTTCCCCGTCAAGCCCGGCAATCCGGCGGACGTGCAGCACTACCGCACGCTCCCGGGTCTGGCGCCATCGATCGTGCGCATCATCACGCCTGCGCAGACGGGGGCGACGCCGGGGGATCTGTTCCTGGCGCCCTACCAGGGCCACGGCACACCAGGCGTGATGATCGCGACCCAGAGCGGCCGGCTCCTCTGGTTTCACGCGCTGCCCCCACACGACTACGCGAGCAACTTCCACCCCCAGACCTACGACGGGCAGACCGTGCTCACCTGGTGGCAGGGCCGCGTTCTCCAGCTCGGCTTCGGTCAGGGCGAGGACGAGATCTACACGAGCGACTACCAGCCGCTCGCGGTCGTGCGGGCCGGCAATGGCTACCGGGCGGATCTGCACCAGTTCACGATCACCGCGCAGGGAACCGCGTGGATCGACGACTTCGACCCCGTCAAGCTCAACCTGTCACGGATCGGCGGCCTCGCCGACGAATACGTGAACGACTCCGTCGTCCAGGAGATCGACATCAAGACGGGTCTCGTGATGTACGAGTGGCACGCGTTCGGACACATCCCGCTGTCGGACGCGCATTCGCCGATCCCGCACACGACCGACTGGGACTACGTTCACGTCAACTCGATCGACCCCGGCACGAACGGCGACCTGCTGATCTCGTCGCGCGGCGCGTGGGCGGTCTATGACCTCGACCTCCACAGCGGCGCCTTCAACTGGCAGATCGGCGGCAAGCACTCGACGTTCAAGCTCGGCCCTGGCGTGAAGTTCTACTGGCAGCATGATGCGCGCTGGGAGCCGGGCGGCCTGATCTCGGTGTTCGACAACGGCTCCTCGCCGCCCGAGGAGAAGCAGTCGCGCGGTCTGCTGCTGGACCCCAACACGACGACCCGCACGGTCACGCTCGTGAAGGCATTCACGAACCCTGCGCGAACGCTGCTCGCCTCGAGCCAGGGCGACCTCGTCAGCCTCGACGACGGCAACTGGCTGATGGGCTACGGCGGGCTCCCCGACTTCACCGAGTACGACTCAAACGGCAAGGTCCTGCTGGACGGGACACTCGGCCTTGACGTCCAGGACTTCCGCACCTTCCTGGCGCCATGGAACGCGCAGCCGAGCACGACGCCCGCGGTCGTCGCGCAAAGCGCCGGCGGCAGGCTCACCGTCGAGGCGAGCTGGAACGGCGCCACCGACGTCGGCTCGTGGAAGCTCCTGACCGGCAGCTCACCGGCGTCGCTCAGCGCGGCCGCAACGGCGGCCGCCACCGGGTTCGAGACGACACTCCAGGCCAGCGGGGGCCCATACGTACAGATCCAAGCACTGGGCTCCTCGGGCCAGGTGCTCGCGAGCTCGGCTGTGCGCCGGGCGCGCTGACTCAAAGTCCTGGCGGGCGGCGGTGCTTGCGCTTCGGCTTGCCCGCCAGCGAACCGCCGAGACTGCCGACGATCTCCTCGAGCCGCTTACGACGACGAGCGCTCGTGCCGTTCTCGACGACCGCCGCGCTCTGGAAGTAGTTCTTGAAGCCGTCGGTCTGGGCCTGCAGCAGGCGGGACGGCAAGCTCGCGTGGAGCTCGCTCGCCACCACGCTTGCCAGCATCCGCTGTAGTTGCGACTCGATTTGGCTGCGCCCGGCGACGTTGTCGACCTCGAGGCGCCCGCCCTGCGTCGAGTAGTCGTAGAGCTCGTGATCGGAGTCCGCGAGTCGTGGGTTCGTCGAATGCGAGCTCCAATTCGAGTACACGCCGTACTTGGCTTTGTCGGTGATCAGGCCGACGATGTGCAGCGGCGCGTTTGCGCTGTAGGGCTCGAGCGCGAACTCCGTCACGATCTCGTCGGTCGCATGGAGGGCGTACTCGCGCCCCGGCGCGTTGGGGTCGAGCAGGACGCGCGCGAGGTCGGCGCGGTTGTGGAGGTGGGCGAATCTGGAGTCGCGCCGCCAGGCGTTGGAGCCCGTCGCCAGCGTCAGGATCAGCGGCACGACATCGACGCTCGAGCTGAGCTGGTTGCGCGTGATGTTCTCACCCTTCGTAGCGACACCGCGCAGGTCGCTGACGATCAGCGGCACGTTGATGCCCTCCTCGTAGAGCCCTGCGCCCTTCCCACGCAGGCCGTGCGACGCGCCGTACTCCCCGTGGTCGGCAGTGAAGATGACGATTGTGTTCGCGGCGGCGGCAGGGTGACTGGCGAGCGCGTCGAGCACCCGCCCGATCTGGACGTCGACCGCGAGCTGGAGCTTCACGTACAGATCGAGGAAGGGCAGCCACGCGGGCAGGAGCTCGCGGCCGCTATAAGGCACGTCGCCGAAGGAGAGATCTGTCGTCTGAAGCAGCGAACGCTGCACGCGTGGCTTGTTACGCGAGACGAGCTGCTGCGGGGTCTCGAAGTTCGGCGGCAGGTGCTTGATCACGCTCGGCGCCGAGAACTCGTTACGCGAGATCTCCGTCCAGCGATACCACCAAGCGATGTCGTGCGGGTTCACGAACGAGACGGTCGCGCACCACGGCTGAGTCGTCGCCTCGGAGGCGAACCACGAGATGAACTGATCGGCGATCTGCGGGTCCGCGTGCCAGCCCTGGTTCGGCGCGCCGTTCGGTGACGGGTAGGTTCCGCCCGAGAAGCCATAGCGGTCGAGCGTGGGCGGGCCGTCGATTTCGTTCCACAGGCGATCACCGCGCGCCAGGTGCCACTTGCCGTAGTAATACGTGTTGTAGCCGAGGTTCCGCAGCAGGCTCCCCCACGTGTCGAAGCTCGGGGAGAGCGTGCTGACGCCGGTGATCATGCAACCGGTCTGGTGGGTGTGCAGCCCGGTCAGGAGCGCGGCACGGGCCGGCGTGCAGTCGTTGGACGCGGTGTAGTGGCGCGCGAAGCTGACGCCGCTGCTCGCCAGGCGCTGGATGTTCGGCGGCAGCCCGACCTGCGGCCCGGAGCCGCCAAACCAGCGGGGGTAGCGCATCTGGTCGACGATGATCACGAGGATGTTCGGCCGGCTGCGCGTCGCGGGCGGCAGCGCGGCGCGCGGGCGCGCGGCCGCCGCGGCCTGAGCGACCGTGAGCGCACTACCCGAGCCGAGAACCGCGGCGCTCCGAGCGAGAAAGCTCCGGCGGTCCAACCGCTCGCCGCCTTCGGTTGTGCGAGCGTCAGTCATCTCATCGGGATGGTCGGGTATACCCTCAAACCTAAGCGTCTGATTGTTTCGTGGCGTTAAGTCGGGGCTTCGGCGAGCGGCGCCGGCCGGAACCCACTCCCCCAGCTTCACACGTACGGCGGATCGTGTGCGCCGTCGACGCGCTAGCGCAAGCCGCCGATGTCGTAGAGCAGGCCGCGCTTGGTCGAGAGATGGAGCTGGTCGGTGACGTCATCGGCGTGGGCGCGGACCCACTCCGAGGCCCTCGAGCAGGCGGGGAGGTCGGTGTACCGCGCGCCGGGGCAGACGCCTTCGGTGAAGACGTAGCGGACGCGGCCGGCGGCCGCCTCGCGCCTCAGCTGCGCGAGCGTCGTGAGGGGGCGCGCCTTGAGCGAGGTGAGCAGGAGAACCGGGCGGGCGTCGCGGACGATGATCGGAGCGGCGAGCGTGGGAGCGCTGAAGGCGGCCTCGTAATGCACGCCGCCGTCGTGGTTGCGAAGGAAATGCGAGAGGGCGCTGATCAGCGACGGGGAGAGCGTGACCTCAGCGGCCTGGACGGTGCTGTTGTGGCGGATGATCCGCAGATCGTCATTCAGCAGCACGAGGGCGAGGACGGCAGCGAGCAGAGCGCTCGCGAGGGCCTGCGGGCTGACCGGCAGAGGCGTTCCGGCGCGGCCGAGGAGGATCACCGCCCCCACCGCCAGCGCGACGGCGAGCAGGACTCCCGCGTAGAGCCCGGCACGGCCGATATCGCCGCTACCGGCCGCGGACTCGACGACGCAGCCGAGTAGCAGTAGCGGGAGCGCGTAGGACCACACGCGGGATCGCCTCGTGCGCCGCGCGAGCACGACGAACGTGACGCCAAGCGTCGTCGCGACAGCCGGCGTGAACGCCTCGAGATAGCGCGGGTGGGTGCGACTCGAGGCGCTGAAGAGAACCAACCCGGCGAGCAGCCAGAGCGCGAGACCCGCAAGCCCGGCGCGCTCGAGTTGGCCGGCGGGAAGACGCGGCCGCCAGCCGCGACCTGCGAGCGCGGCGAGCGCGAGGACCAAGCCGGCGAACAACGCCGTGCCGATCAACCCGCCGTAGTCGATCTCGTTGTGAGCGAACAGGCGCAGCGGGCCGGGGGGCGACAGGACCGCGAGCAGACCACCCGCGAACGTCGCCGCATGGCCGGCCAGGATCGTTGCGCCAATGCGGTCGATCCCGTTGTAGACGAACACCGCATTCCAGACGCTTCCGTTCGTCGAGCCGATCGGCCACGGGCGGTCGTGGGCGGGAGTCAGCGAAACGAACGCGAGCCACACCACGCAGACGCAGGCAAAGACGGCGCCCGCAACGGCGAGCCGCGCGGCACGCCGGCGCTCGCCAGCCATGCCCAGCCAGTAGAACACCACGAACGCGGGGAGCGGCACGAGGGCCTCGAACAGCTTGACGTTGAACGCGAGCCCGAGCAGCACACCGGCGCCGACGACGAAGCGCAACCGGCGCGTTGACACCGCGGTCACGAGGAGCCATGCCGTGCCGATGAGCATCGCGCTCATTACCGAATCCATCGTGTCGCTGCGCGAGGCGACGACGCTGAGCGGAAGGATCGCGAGAACGAACGCGCTCGCGAGCGCCGCGAGGCGACCCGCGACGCGCCGCAGCGCGCCGTAGAGCAGCGGAACAGCGAGCGTGCCGCCGACCGCCTCGGGGAGCTTCAGCACGGTCGGCCCGAAGCCGAACAGCTTGACCGCGATCACCTGCAGCCAGAGATCGAGTGGTGGCTTGTCGATCGCAGCGCTCCCACCCGGCTCGAGCGCGCCATAGAAGAAGTTGTGCCATGAGAGCCCCATCGAACGGACGGCGGCGTCGTAGAACTCGTCCTCGGGTACACGGCCGAGGTGCACGACGCGCAGCACGAGTGCGAGCAGGGTGATCGCGGCGAGCGCAAGCGCCACGACGCGGTCGCGCCGCCCCGCGGCGAGCATCCTCATCGAGAGGGCGGCTGGTCCGGCAGCACCGGACCCTCGCCGCCGAACGTCCAGACACGGTTGATGAAGAACGTGACGACGACGACCGGGACCGTCAGGATCGCCTGGGCCGCGATCTTCTCGACATGTGAGTTGTGGACGAGCACGTAGAGGAGCAGTTCGTTTACGAGAATCGCAACGACCTGCACGACCGCAAAGCGAGTGCCGGCACGCGAATGCGACAGATGCCCGGCGTGGAACGTCCAATGCCGGTTCAGCAGGTAGCTGTTGAGCCCCCCGAGCGCATAGCCGATCAGCAAAGCGATCAGGTACGGAACGCCGAGCAGCTTCACGCACAGGCTGTACGTCGCGAGCGTGATCAGCGTGTTCGAAGCCCCAACCAGGCCGTACTTGATGAACTGCCAGGCAGCAGCTCGCCCCGCCACGCGATCGGGAGCATGATCAGTACCCGTGCTGGGCGGGTCTGCGCGGATGCTCATCACGCGCGTGGACTGCGCTTTGTAGTTGCGTCAGCAGGCTGCACGACAGGCGAGAGCGTACGCAAGGCGCTGGCTGACCGCCGCGCGCGCCCGTCGGCGGCGCACCAGACGCACGTCGCGCCCGCGAGCTCCGCCGCGCCAGGCCAGGCGCGCTCCCTCGGTATTAGCGAGGACGACGGCCCAGCAAGGACCCGGAGCGTGCCCGTGATCCCAAGGCCGGCCCCGCAGCGCCCGGCCCAGCAAGGACCCGGAGCGTTCCCATGATCACGCGGCCGTCACCGCAGCGTGTTAGCTTCGCGCAATAAAATACGCAGAGTGGGCCTTCGCGGGTACCCTTTCAAGGTCGCGGGGCACCCCGCATTTGCAACGACGGCAGTGACCGCCCTACCCACAACGCGCACGCTGGACCTGCTCAGTGTCTGCGCCCCGGTCTTCAACGAGGAAGAGCTCGTCGAGGAGTTCTACGCGCGCGCGAGCGCGGCGCTCGAGGACGTGGCGCAGGGCTTCGACTACGAGCTGATCATCGTCAACGACGGCTCGAGGGACCGCACCGGCGAGATCCTCGATCGCCTCGCCGAGGGCGACTCCCGCTTGCGCGTCGTGCACCTCGCGCGCAATTTCGGCCACCAGCCCGCGCTGACCGCGGGTCTCGAGCACGCGCGTGGCGACGCCGTCGTGATGCTCGATGCCGACCTCCAGGACCCGCCGGAGCTGATCGGCAAGATGGTCGAGCGCTGGCGCGAAGGCTCGGACGTCGTCTACATGGTCCGCGAGGCGCGCGAAGGCGAGTCCTTCTTCAAGCTCGCGACGGCCCGCTGGTTCTACAAGCTGTTCCGCGCGCTTGCGAACGTCGAACTGGCACCGAACTCGGGCGACTTCCGCCTGCTCGACCGGCGCGCACTGGACGCCCTGCTCTCGATGGGCGAGCGCAGCCGCTTCCTGCGCGGCATGACGGTCTGGGTCGGCTTCACGCAATCCGCGATCCCCTACCACCGCGACGCGCGCTACGCCGGCGAGACGAAGTACCCGCTCTCGAAGATGCTGCGGTTCTCCTTCGACGCGATCGCCTCCTTCTCGCACAAGCCACTGCAGCTGTCGATGTACCTCGGCTTCCTGATCTCGACGATCGCCCTGCTCGCGATCCCGGCCGTGATCGGCCTGCGCCTCGCGCACTCCTACCTCCCGGGCTTCGGCACGATCACGATCGCGATCCTGCTGCTCGGCGGCATCCAGCTGATCGCGATCGGCGTGATCGGCGAGTACGTCGCGCGGATCTACGACGAGGTCAAGCGCCGCCCGCTGTACATCGTGCGCGAGCAGCGTAACGAGCCGCTGTCGCTCGCCGCCCGCGAAGAGGCGCGCGAGATCGAGGCGATGAAGTAGTTCCGGTCGGCGCATGCGCGGGCCGGACAACGTGGGGGCCGCTATGGACAGCTGGGATCTGAACACGCTCGAGCTCAAGCCGCGACTGCCGGAGATCCTGTCCTCGAGCGATGCCGCCCGCGCGATCGCGCTCGATCTCGAGGCGGGTGAGATGCTCGCCGAGCATCAGGTCCGCGAGCGCGCGTGGATCTTCGTCGTCGAGGGGACGGTCCGCGTCAGCACCGCGGGCGGTGAGGTGAGCGGCGGGAGCGGCCTGCTCGTCGAGCTCGCGCCGGGCGAGCGCCACGAGGTTGCGGCGGAGACAAAGGCACGGCTGCTGTTGCTGCTCACGCCGTGGCCGGGGAGCGGGCATCCGGGTGCGATGACGATCCGCGAGAAGCTCTACACGCGCCGCCACGCGGCCAAGCGCCGGCAACCCTGACTGCGCCTCAGCCGCCCGCGAGCTGCCAGAGCGCGGTGATCGTGTTCCAGTTGCGCGCCGTGCCGCCGGTCCGCCGATCGGCGACGAGCTTCGCGAGGTCCGAGCGAGCGATGCCGTCCGGGTGCCACGCGTAGATCTCGCGGCCGATGACGGCAACCCCCTCCCCGCCCTTCGCGACCGCGCGCAGGCGCGCCTCGAGCTCCGCAGATCCCTCGCTCGCGAGGAACGTGACCTGGTAGCGCCGCGGATCCGTGACGCGCGCGCCGAACGGGTCGCGCGCAATCACCTCGCCGAGCTCCCCGCGTGAGCGGACGATCACCGGGATCTGGAAGCCGAAGCGCAATGCGAGCTGCTCTTCTAGCTGCGCCCGGAGCGCGGCCGGCGCCGCCTCGCTTTCGAGCAGGACGTTGCCGCTCTGCAGGTGCGTGCGAACTGCGCCGTAGCCGGCGCCGGTCAGCAGCGCGCGCAGCTCAGTCATCGGCACGCGCCGGGTAGGGCCGAGGTTGATGCCCCGCAGCAGTGCGATCTGGACGGGCACCTGATCAGCGAGCTGCGATCCGCGGGGAGGCTCGCAGCGCCCGGTATCCGAAAGCGCGCGCCACGAGCTCACTCTAGCCCGAGCGGAGGGGCAGGGATTCGAACCCTGGGTGCGGGTGTTGCCCGCACAACGGTTTTCAAGACCGCCGCATTCAACCGCTCTGCCACCCCTCCGGGTAGCGCTCATCATGACGGCAGCGCTGCGGGACCGCTCCGCGCGCCCAGGGTGATGTGGCGGCTTCGTGCTGGTCGGGGTCGCTGCGGGACCGCTCCGCGCCCGCAGGGTGATGTGGCGGCTTCGTGCTGGTCGGGTCTCCTCGCTGGTCTCAGCGCGCGCTTGCTGCGTCGAATCGCGGGCTCTCGCCCTTCAGTGCGCGCGTCGCGTGGCGCACCGCCGCACGCCGCGCCAGCGGGCGTGGCCGCTCCACATGATCCGCGCGCTCCAGCCAGCGAGGATGACGGCCCAGTACGGACCCGGACCGTGCCTGATCCCGAGGCCGTCACCGCAGCCTGGCTACACTGACGCGGCCTCCCGGAGAGGTGGCCGAGTGGCTGAAGGCACTCGCCTGCTAAGCGAGTATGGGGTTAACTCTCCATCGCGGGTTCGAATCCCGCCCTCTCCGCTGCGCGGACCGGCCCGTGTCCGGGCAGAACTAATCAGGACGCACCCGGACTGGCTGCCGCATTCTGTCGCTCGAGCCTGCGGGTCAGCCGTTGGTCAGCGCGAGCTCCCGGCGCGCCTGGGCGGCGAGGCGTTCTGCGCGGGCGCCGATCTCCTGGACGCGAACGAGCGTGTCGGCGACCGATTGGCGGCCGGCGCAGAGTGACCAGCACTCGATCATCGTTGGTCGCCCGCGGATCGCGCCGTCCAGTCGCGCCAGCTCGCTGTCCTCGAGGGTGACGTGGCGCCGATAGCGGGAGCTGACGAGCTCGAGCAGGCGTGGGTGCATGGATCCCGCGGCCCACAGCAGGAAGCCGATCGCCCACAGGCGGGGTCCGCGTCCGGCTCCGGCCCAGTCGACGATGACGAACCGCTCGTCGGCGGTGGGGATTGCGTTCGCAAGCACGAAGTCCGGGTGCACGAAGGCGTGTGGTAGGTCCGAGCAGTCGTCGCTCTGCTCGACCAGGTCGCAGAGGCGGTGGTAGTCGCCGAGATCGCGCAGGCCGATCTGGGACGCGTGCTCTTCGAGCCCCTGGCGGGCCGCGGCGATCTCTTGCGTCGGCCCACCGGTCGGCGAGAGGTGGTGCCAGGCGCCGCCGGCGCGCAGCCCCTCGGCCGCGTGGGCGCTGAGCTGCCCCAGCAGCGCGCCGAGCAGCGCGGCCGAGCGGCCCGGGCGCAGCGGGGCGGCCGGCTCGACGAACCCGGTCACGAGCACCGGGCGCCCGTCGAGCATCGATACCGGGTCCGCCACGGCACAGCGCTCGGCCGGGAAGCCGGCGCGCTCGAGCAAGCGGAGGATCTCGGCGTCGGCCTCAGCCTCGGCGAGCGGCCGGGCGGCGCTGAAGACGCGCGCAACCCAGCTCGGCCCATCGGCGCGACCGACGCGCACCACGCCAACATCGAGCGTCGCAGTCGCCGTCACCGCAACCCCATAGCAGTCAGCCAAGTGCCCAGCGACGCGATCGCCGCTTACTGATTCAAGGACGTTGAAGGCTGCCGACGTTCGCGGCAAGGTCGCGTCGGCGCGAGCGTCGCGAGTAGCGCCTGCCGTGATCGCACCGATCGGATGACGGCGTCCAAACGCCCACGCCACCATCAGCGGGAACTCTTCCCTCCAAAACGCGTCGCCGTGGGACCCGACCCGCTCGTTCATTACAACGTCCGCACCTGCATCGCGCAGCGCGTCCGCCCACCGCGTCGCGTTCTCGAGGAAGAATGGCTCCTGCCTACCGGCCACGAGGTACGCGCGCGGAAGCGAGCTCGGCATCACCGCAGGCGGCCGGTAACCCGCGCCCGGCGACGCGCAAAAAACCGCGCCGTAGATACCGGGATGGCGAAGCCCCATGGCGAGCGCGAGCTCTCCACTCGCCGAGACACCGAACACCGCAGTCCGCTCGGCAGGCAGCGCGACGTCAAAGCGCGACTGCGCCCACCGGCGCACGTCCTCGACAAAAAACTCCTCGTGTGCCGCGAACCGTTCAGGATCAAAGGCGAAGACGGACGTGTTCTCGCCCGGCGAGTACTCATGAATTCGCAGCGTGTCACCGTCCGCCCGGTGTGCACCGATGATCATCGTGGGCGGTAGATCGGCAGCCTCGAGGACGCCTCCCCACGTTGCGATCAACTGGCCGTCACCAGCGAAGACGACGGCCTCAGGCGCAGCCGGCGGGACATACGCCGTGACCCGGCGGCCACCGTCGTATTCAAACGTCTCGGTGACGAACTGGCCAGCTGCGGGCGACATTCGCGCGGGCCCCTCCTATCTGCCGTTCTCCAGCTATTGCCGGAGCCGTGGCGCGCACCTGGTTAGGCGTCTGGGCCACCGGCGCTAGCGAGTCGGTGGGCAGCGTAGGCGCGTTCGTGGTCCGTAAAGATCTCTGCCCAGCGCGTCTGGGTGATCTCGTGCTCCATTGTGAGCTCGGGCCGTCCGTGCTCGACGAGCCACGGCGTGACCGGAAGGACCCGGCCGATTGATAGAAGATGCTTCGCAGCTTCAACAGCCCCCATCGTGTTGATCAACTCGATCCACACTCCGGGGGTAAAGCCAGCCGCCATGATCTCGGCAATGAGTTCGCGGCAGCGAACCTGAAACTGCCCGGCGGGCGCCGAGGCATCCTCGGGTTCCGCGACCTCCGGGCTAGCTCCCATCCCCATCATTGGTCGCTGTCGCTGCACCGGGGTCACGGCGAGCGTCCACCCACACGATCCACAGTACGTGACAGACATCGGAGCTCGCGGGTTATCCGTCGTAGCTACAGCGGCGACTTGTTCGCTCCGCAGTGTCTCGCGCAACGGCTGGCGACAGTTCGGACAGATCGGACCACCGACGGGACTAGCACCGACATCGCTCGACACGCTGCCCAGTGTCCCAGACACGAGCGCCCGACTCCTCCGCCCAGTGTCGCAAGGCGCGGGAGGTAGCTACGGCACGAAGCCGCGTTAGCGAGCGATGTCGGGTCCGTGCCCGCTGGCGCGCCAATTCGAACGGGCCGTATTGGTTTGTCCTGGCGGTTCCGGGTCAGGGCCTGGTGGTGCCGAGGTCGTCGGAGTGTCCGACTTGTAGGCGGGTCCACTGTGCCGTTGGACGACCGTTGCTGCGCATCAGGTCGCGGAGTTGTGGCCGTCCGGCGGGCGAGTCCTCCCACGTTTGTTGCCGCCCGTAGACGGTCAGGTCCAAGAGGCCGTAGGTGTTGTCCATCGCCTCAACCCCGCGGCCGTTGGTCCAGTAGGTCTCGAACACGCGGTCGCCGCGTCGCAGGTAGCAAACTAGGTAGAACCTGTTCACCCTGCGTCCCGCGAGCAGGGCCTCGGCGGAATTCTCCACCGAGTACCAGGGCATGGTCCATCCCATGAAGTCGCGGTAGCCGACGCTCTCTTCGTACGGGCCTTGGCAGAACGTGGCGTAGGTGACATCGCGGTAGTGCAGATAGGAAAGCTCGCGGACCTGCCCGTTGAAGAATGTGCAGCCTTCGCACTGGTCGGCAGCGGGCTGTCCGGCGTACCACATGTGGTAGTAGGCAATGAGCTGTTGGCGGTCCTCGAACGCGTGCAGTAGCGTGATCGGCCCGTCCGGGCCGATCACTGCGATGGTCGCGTCGACCTCGACCATCGGCAGCCTGCGCCGGGCAGCGGCGAGCGCGTCACCTGCGTGCGTGTGCGCCTTCTCCCGGGTCCGTAGCTCGTCCACTTCGGACTGCCACGTGGCCCGGTCGACGATTAGCGGTCGATCGGGGGTGGCGTCGGCGGCTGTCGTGTTGGCGTCATCCTGCATGGCTGGTCTCCTTCTGGGTACTGCAATTGGTGCTGTGGACGTGTTCGTCGCTGCGTCGGTGAGGCTGACCGCGACCGCCGTGGCGAGTTCGGCGACCGGCGACGGTGTCATCCGCTCCGCCGGGGTGTGAGGACGATCATCGGGATTACCCGCTGGGTCTTGCTGGCGGCTTCACCGAGTTGCGGGTAGCGCTCGGTTGCTTTTGCGAAGAGGCGCTCGCGCTCCTCGCCTGTCGTCTCCGCGGCCACGACATCGATCACGTCGCTCCCAACCTCGATCCTGGTCGTCGGATGCGCCTTGAGGTTGTGATACCAGTCGGGGTTGTTTGGCGCGCCGCCGTTTGCGGCCCAGATCAGGCAGCCCGGATCGTTGGGCAGGTAGGCGACCGGGTTGACTCGGCTCACGCCGGACTTCGCGCCGGCGTGATGGAGCAAGAGCAGCGGGGTTTGTTCCCACATGCCGCCAGCGCGTCCCCGGTTGGAGCGGAACTCGCCGATGATCTTGGCGTTGTAGTCGCTGCGTGTCGCGGACATGTGGCCTCTTCTCGTGTCACGGGGTGGGTGGGCGTCTGCTGCGACCGCGACCTGGAGCTGACCGGCGCGACGGCCGTGCTGGCCCGCGACCGTCGTAACGGCCGCGGGCCAAGTTTCGGGAATGTCGACGAGCTGACCGGACCTCTGCGTCGGGCATTCAGGCAGCGAGTGCCAGCGGCGCGATGAGCGCCGCGTTCTGGCGCTCGAGCTCCTTGGCCGCGCTCGCGCTCCAGCTCTCGGCCTGCATCTGCGAGAACGGGTCGGGAAAGATCTCCTCCTCCCCAAGCTCCACTCCGTCGAGGATCGCTCGCGCGACCGACTCGGGCGAGGCCTTGGGGATCGGAAGGTCCCGGACCATGTCGGTGTCGATCGGACCTGGCAGGACGGCGTGAACCTTCACGCCACGTCCCGCCAGGAGCGCGCGCAGCGACTGCGTCACCGAGAACGCCGCCGCCTTCGAGGCGGAGTAGGCCGGGAGAATCGGTACCGCGGCGAACGCGCCGATCGATACGACATTGACGATCCGCCCCCTGCTTTGGGTCAGTGACGGGAGCAACGCCTGGGTCACCATCAGCGGGCCGTAGACGTTGACGTCGAAGTGCTGCTCGAACGCGGCCCGACTGTTCAGGTCGTCCGGCAGCGACACGCCGGCGTTGTTGATCAGGATGTCAAGCGATTCGACGCTCTCGACAGCCCGCTCGATCTGCGCCCAGTCAGTGACGTCCATGATCAGCGGCGTTACACGGTCATCCGAGTGAGCGAACGGCTGGCGTGATGCCGCATACACCCGCGTCGCGCCCCTGCGGAGGGCTTCGTCGACCAGCGCCAGCCCGAGACCTCGATTGGCGCCGGTGACCAGAACTGTCTTTTCTGCGACTGCTGTGGTGGACATGGTTGAGTCTCCTTCTTCTCGTTGGGTTGTTCGAACGGTGGTTGCTATTCGTTCAAACCCGCCCGGTGCGAGGAACTCACCGATGACTTTCCGGTGCCGGTGGTGTTGTTCGTAACGATGCTGTTGAAAGGAACAGGCTGTGCGAGACTGCGCGCGTGATCGAGAAGACGCTCTCCCGCGCCCGTGCGGGAGACGAGCAGGCGTTTCGCGAGCTGACCGACCCGTACCGTCGCGAGCTGCAGCTGCACTGCTATCGGATCCTCGGCTCGGTGCAGGACGCCGAGGACGCGCTCCAGGAGACTCTGTTGGCGGCCTGGCGCGCATTTGAGCGCTACGAGGACCGGGACTCGCTGCGCGCGTGGCTGTATCGGATCGCGACCAATCGCTGCCTGAACCAGCTGCGCGACTCAGGGCGCCGCAGCCACCCGGCATCCCCAGGGATTGCGTTCGAACCGCCCGAGCCGACTCGGCTTGGTGAGCTCACGTGGCTCGAACCGTATCCCGACGCGCTGCTCGAAGGCGTGCCCGACACGACGCCCGGTCCCGACGCGCGCTACGAGACCAAGGAGACCGTCACGCTCGCGTTCCTCACCACACTCCAACGCCTCCCGCCACGCCAGCGGGCAGCGCTCGTGCTCCGCGATGTGCTCGGCTTTCACTCCAGCGAGGTCGCAGGCATGCTTGACCAAAGCGAGGTGTCCGTCAACAGCGCGCTGCAACGCGCCAGAGCGACGCTCGAAACGCTCACGCCACCCGCGCCAGAACGCGCACCGCTGCCCAACTCGCCGGCCGAGCGCGAGCTGGTCGGCGCCTTCGCGGACGCGTTCGAGAGCGGCGACATCGACCGTGTCGTCGCGTTGCTAACCGACGACGCCTGGCTGACGATGCCGCCCGAACCATACGAGTACCAAGGCCACGATGCCATCGCGAGATTTTTCGCGATGGCGTACGGAGTGCACGACGCCGGCCGCCTCCGACTTGTACCTACGCGCGCCAACTCCCAACCCGCGTTCGGGTTCTACGTCAAAGACCCGCAAGCGGACATCGCGCGCGCACGAGGAGTATGGGTGCTCACTCTTGAAGGCGCCCAGATATCAGCCCTCACCCGTTTCGGCAACAACGGGATACTGCCCGCCTTCGGGCTCCCGCGCACGCTGCCATGGTGAGCGCCCACCTGGCAAACCAGGAGCGCGGACCTGGAACATGGCAGCTGACGATCTGACGGGAGCGCACGAGGCTGCGGGGCGTCCGATGCCGATCTTCACAGGCTTTCTCCTGCTCGTCCGCAGGGGGCGCGAGCGGCTCGCCCCTCAGAGTGTCTCTGCCACACGGTTTTATGCGTGCATTCGCAGTGCTTGGGCGTACCACTCCCATGCGTCTGCCCTGCCCGCGTTCGCTGCGCGGCGCGCGTCGGGCCAGCCGTTGATGATGCCGACGAGCTCCCAGTAGCGAAACACGCGGCGGTCGGTGAACGCCTCGATCCGGTTAGGAGGTTGCCGCGTGCGCGGCGGCGGCGGGCGCGACCCGCACCGAGGCCCGCGCCTCGGCGAAGGTGACCAGGCGACGCTGGTCCTCGTCCCAGAGCTTGAGGCGCGTGGCGCGCAGGCCGTCCCAGAAGGTGATGGTCGGCACGCTCGCGAAGACGTCGTTCTCCTCGTGCGCGCGCTGGAGGTTGTAGTTGGGGATCAGCGCGCAGAGATGGTGCACATGGTGGAAGCCGATGTTGCCGGTGAACCACTGCAACGGCTGGGGCAGCTTGAGGAAGGAGCTGCCGCGTAGGCCGGCGTCGCTGTAGGTCCAATCGCCGCCGCGCTCCCAATAGGTGTCCTCGAACTGATGCTGGACGTAGAACAGCCAGATCCCGGCCGAGCCGGCGAGCATCGCCGCCGGACCCTGGATGAGGAGGTATTCGCGCCAGCCAACCAGCAGGCAGAGGCCGGCGACCACGATCGCCAGCGTGATGTTCGTCGCGTGGATGCTGCGGCGCTGCGCCGGCCTCGCTGAGCTCGTGACGATCCGCGGGCCGATGATCATCGCGAACAGCGGACCGAGACCGAACATCACGAGCGGGTTGCGGAACAGGCGGTAGCCGAAGCGGCCACGCCGATCGCGCCCGACGTATTCGGCGACCGTCAGGGTCGGGACGTCGCCTTGCCCGCGGCGGTCGAGGTCGGCGGCGGTCGCGTGATGGACGGCGTGGTTGTGGCGCCAGCAGTGAAACGGGGTCATCACGAAGAGCCCGAGGACGGTGCCGAGATAGCGGTTCCCGCGCCGCGAAGGCAGGAACGAGCCGTGGGCGCAGTCGTGAAACATGATGTAGGTGCGCAGCAGGAAGCCGGCCGCCGGCACCGCGAGCGCGAGCGTGAGCAGGTACGACACGCGCAGCGAGAAGTACATCGCGACCCACAGGGCGAGATACGGCAACACAGAGGTCGCCAGGTCGAGGATGCTCCGCGGGAGGCTTGGCCGCGCGTATACCGCCAGCTCCTTCGACCAGGAGATCGGAGTCGACTGGTCGGGCAAAGCGGAGTATGTAGCGGCCTGCCAGGCCGCTTCCTGGGATCTCACGGTGGCTCCCGTCGATGTGAGCGCGGCCGGAGCCGCCGCGACGTTGGGCCCGAGCATACCGCGCATCGCGGCGTCGCGAGCCAATTAACACAGGCAGGTTCCGCACCGTCCAAGAAGGGACGGATCGAGACTGCGCTCCGCTGCGGCCCGGACGACGCCGGCGATGGGACAAGCTGGACGAATGTGCGGGTGCGGCTTGCCGCCCTGATCGGAGCCTAGAAGATCGCGCCGAGCAGCCCGGGCCGGCGTTCGACGAACACGAGCCGCAGTGCGGTACGCGCCCCGTCTCCGAGCGCGGCGGGTGCGCTGGCCACCCCGCGAACGAGGCGGCACCACCACCGGGGACCGCCGACGATCCGCGCGAGGCGGCGCTCGACGTCGCGCGGGAGCAGCGCCGCGCTCATCACCGATACCGCGACGAAGATGCTCAAGACGGCCGGCAGGACGGTCAGCTCGAATGGCCCCTGGCCTGGCAGGAGGCGAAGTCCAACCGCGAGCTTCTCGCGCGCCACCGTCCCTCCGTTAACGACTTCGGGCCCCGCCGCCGGTCGTCCGGCACAGGGCCCGTGGTCTTACGGTTGTATGTCCCGCCTCTGACGCCCCGTTACGCGCTAGCACGCGGTCGGGTCCCATCTGCTCTCACTGGGACACCTCGCCAGATCGGGCGCCGTGGCCGGCGGGTTTTTACGAAAGGCGACTCCGGTCCATCGGGAACTCCTTTCTCCGTACTACCTCCCTCCGTTTTACCACCAACTCGGGGACTGTCAAGGGTAGGCCCGAGAGCCGTTCAGATCAGCTCGACCACGACCTGCGCGCCGACGTCGAGTTGTCCCTCCCCGGCCGGGATCAGCGCGAACGCGTCGGCGCCGAGGAGCGAGCGCAGGACGTGCGATCCCTGCGCGCCGGTGCTCGTCGCCCACCAGCCGTCGTCACGGAGCTCGAGCGTGCAGCGCACCGCATGGATCCTTCCCGGCTCGCGCGCGGCAGGCTTAGCGAGCTTGGCGCGAGCGCGGCGGGCGTCGGGGCGCTCGCCCGCAAGGGCGAGCAGCGCTGGGCGCACGAAAATGAGGAAGGTGACGAACGACGACACGGGGTTCCCGGGCAAGCCGAAGACGAGCGTCTCGCCCCGGGTGCCGAACAGCGTGGGACGACCCGGGCGTAGCGCGACGCCGGCGAACTCGCGCGCGACGCCAAGCGCGTCGAGGACGGCTCCGACATGGTCGTGCTCGCCGACCGACATCCCGCCGCAAACGACGACGACGTCGGCGACAAGGGCGCGCTCTAGCGCCTGCTCGATGGCGACCGCGCTGTCGCGAGCGTGCGCGACCGAGTCGACCTCCCCCCGGCCCGCCCGACGAGCGCTGGGACCACGATCGCACCCGAATCGTGAACGCCCCCCGGCGGCAGACGGCCACCGACCGCAATGAGCTCGTCACCGGTCGTGACGACGCCGACACGAGGCCGCCGGTACGCGGTCAGCTCGCCAGATCCGAGCGCGGCGAGGATCCCGAGCTCGGCCGGGCCGAGGCGCACCCCTGGCTCGAGCAGCGCCTCGCCGGCCTTGACGTCCTCGCCGGCGTAGCGAACGCTCGCGCCGACGGGCACGGCAACCGCGAGCTCGACATCATCGCCGTCCCGGCGCGTGTCCTCGACGCGCACGACCGCGTCGGCTCCGGGGGGAATCGCGGCGCCGGTCGAGATCGCGCACGCCTCCCCCGCGCCGAGCGCCGGCCGCGACGGAGCGCCGGCGCGCGATTCCCCGACGACCCGAAGGCGCGCGCCGGGGGCGCTCTCGCCGGCTCGCAGCGCGAAGCCGTCCATCGCCGAGTTGTCAAACCCGGGCAGGTCAGCCGCGGCTCGCAGCGGTTCCGCAAGCATACGACCCAGCGCCTGCGCGAGCTCGACACGCTCGGTGGCGAGTGGCACCACGCGCGAGAGCACGAGCGCGCGCGCTTCGTCGAGCTCAATCGCCTGCCTGGGCACGCCTTGACTCTAGTGGCGCGCGCGCGGCTAACATCGGTCCTTGGGGGGTGCTGCATCGCGGGCCTTCAGCGGCCATGTCGCTGCGTTGCGCGAGATCGTCGGCAGCGGCCTGCAGGGCGACGCCGCCTCGGTCGCTGGCGTAGCGCCTCCCGCGTACGCGGGGCCTTGAGCCAAACCCCCGGTACTCAGCCGCCGATGTAGGACATCTCGACGCGCGAGCGGGGCCCGTCCACACTTGCGCGCAGCTGCGCACGCTCCGCCGAGTAGCGATCGACGCGCGAGCGCCAAATCGCGCTGACCAGCGCCTCGAGCTCGGCGTCGCTCGCGCCGGAGCGCAGCGGCGCGCGCAGGTCGCGGCCGGCGCTCGCAAACAGGCAGGTGTAGAGCCGCCCGTCGGCGGAGAGACGGGCGCGCATGCACGACGAGCAGAAAGGGCCGCTCACAGAGTGGATGAAGCCAATCTCGCCGGCGCCGTCGCGGTAGCGATAGCGCGTCGCGACCTCGCCGGAATGGCAGGGCGCGAGCGGCTCGATCGGCCAGCGCGCAGCGATCGCATCGCGCAGCTCGGCCGCGGGCACGACCTCGGCTGCGCGCCACCCATTGGTCATGCCGACGTCCATGTACTCGATGAAGCGCACGATCTCGTCGCGGCCACGGAAGCGCTCTGCCATCGGGATCACGCAGTGCTCGTTGACGCCACGGCGCACCACCATGTTGATCTTCACCGGCGTGAGGCCGGCGGCCCGAGCCGCGTCGATGCCGGCGAGCACCGCCGCAAGCGGCGCGCGCGCGTCGCTCATCGCAGTGAAGACCGCCGGGTCGAGCGCGTCCAAGCTGACGGTTACGCGCCTCAGACCGGCGTCACGCAAAGCGCGCGCGTTGCGCGCCAAGAGCGNNTTGTTTTTCTGGCGGGAATTGAACGAGGCGATGTTGCGCACGCCGACGCGCGCGAAAACACGACAGATCCGCGCGAGCTCTTCGAAGCTCAGGAGCTCGTGTCGTGGCATGAATGCGTAGCCGCGCCCAAAGACCTCGCGCGGCATGCAGTAGGGACAGCGCAGGTTGCAGCGGTCTGTGACCGAGATACGCAGGTCGCGAAGCGGCCGCGCGAAGCGGTCGATGACTCCCGTCATCGGATCCAGCTTAGAGGCCGTCTGGGAGCGCGCGGCATCAAGCACCTTGACGCTGGCGCAGCGAATCGGCGGCGACTACGTGCGGCGCAGCTGCGCCGCCAGCTCCGCCGCGGCGCTTTCGTTGAGCGGGCAGCAGCGAGGGTCGTGCTCGGTGGCGAGCACGACAAGCAGGCGCTGGAGCGTCGCGCGCTCGTCGGCTGTGAGCGGCGAGAAGAACTCCTCCTCCATCGCGTTCACGATCCGCCGCATCTTGGCGAGCTCAGCGATGCCCTGAGCGGTGATGCTGACGACGTGGCGGCGCCGGTCCTGCGGGTCGCGCTGGCGAACGATCATGCCGCGCTCCTCGAGTGAATCCAGCAGTGCCACCAGCCGGCTCGGGTCGAGCATGAGCGCGTCGGCGATCGCCGCCTGCGTCGCGCGGGCGCCCTCACTGAGCAATGCGAGGACGCTGTAGTCGTATAGCTCGAAGCCAGCGTCGGCGACGCGCGCGACCGCCAGCGCCTTGCAGCCGACAGCGAGGCTCACGAGCAGGTACGCAGTACTGTCCGCGAGCTCGCGGGCAATCGCCGGCGCGGGCTGAGGCTGCTCGTCGAAGACCACGGCACTCATCTGTTACGTAAGTGTAGCGGTCAAACGATCGGCCTGTGCTACCGTTCGGTCTCCAAACGATTGGGAGGCGCAAACATGGCGCATGAAAACGTTACACAGCCCCGGGCCGAGCCGGACCCGCGCCGCTGGGTGATCCTCGCGCTGATCGTGATGGCGCAGTTCATGGTCGTCCTCGACGTGGCGATCGTCAACGTTGCCCTGCCGTCGATCAAAAACAGCCTGCACTTCTCGCAGGTCAGCCTGCAGTGGGTCATCACCGCTTATTCGATCCTTTTCGGCGGCGTGCTGATGCTCGGCGGCCGCCTCTCCGACCTACTCGGGCGCAGGCGCCTATTCGTGATCGGCCTCGCCCTGTTCAGCGTGAGCTCGCTGCTCGACGGTCTGGCGTGGTCGGAGCCGTCGTTGATCGTCTTCCGCGCCCTCCAGGGCCTCGGCGCCGCGCTCGTATCGCCGGCAGCGCTGTCGATCCTGACGACGACCTTCCAGGAGGGACGCGAGCGCAATGTCGCGCTCGGCGTCTGGGGCGCAGTCTCCGGCAGCGGCGGCGCCGTCGGCGTGCTGCTGGGCGGCGTCCTGACGAGTGGCCTCGGCTGGTCGTGGATCTTCTTCGTCAACGTCCCGGTCGGTGTGGCCGTCATTGCGGCAACCCCGTTCCTGCTGCACGAGAGCGTCGCCGGGCTTGGGCATCGGCACTTCGACTTCGCGGGTGCGGCATCGATCACCGCCGGCTTGATGCTGCTCGTTTACGCGATGACCCACGCCGCGCAGCACGGCTGGGGCACGACTGAAACGATCGTCCTGATCGCCCTCTCGGTCGCGCTCATCGGCGGCTTCTTCGCGATCGAGATCCGCTCGAAGGCGCCGCTGCTCCCGCTGCGAATCTTCCGCCTACGGACGCTCTCCGGCTCGAACGTCGGCGGGCTCTTGCTGGGCGCGTCGGTCTTCGCGCAGTTCTTCGTCCTCACCCTCTACATGCAGCAGGTCCTCCACTACTCAGCGCTGACGACGGGCTTCGCCTACATCGGCCTCGCGCTGACGATCGTCCTCTGCGCGGGCATCGCCCAGGCCCTCACCACGCGCCTCGGCGTGCACGTCGTGATGCCGGTCGGCATGGCGATCGCTGCCGGCGCGCTCGTCTGGCTTGCGCAGGTTCCGGTGCATGGCGAGTACTGGACGAACCTGTTCGGTCCGTTCCTACTCGGCGGCCTCGGCCTCGCGCTGGCGTTCGTGCCGATGTCGATCGGCGCGCTGACGGGCGTGCGCGGATCCGAGGCCGGTGTCGCCTCGGGCCTGATCAACACCGTCCAGCAGGTCGGCGGTGCGATCGGCGTCGCGATCGTCACCACGATCGCGACGACGTTCACCAACAACTACGCCAGCGCTCATCACACGGGGGCGTTCGCGCCGGCGGCGCTCGTCAACGGATTCCGAGCCGCCTTCTACGTGCTCGCCGGCATCGCCGCCGCGGGCGCAGTCATCTCCGCGCTCTTGCTCGAGCGCCGGCCGGCCCTCCAGGCCGCGCCGGGCGAGGAACCAGGGCTCGCACAGGCAGAGGCAGCTGCCTGACGCCGAGCTGGCGCCGCCGCCCCGCAGATCTCCCCGCGGGGCGGCGGCGCTACGTGTTGAGCGCGACGGCGTCACCGAGCCACACGGCGCCCGGCTCGATCACCTCGCCGTAGATGCCGCAGGCAAGCGGCTCCGGCTTGGCGCCGCCGATCCGATGCCCGGCACCGCCGGCGAGGATCGCCACGAGCGCTGGCGACACCGAGTCCACCAGGCAAGCCTGGCAGTGGCGGATACTCTGGACGCTGTGCACGTGCAAGTGCGACTGTTCGCGATGTTGCGCGAGCGCGCCGGGTCCAGCCGGATCGAGCTCGAGCTGCCGGACGGTGCCACGGTTGGCGATGCGCTCGCCAAGCTCGCCGCCGGCGGACCTCTGGGCGGACTGATCGAGCTGCTGCCGGTGCGCATGGCGGTGAACCGCGACTACGCCAGCGCGGACACCGTGCTCGGTCCCGACGACGAGCTCGCGCTTATACCCCCCGTCAGTGGCGGCGCGCCGTACGCCGCGACGCGCCTGCGCGAGGAGCCCCTCGCGATCGAGGAGCTGGCGCGCGCGGTGGGGCGCGACGAGGCTGGCGCGATTGTCGTTTTCTGCGGTGTGGCGCGCGAGGTCGCAAGCCTCGACTACGAGGCCTACAGCGAGATGGCCGAGGAGCAGCTGGCGCGGATCGCGCAGGAGTGCGCCGAGCGACACGGGCTCGCGGCGATTGCGATCGATCACCGTGTCGGCAGCGTGCCGCTCGGCGAGCCGAGCGTCGTCGTCGCCGTGTCCGCGGCGCATCGCGAGGAGGCTTTCGCGGGGGCGCGCGAGGCGATCGACCGCGTCAAGGAGCAGGCCGCGATCTGGAAGCGCGCGGTCGAGCGCGACGGGACCGCGCAGTGGGCCGACGGGGTGGCGCCGCGGTGAGCGGTGAGCTGTCGCACGTGGGAGCGGACGGAAGCGCGCGGATGGTCGACGTCGGGGACAAGCCGCCGAGCGAGCGGCGCGCGGTCGCGCGGGCGCGCGTGCGGATGTCGCCAGAGACGGCGCGCGCGGTGGCCGAGGCCAGCGGACCGAAAGGCGAGGTGCTCGCCGTAGCGCGGATCGCGGGCGTGCAAGCCGCAAAGCAGACGGGCCAGTTGATCCCGCTCGCGCATCCGATCGAGCTCACGTTCGCGGACGTCAGCGCGAGCGTCGAAATTGCAAGCGGACTCGTTGGGCTCCGCAGCGAGGTGCGCAGCGTTGGACGCACCGGCGTCGAGATGGAGGCGATGACCGCGTGCGCCGTCGCAGCGCTGACCGTCTACGACATGGTCAAGGGGCTCGAGCGCGGCGTAGCGCTCGAAGAGATCGTGTTGCTCGAGAAGACGGGCGGCAGGCGCGGCGACTGGCGGCGCGAGTAGTGCGGGCCGCGCTGATCACGATCAGCACCTCCAAGGCGGCCGGCGCTGGCCACGACGAATCCGGTGAGCGCCTCGCGGAGCTCGCGGCCGCACTCGGGCTCGAGGTGGCGGGACGCGAGCTGATCGCAGACGACCGCGAGCTGATAGAGCGGCGCCTTCGCCACTGGAGCGAAGGCGGGCGGTGCGAGCTCGTGCTCACGAGCGGCGGCACCGGCGTCGCCCCGAGCGACGTGACTCCCGAGGCCACGCGCGCAGTGATCGAGCGCGAGGTTCCCGGGATTGCCGAGGCGCTGCGCGCGAGCTCGCGCGCGCGCACGAAACATTGGCTGCTCTCGCGTGGTGTGGCGGGCATTCGCGGCACGACGTTGATCGTCAACCTGCCCGGCAGCCCGAAGGCCGTGGCGCAGGCCGGCGAAGCGATTGCCGAGGCGCTGCCGCATGCGCTCGAGCTGATCGCGGGCCGCCCTAGCGAGCACGCCAGCGCGCCATACTGAGCCGATGGAGCAGAGCCTGCCGCTCGGTGAGGCCGCTGGCGCGATCGGTGTCAGCGTCGACACGCTGCGACGCTGGGACCGTACGGGGAAGCTGGCAACCGAGCGCGACGAACGCAACCGGCGCTTGGTCCCGAAATCGGAGATCGAGCGACTCACGCAGCGGCCCGAGCGCCACCGCACGCAGGCGCCCAACTCGCCGCGCAACCGCTTCACGGGCGTCGTGCGCTCGGTCGAGGTTGGTGGGGTGATGGCGCTCGTCGAGATCGAGGCGGGCCCATTCCTCGTGACCGCCGCGATCACGCGCGACTCGGTCGAGGAGCTCGGACTCAAGCCGGGCGTCGCCGCGACGGCGTTCGTCAAGGCGACGTCCGTGATGGTCGAGCGGGGCTGACTTCGTCCGCCGCTAGCGGCGGACGAGCACCGCGATCGCGGCCGGCGGGAGGTCAAAGCGGCAGCGCTCACCAGGCGCGAGCGCCGGGGCGGTCGCGTCGCGTGCCCGCAGGATGAGGTCAGGACCGAGTCGCAACGCCACCTCGTGCGTCAGCGGTCAGTCGCTCGCGGAGCGCGCGTCTTTACGTACTTCGTAGCGCGCCGGGACGATCCGCTCGGTCGTCTTTGGCGGACGCACGTAGTCGCGCTCCTGGCGTTTGGGCAGCTTCACGTGGTCGTGGTTGTGTAGGTGCTCGTAGGGGACCATTGAGAGGAGGTGATCGATCAGGTTCAGGCGCGCCGTGCGCTTGTCGTCGGCCTCGACCACCCACCACGGGCTGTGGGCCGTGTCCGTGTGCTCGAACATGCGGTCCTTCGCCTCCGCGTAGTCGACCCAGCGGGCTCGCGCTTCGAGATCCGTCGGGCTGAACTTCCAGCGCTTGCGAGGATCCTCGAGGCGAGCTTTGAAGCGGCGCTCCTGCTCGCGGTCGGAAACCGAGAGCCAGTACTTCAACAGCGTGATCCCGTCGTTCTGCAGCGCCAGCTCGAACTCGGGGGCGAAGCGCAGGAACTCCCGGTATTGCTCCTCAGTGCAGTAGCCCATCACATGCTCGACGCCGGCGCGGTTGTACCAGGAGCGGTCGAAGAGGATGATCTCGCCCGCCGCCGGGAGACGCTCGACGTAGCGCTGGAAGAACCACTGCGTCTCCTCGCGCTCGGTCGGCGTCGGCACCGCGATGACGCGGCACGTGCGCGGGTTCAGGTAGGCCGTGATGCGGCGGATGACCCCGTCCTTGCCCGCCGTGTCGCGGCCCTCGAACAGGACGACGAGGCGCTCGCCGCGCTTCACGATCCACTCCTGCATGTACACGAGCTCCGTCTGCAGACGCAGCAGCTCCTTCTCGTATTGGCGCGGCGTCAGCTCGATCGGGGGCATGGCTGCATGATCGGTCATTCGTTGACCGCCGTTGAGAGTAGAAGCCCGTATGTCACAAATTGCGTGAAACGACGTATTAAGCAGAGAGCGATGGGCGCGCACCTCAACTGTCCCCGATGCGACTGGCACTACCAGACGCGCAACGCAAGCTGGCACATCGAGTACTGCCCGCGCTGCCTTGCGCAGGCGCACCGGGCTGTCCGCCTGCAGGCGAGCGCTCTCGGGCTGAAGAGCGGCGGGCGCAGCCCGCACAGACACGCCACGAACAAAGCCGCCTAGCGCAGCGCGGGGGGGGCAGCGGGGCGAGCGAGCCGGGACCGCGGCTTAGGGGCGGCTAGACTTGCCTGCTCTGCGCCCGTAGCTCAGCTGGATAGAGCGTCGGTCTACGGAACCGAAGGTCGGGGGTTCGAATCCCTCCGGGCGCGTGCGGAAGGCCTGGCTCGCGTAAGGCTGCCAACGCGGCTCGTCGGTTTAGCGCTGTGGCGGAGCAGCGTGGGCTAGAATGTTCTTGGTGGTCTTCGCTCTCATGGAGTTCTCCGAATCCGCAGTGAACCGCCACACGCCTCAGGCGACTTCGCCTAGGCACGGTGACGTGCTGAGCGCGATCTCCGATGGGATGGTCGCGCTGTTGAAGGAGTTCTACGGTCACGGGCCGACGCGAACGAAGTCCTATTACGCGGATGACCTGGTCGTGTGTGTGCTGCGCGGCGGCTTCTCGCGCGTTGAGCAGACGCTGCTTGAAGGTGGGCGTGGTACTGCGGTGATCGAGCAGCGGATGGCGTTTCAGGACCTGATGCGGGCGCGTTTCGAGGAGGTCATCGAGCAGGCGACCGGCCGGCGCGTGATCGGCTTCATGAGTGGCAACCAACAGCACCCCGACATGATGTGCGAGGTCTTCATTCTCGCTCCGACGGACCTCGTTGACCCCTCCGAGCTTGCATCCGGCGTTCCGCGCTCTTTCGCTGACTGAGACAGCCGCGTCGACTGTCTAGACCGCTGTTGCTGCGTGCTTGTCGGC